>JBEHYH010000093.1:0-15696 GCA_048498275.1 Myxococcota bacterium | reverse complement strand
GCGCCGGCACCGACACCTCGAACTGGTACTGGTACGAGCGCAACCCGACGCTGGGCGCGCCCGCGAAGAACGGCTCCGAGGGGCTGGTGGCCGACGGTGAGGGCCCCGACGAGGGTGTGGCGGGTACCGCGACCGCGCAGATCTGCACCGGCTGTCACCGCGCCGCCGGGAGCGACGCCGCGCACACCACCAACGACTCCCACGACTTCGTCTACACGCACGTGCCGTGATGAACCTCCGCCGCGCCGGTCTCGGTCTCACGGTGTTGCTGGGGTTGCTCACGGGCGGCAGCGGCATCGCCAAGCTCGCGGGCGTCGAGGGCGTGCTGTTGAACGCCGCGCGCTGGGGCTTCACCCCGACGGCCTTCGCGATGCTGGGCGCCGTGCAGCTCTTCATCACCGTGCTCTTCGTGGTGCCACGCACCGCGCTCATCGGCGGTCTGCTTCAGGTCGCGTACTTCGGAGGCGCCATCGCCACGCACCTCGAGCACGGAGACGCGCTGGCGCCGCCCCTCGTGCTCGAGGCGTTGTTCTGGGTGACGCTCTTCGCGAGGTCCCCGCACCTGCGTGCCGCGGCGCGCGGGTGAGGTGATCTCGCGCAATGTTCGTCGCGAGCTGGCTCGTGACTTCGGTGTCATCGGAGCGCGCGCGGCGGGCAACACCTCTTCACGATGAGCGGAGGTGCGCTCCGTCGAAGCGGCGCTAAAAGACGCTGGTGGAGTTCTTCCCGTATCACCCGCGCCGGTTTCGTCTGTGGCTGCTGGCCGGGTTGCTGCTCGCGGTGGCGCTGACGTGCTGGGCGGTCACCGGGTTCACCGACGCGGAAGCGCCACGTGAGATCCTGCGCGCGGGGCTCTCACTCGGCCTCGCCGGTGGCTTCGGTTTGTGGCTGTGGCGCCTTCGCCCGCGCGCCGACTGGGGCGTGCGCCTGACGCCGGAAGCGCTGCTCATCTCGCGCCCGCGCGCCGGCGTCATCGAAGTGCGGTGGTCTGAGGTCCGCGAGCTGCGCCGCATGGGTGAGAAGCGCGACACGCTCGGGCTCTGGCTCGACGACACGCATCGCGTGCTGGTGCCCGCGCACCTCTTCGCGAAGAAGGAAGACTTCGAGACACTCGTGCGGCGAATCGAAGACCGCATGCCCGCTCCGCGCTACGACGCCTGACGAATCATGGACGACACGCCCCACGACCCCGAAGCGCTGAAAGTTCTGCAGCAGGCCATCGTGGAGTTCGTGCCGCACAACCATGCGTTGGGGCTCGCGTTTCACGAAGTGACGTTGAACACCGTGACGTTGCGGCTGCCGTACAACGAGAAGCTGGTCGGCAACCCCCTCACCGGCGTGTTGCACGGAGGCGCCATCACCACGCTCCTCGACGCCACGTGCGGCGCGTCGGTGTACCTGAAGCTGCGCGCGCCGCTGCCGATCGCGACTTTGGATTTGCGCGTCGATTTTCTGGGGAAGCCTCCGGCGCGCGCCGACATCTTCGTGAAGGCGGAGTGCCATCGCGTCACCCGCAGCGTCGCGTTCGTGCGCGCCACCGCGTGGGTCGATGACGAAGCGAACCCGTTTGCATCGGCTGCGGCGACGTTCGCGTTGAGCACCAAGGGCCGCGCGCCCGCACCGGAGCATCTGCTGTGAGTCTCGAAGCCGCGCTCAAGAAGGTCGCTGAAGAGAAAGACTTCGCCGCGTTGCTCGCCGCGATTCCGTACTTTCAATTCCTCGGCGTCGAGGTCGCCGCGCCGGGCATCTTCAAGATGCGCTTCGGCGAACATCTCATCGGCAACCCGACCATCCCCGCGCTGCATGGTGGAACGCTCGGCGCGCTGCTCGAATCGGTCGCGCTGTTGGAGAGCATCGCCAGCACGCCGATGGCCGCGCTGCCGAAGACCATCACGCTGACCATCGACTACCTGCGCAGCGCGAAGGCTCAAGACACGTGGGCGCGCGCGAAGGTGGTGAAGGCAGGGCGGCGGGTGACGACGCTCCACGCGTTCGCCTGGCAGGAAAGCGAAGAGACGCCCATCGCGATGGCGACGGTGCACCTGCGCGTCACGCCGGCAGAAAAAAAGCCGTGAGGCGCGAGCCCCACGGCTTGATGAAGCGGCGCTTCTAAAAACTTACGTCTCGACCTGGCCGGTGAGCAGCCCGACGAGCTCGCCGGTCTTCGCGCGGCCGACGATGAACGTCGAGATGTTCACGTCACCGAAGCGGATGACCTTCAGGTCCGTCAGGTTCGCCTCGAGCGTCGACTTGAGCGTCTTGAACTGCTCGGCGCGCGCCAGCGAATCAGGGTCGTTCGGGTCGGCCGCGTCGATGATGTGCTGCAAGTACGTCGAACCATCGAGCACCGTCGACGGGTTGCGGTTCGCGAGCTTCTCTTCGCCAGCCGGCACGTACATCAGGCTGCCGATGGTGGCGTCGTGAATGGGCGTGAGCTTCGAGCGCACCGCGTACGCGTCGACCGGCGCGCCGTTGAGCTGGCCGCCGTTGACGAACTCGAACTTCGCGTCGGTCTCCGACGGCATCAGCATGTCGGCGGTGAGCGAGGTGAGCTGGGTCTTCAGCTCGGCCACCGACAGCGGGCCGCTGGTGGGCGTGGTCGCCGGCGTGGTCTTGCCGCGGAGGAAGAAGAAGTCGTCTTTCAAATCGCTCGGCAGCTTGTTGCCATCGGTGAGCGAAATCTTCCCGTCGCCGCCTGACGCCTGCTCCGCCGCGCGCTGCGCGTAGACCTTCATGTCGTTGACGATGCTGTTCACGCTGGCCGACTTCTGGCCGGTCTGCGTGAAGAACTTCTCGACCGTGTCGGCGAACATCGCGTCGCCGGTCACGCTCTTGGCGATCTTCTTCGCTTCGCTCAGCGAGAGGCGGCCGTCCTTGCCGGCGGCCTTCTCGACGGCGGCCTTGAAGTCGGTCGACCAGGTTTCAACGAAAGCCTTCGGAGACGGAGCGGAATTGATTTTGGCCATGGCGAAAGCGGTTATCGCCGATCTCCCTCCACAGTTGCCTACATGGTTTGTCACATTCCTATTCCATGGGGTTTTTCGGCGCGCCGCGTCCGAGCGTTGCTTCGCCGGGCATCGCTGAAACGCCCTTGAAAGCCCACGAGTATGCCGGCGGGCGGTCTCCTCGCGCGGCTCACCGCCCGACTTTCGCGCTCGGTCCGACGTTGGGAGATGTGCTCTGTTTCGCGGCCCATGCGCACTGTCGTGTTCGTCGTCCCGTACCCTGCGGAAGCGTCACTTCGTTTTGCCCGGGCCTTCGCGGAGTTGAAGGCCGTTCGGCTCATCGGTCTCGTGCAGAAGCCTCCGACGGGCGCCGCCGCGAAGCCGTTCGCGAACTTCGTGCGCGTCGATGACGCGTTCGATTCGGCGCAGCTCATCGAGGCCTGCGAGAAGATTCGGAAGCGCTACGGCGGCATTCATCAAATCGTCGGCGTGCTCGAGCCGCTGCAGGTGCCGCTCGCCGAAGCGCGCGCGCACTTCAAGATTCCCGGCACCGACCCGAAGACGGCCGACCTCTTCCGCGACAAGGCGCGCATGAAAGACGCGTTGCGCGCGGCGGGCCTGCCGTGCGCGCGGCACAAGTTGATCACCTCGCTCGCCGACGCGATTTCATTCGTGCAGCAGGTGGGTTTCCCCATCGTGCTCAAGCCGCCCGCGGGGGCCGGCACCAAGGCCACGTGGCGCATCAAGAACCTCGAAGAACTGCAGAGCGTCATCGCCGCGATTCACCCGCGCCCCGACAACCCGACGCTCGGCGAAGAGTTCTTGAAGGGCCGCGAGTACTGCTTCGACACCGTCATGGTGAAGGGCAAGGTCTGCTACGAGAACATCACGCGTTATTTCCCCGGGCCGCTCGAGGTCGTCGAGAACCCGTGGATTCAATGGGTCGGGCTCCAGCCCCAACACCTCGGCCCCGACCTCGACGACGCGCGAGAGCTCGGCCGCAAGGCGGTGAAGGCGCTCGGCCTGCAGTCGGGCTTCTCGCACATGGAATGGTTCCGTCGTGACGATGGCTCGCTGGCCATCGGTGAGATCGCGGCGCGGCCTCCCGGCGCGAACTTCGTGGAGATGATGTGCTTCGGCAGCGACGCCGACCTGTACCGTGCGTGGGCGCGCGCGCTGGTCGACAACGCGTTCGATGGCCCGTTCGAGCGGAAGTACGCGGTGGGTTGTGCGTACCTGCGCGGCGCCGGTCGCGGCCGCGTGCAGCGCGTGACCGGCGTGCGCGAGGCGAACGCGAAGGTCGGCGAGCTGGTGGTGAAGTCGAAGCTGCCGAAGCTGGGTCAGCCGAAGTCTGACCATTACGAAGGCGACGGCTACGTCATCGTTCGTCACCCCGATGACGAAGTGGTGAAGGCGGCGATGAAGACCATCATCGAGACGATCCGCATCGAGTACGCGTGAGGCAGTCAGGGAACGCACCAACCCCCTCTCCCCTTCACGGAGAGGGTCGGGGTGAGGGCCGAAAATGTTCGAATCAATTTCAGGGCTCATCGAGTTCGAAGTCTTCAACGCCGACTCCGACCGCTGGCTCTTCGTCGACGTACCGCACGGAGCGACGCGCAAGGCCGACTACGACGCGGTCTTCGCGAAGTTGAAAGGCCCGCTGCCCGCGCAGTTGGAGCACTTCTTCTTCGTGAACACCGACATCGGCGCGCCGGAAGGTGCGCAGTACCTCGGGCGCACGCTCTCGAAGCAGGGCATCAACGTGGTGTTTGCGCGCTGCCTGATTCCGCGCACGTTCATCGACCCGAATCGGGTGGTGGCGCTCTCGGCGCCCGGCGGAGTGGTGAAGGACGGGCTCACCGCCGCCGTGCCCGCGTACATCACGAACGCCGATGACCTCGCGTGGCTCGGCGAACAGCACGCGCGGCACCACGCGGAAGTCGACAAGACGTACCGCTTCATCTGCGGTGAGAAGAAGGGGCTCGCTGTTCAACTCCACTCGTACTCACCACGCAGCGTCGGCATCGAAGTGGTCGACGAGAACATCGTGAACGCGCTGCACGCGGCCTACGTGCCCGAGGTCTACGCGACGTGGCCCGAGCGGCCGGTGGTCGATCTGATCAGCGCGACGAAAGACGGGAGCTTCCGCACCGCTCCGAAGCTCGTCGACGCCGTGCTCGCGGAATACGCGCGCGATGGAATCCCCGCGAAGGAGAACGCGACGTACCACCTCGCGCCCGCGGCGATGGGCATGGTCTACGCGCAGCGGTACCCGCAGCAGGTGTTCTGCGTCGAACTCAACCGCGGCCATGTCGCCGACCCGTTCGTGCCGTTCGGTGAGTCACCGATTTCGCCGGCGAAGATCGAGAAGATGGTTTCGCCCATCGCCCGCGTCATCGCGCGTGCAAGCCAGCGGTGACTTCGACCGAAGAAGACGCGCTGCTCGAGAACATCTGGGAACACCCAGACGATGATGCTCCACGGCTCGTCTACGCCGACTGGTTGATCGAACGCGGCGACCCGCGCGGCGAGTTCATTCGCCTGCAGCTCGAGTCGGCTGCGTTGCTCGAACGCGATCCCCGCAAGCTCGAATACGAACGACGCGCTTCGGCCGTGATGCATCAGCATCGTCTCGAGTGGTGAAATACATCTGAGAAAGCCGGTTTCATTTCGGTCGCGTCTCCGTCGCGGAGTTTCACCGGGTCAGCATTCGTTGAAAGCGTTCTCGTTTGCGCAGCTCATCGAGTTGTTCCCAGACGAACGACGAGAACCTTGCATCGATGGCGACGTCGTTCGCTTTGAACTGCAATCGCCCGCGCGGAGGCGACATCGATTCGATGATCAGCTCACCATCGAACGGCACGCTCGTTTCAGTCTCAGGGCAGAAGCACGTGCGCTCGAACCACACCGCCTTCAGTGGCGATGGCGACGAGAACCAGTGCGTTTCTCCGCGACCGGACACCACGAATTTCCCCGTGCCCTTCAACGAATACGTTCCCGGCATCGGAGCGGACTCGAACGCGAAGTACACGCACTCGCTCACGTCGTTGTCGGTGATTTGAAGAATGCCGAGCCGGTCGAGCACGTTTCAGAAACGCGTTTCCGAACATGCCTCGCGCGCACAACACCAACTGCGGCCCATCGGAATACGCGACGTAGTGGATGTTGTTGATGCCGCTGTCCCAACGTGGAGCGAGCGCGCTGCGGATCATCAACACCAGTGTCACGAGCAGCACGCAGGCACCCGCGATGACCATTCGCCGCCTCATCGGTGGAACCATTTCACACCCACACGCACCAAAGCGTGTCAGCTTCCCCGCCGTCTTTTCTCCCCCGAGGGGCCCCTCCATGCACCGCTTCTTCGTTGCCGCGTTTTTCGCGAACGTCGCACTTGCCGCCGCTCCCGCAGACATTCCCGCGCCGCTCAAAGAATGGACGCCGTGGGTGCTGCACAACGAGCGCGAAGCGACGTGCCCGTTTCTGCAGGGGGGCGACGCGCGCGCGTGCACGTGGCCCGCGCGGTTGCAATTGACGCTCGACGACAAGGGCGGCCACTTCACGCAGAGCTTCAAGGTGTTCGGCCGCGAAGCGTGGCTCGCGTTGCCGGGCGCTGAGCGCCGCTGGCCGCAGAACGTGAAGGTCGACGGCAAGCCCGCCATCGTCGTCGCCTCGGGCGCGACGCCGACCGTGCTGGTGCCGGAAGGCGAACACGCCGTCACCGGCGACTACCAGTGGGACTCGCTGCCGGAGCTCCTGGAGATTCCGCCGCGCACCGGGTTGCTGTCGCTCACGCTCAAGGGGCAGGGCGTGCCGCAGCCGAATCGCGATGGCGAAGGCCGCGTGTTCCTCCAGCGCGAAGCGACGCAGGAAGAGACGGATCATCTCGAGGCCGACGTGCACCGTCTGGTCACCGACGAAATTCCGCTCACGCTCACCACGCGCATCAACCTGAAGGTCTCGGGCCGGAGCCGTGAAGTGCTGCTCGGCCGCGCGTTGCCCGACAAGTTCGTGCCGATGTCGCTGACCGGTTCGCTGCCGGTTCGCATCGAGAACGATGGCCGGCTCCGCGTGCAGGTTCGCCCTGGCACGTGGATGCTCGAGCTCGTCGCGCGCAGTGACGGCCCCATCGCATCGATGAAGCGGCCGGCCGCCAACGGCCCGTGGAGCGAGAATGAGATCTGGGTCTTCGATGCGCGCCCGTCGCTGCGGCAGGTGCTGGTCGAGGGCGTGAATGCGGTCGACCCGACCCAGACCACGCTGCCTCCCGAGTGGCGCGGTTTCCCCGCGTACGCGGTGGGCGCCGAAGAGGAGTTCAAGCTCACCGAGCGCCGCCGCGGCGACAGCGACCCCGCGCCTGACGTGCTCAATCTGCAGCGCACGCTGTGGCTCGACTTCGACGGCAAGGGCTACACGGTGAGCGACAAGCTCTACGGTCAACTGCACCGGAGCTGGCGGCTCGACGTGCAGCCCGGCACCGACCTCGGCCGCGTGGTGGCGAGCGGCGCTGATCAATCGATCACCAAGGAAGTCACCAGCGGCAACGCGGGCGTCGAGCTGCGTCAGGGCGCGCTCGGCCTCGAAGCCGACTCGCGCATCAGCTCCGGCATCGGTGACATCTCGGCTGTCTCGTGGGACGCGGATTTCAATTCCGTCAGCGCGACGTTGAACGTGCCGCCGGGTTGGCGGCTGATCTCCGCGCGCGGCGCCGACAGCGTGCCCGGCACGTGGTTCAACCAGTGGAGCCTCCTCGACATCTTCCTCGTGTTGATCATCGCCGTGGCGACCGCGCGGCTCTTCGGCCTCAAGTGGGGCGTGCTCGCGGCGCTGACGCTCGCGCTCTCGTGGCTCGAAGAAGACGTGCCGCAATACCTGTGGCTGGTGGTGCTCGTCGCCGAAGCGCTCTTTCGCGTGTTGCCGGCCGGCGCGTTCAAGACGTTGCTCAGAGTCACGAAGATTTCAGCCGTCGCGATTCTCACGCTCGTGTTCGTCGCGTTCGCGGTGCAGCACATCCGCCACGGGATGTACCCGTCGCTCGCCAAGTACACGCAGCTCGGCGGCGTGAAGGGCTATTCGGAATACAGCAATGAGAACTCGCTCGTGTATTCGCGCAGCAGCGCCGGTGATCAGGGCTACGCGAACCTCGACGGCACCAGGAACGACTACGACGAAGAGACCGGCAACGCGTTCAAAGGCGGTCTGATGCGCGGCGGCAGCCTCGGCAACGGGTGGGCGCAGAACGAACCCGCGAAACCGCAAGAACAGCAGGCGGGCAAGAAGCGCAGCTACGACGTGCGCGACTTCGACAAGAACGCCACCGTGCAGACCGGCCCGGGTCTGCCGCGGTGGGAATGGGAGCCGGTGAACATCACCTTCTCCGGGCCCGTGCAGCGTGATCAGCGGCTCACGTTCTTCTTCCTCGGGCCCGCGGCGAACTTCGTGCTCGCGTTCGTGCGCGTCATCCTCCTCGCGCTGCTCTTGCTGTTGATGATGGGTTTCCCCGGCAACTTCTGGCCGAAGTTCCTGAAGGGCGCGGCGAAGACGGCGGCTCCGGTGGCGACGTTGTTGCTCGCGTTGCTCTCGACGCAGGCCTTCGCCCAGACACCGTCACCTGAAGTGCTGGAGCAGTTGCGTGCGCGCCTCACCGAGAAGCCCGACTGCGCGCCGAACTGCGCGTCGACGCCGCGGCTCTCGCTCGAAGCGTCGCCGCGTGTGCTGCGCATTCGTCTCGAAGTGCTGGCCGGAGCGCAGACCGCGATTCCCTTGCCCGGCAGCGCGACGCAGTGGGTGCCGGAGACCGTGTTGCTCGACGGCAAGCCCGCTGCTTCCATCATGCGCAACGCCGACGGCACCTTGTGGCTCGCGGTGAATGACGGCGCGCATCAGGTGCAGTTGGAAGGCGCGCTCCCCAGCCGCGACACGGTGCAGATCGCGCTGCCGCTGCGCGCGTACCGGGTGGAAGCGAAGCTCGACGGGTGGACGCTCGACGGCCTGCACGAAGACGGCGTCGCCGACGAAAACCTCCAGCTCTCGCGCAAGGCGACGAACGAGAAGCACGAGACCGGCGCGTTGCAGGTCGGCACGCTGCCTCCGTTCGTTCGCGTGGAGCGCACGCTGATCCTCGGCCTGCAATGGACGGCGGAGACCACGGTGACGCGTCTGACGCCGACCGGCAGCGCGGTGGTGCTCGAGGTGCCGTTGCTGCCCGGTGAATCGGTCACCTCGTCTGATGTTCGCGTCGCGGGCGGCAAGGCGCTGGTGAACATGCCGGCGAACTCGACCTCGCTGTCGTGGACGTCGGTGTTGGATTCAAAAGCGCCGATCGCGCTCGTCGCTCCGGCGAGCGTGCCGTGGGTCGAAGTGTGGCGCCTCGACGTGAGCCCGGTGTGGCATGTCGGCCTCTCGGGCATCCCCGTCGTGCATCAGCAAGACGCGAGCGGTTCGCGTCTGCCTGAATGGCACCCGTGGCCCGGTGAGACGGTCACCATCGACGTCGCGCGGCCTGAAGCGCTGCGCGGTCAGACGATGACGATTGATCAATCGTCGCTCACGGTTTCTCCGGGAGCGCGCGCGACGTCGGTCACCTTCACCGCCAACCTGCGCAGCTCGCGCGGTGGGCTGCACGCGTTCACGTTGCCCGAGGGCGCGGCGCTGCAGAACGTGACGGTGAACGGCGTGCAGCAGCCGATTCGTCAAGAAGGCCGCGTCGTCTCGATTCCGCTCATCCCCGGGTCGCAGTCGATCGTCCTCGAGTGGCGCGAGACCGAAGGCATGGGCTTCTCGTGGCGCACGCCTGAGTTCGACATCGGCACGCCGACGGTGAACGCCGACGTCGAGGTGCGCGTGCCGAATGACCGCTGGGTGCTCTTCGTGCGCGGCCCGGGGCTCGGGCCGGCGGTGCTCTTCTGGAGCTTCCTGCTGGTGCTGCTCGCGGTCTCCATCGCGCTGGCGCGCACGAAGTACACGCCGCTCTCGACGCTGCAGTGGGTCTTGCTCGCGCTCGGGTTGTCGCAGGTGCCCGTCGCCGCCATCGGCTTCGTCTTCGCGTGGCTGCTCTTCCTCGGCTGGCGCGAAAAGACCGACCTGTCGTCGGGCTGGTTCCAGCTCCGTCAGCTCGCGGTCGCGGGCGTCACCTTCGTCGCGCTCTGCATTCTCGGCGTGAGCGTCTACGAAGGGCTGCTCGGGCAGCCCGAGATGCAGGTCGGAGGCAACGGCAGCTCCGCGTTCCTGCTGCGCTGGTTCCTCGACCGCACCACCAACGAGTTCCCCCGCGCGACGGTCATCTCGGTGCCGATGCTGGTGTACCGCGGCGCGATGCTCGCCTGGAGCCTGTGGATGGCGCTCTCGCTGGTCTCGTGGCTCAAGTGGGGTTGGAAGGCGTTCGCGACGTTCGGCCTCTGGAAGGCGATGCCGCCGGCGAAGAAGAAAGAGCCCGCGCCGCCGCCCGCGCAGAGTTGATCAGCTTCCAACTTTGAAACGCGGTGGGTGACGGCTCACTCACCGCGAGACACGCCAGTCACCAGCCATTCCGGCGAGTTGGGCGTGGCACGTGGAGTGCTCTGTGCCCGCGCATGCCGATTCAAGTCACGGTCGAGACGTTCGCTGACGGGCGGAAGTACTTGCGCAGCGTGTCGAGTGGGCGCGTCACGCCGCACGACGTGAAGCAGATTACGACGCGCACCGGGCCGGGAGGAGATCTCGAAGGCGCGCCCCTGCTGTCGATTCTCGACGGCAAGGTCGAGCTCGACGCCGAGACGCGGAAGATTTTTTCCAGCATGAACTCGGACACGGGGAAGAACGGAAATCCCGGGAAGATTGCAATCGTCACTTCCAGTGCGCCGCTGCGAGTGATGTTGTCGTTCGTACTTCGTTTCTCGGGGGCGTCGGAAACCATCAAGTTCTTCTCGAACGAGGCTGAGGGCCTTCGTTGGGTCGAACGGAATTGAAAGAGCTGTGCCGATTTCGGTGTCGATTGAGTCGTTTGTAGATGGCCGTAGGTTTCTTCGCAGTGTCTCCACGGGGAAGGTCACGGGTGAGGACGCGCGCGAGATGATGATGCGCATCGCGCCCGGCACGGAGCTCGAAGGGCTCCCGTTGCTGGCGATGATGGAGGGGAAGGTCGACCTCGAGCCCGAAGCGCGGAAGATCTTCGCGTCGCTCAACAACGCGCCGTCGGCGAAGAAGATGAAGGTCGCCGTCGTCACCGCCAGCGCGCCGCTCCGGGTGACGATGTCGTTCATTCTCCGCATCGCGGGGCAGGCCGACGCCACGAAGTTCTTCTCGAACGAAGACGAGGCGCGTCGCTGGCTCGAGACCCAGGCGGGTTGATCAACGGCTGCCGGCGTCGCTGACCGGGGCCGTGAGCGAAACGGTCGGCCCCTTGCCGATGACGAGCGGTGCTCCTGAAATGGGCGCGAGCAGATACCGCTCGCCGCCGATGGCGAGGAACGCGCCGATGCCGGGCGACACGCCGACCGCGTTGCGTTCAGGGCCGTAGCTCACCGGCGTGATGGAGCGCAGCGCCTCGAACTCGAGCTTCGAGGTGATCTTCACGAGCTCGTGTTGTTCGAGCCCGAGCACCACCTCTCCGTCGCGCGTGAGGGAGCGCAGGTAGCGGTCCTTGAACTCCTTTTCGGTGGCGAGCTCCTTCGCGTCGGCGCCGTGAAGACGAACGCGCGTGTGCGCCATCAGGTGACTCATGGACCACGCGACGAGCCAGCCTTTGTCGGTCTTCGCGATGCCGACGGCGTTGCCGAGCGGGTCGTAGAACTTGCTCCACGCGCCGGTGCTCACGTCGAGCAGCCACAGGTGCCCGCCCCATTCACCGAAGCCGGTGCCGATGGCGAGCACGCTGCCGCTCGACGCAATGGCGTGCGGTGACTCGCCGAAGCCGCGCCCGCGAATCTCGTCTTTGAATTCAGGCGCGTCCCAATACTTGCCGTCGGTGAAGCGATGCACGCCGGGGCCACAGGTGCCGACGGGTTTTCCTCCGACGACCGCGAACGCCGAACACGGGTTCGGAGGCGCTTTGCTCTTCACCTGCGTCCACAACGCGCCGTGAGGGTCCCACGTGAAGACGCGCGTGCCGTCGAAACCCCAGAGCGTTTCACCGTCGCGCACGATGGCGAGCAGCCCGTCGCCGTTGAGCTGTTTCGTCCGCGGCGCGTCGAACTCGAAGGTGGAGCGGTTCCACGCGCGCACGGTGCCGTCACCGTCAGCGACATAGAGATGATCAACATCGACGGCGGCGGTCGGCTTGATGGCTGCGAGCGTCAGGACGGCTGCGAGTGCGAGCATGCTGCGCACTCAACCACGTGGTGTGCGGTCTGGTTCCGCGGCCCTCACCCCGCACTGCGGGTTTCAGCGGCGTTACTCGGTCAGCGGCAGCACCGCGACGTCGGTGCCGAGCTTGTCCAACCGCTGGGCGCGAATTACGTCGGGAGCGATGGAGTACACCGCGTCGTCCATGAACACGCTGCGCTGCACGTGGGTCGTGCTGCTGCTCCACCACTGGTAGCAGGCCGATTCGTAATACGGGCGCGAGTCGTAGAGTTCCTGCGTCTCCGCCTGCTGATTCGCGACGCCGCCCAGCCGCGTGAAGCCGTTCTCGACGCTCGCGCGGTACACGAGCAGACCGTCGAAGGTCAGCCGCCCGTACGACGAGCCGCCGCTCGAGTCTTCGCAGATGGCCATCGGCAACCCGAGCAGGTCACCGAAGTAGTTGAACGCGAGGTGGTCGCTCGTCGCCGCCGACGCGGAGCCGCGCGTACCGATGGTCTCCTTGTGCAGGAGCTGCGGGTTCGCCGGCTCCGTCACGTCGAAGAACTGCAGTTGGAGCCCCTGGAAGAACGCGAACGAGCCGTGGTCTTCGGCGTCGAAGCCGATGGCGAGCAGGTGGTTCTTCCCCACGGGGTGCATGTACGTCGAGAACCCGGGGATTTTCAGTTCGCCCTGAATGCGCGGCGCCTTCGGGTTTGCGAGGTCGACCGTGAAGAGCGGGTCGGTCTTCTTGAACGTCACGAGGTAGCCGCGGTCTTCGACGAAGCGCACACTGCGGATGTCTTCCGTCGGCGCGATGCCGTCGACCTTGCCGGTCTGCGTGAGGCCGGTGCCTGTCGCGTCGAGCACCGTCACCACGCTGTGCACCTTCGGGTCGGGCACATGACCCACCGACGTGGCGATGCGCAGGTGACCCTGGAACTCGTCCATCGAGAACTGGTTCAAGACGTGCCCGTCGATGTCTGCGCTGCCGGAATAGTTCACGTTCACGCCCTCGAGCGCGAAGCGATGCACCGCCGAGCGCTCCGCGTCGCCCTCGGTGAGCCGCGCCGCGAGGTAGAGCGAACGCTCGTTCGCGAACACCGCTCCGGGGCGGCTGACGATGCTCGCCGTGCCCACGTCGCCCTCGCCGGTGAGGTCGAACGCGAACACCGACGTCGTCGAAGCGCCGCTGCCCGCCGCGTAGAAGCCGCCGCACTGGCCGACGAAGCTCTCACCGCTGGAGCGGTCGAACGCCACCGGCAACAACGCGCTCACGTCGGCCTTCTCGATGCGCGCGCGGTTCTGCGCCATCAACGCGCTCCAGGCGCTCATCACCTTCAAGGTGTCGGCGCTCTCGAAGCAGTAGCTGAGTTTGTCAGGCCACGTCTGAAGCCCCGGCACCGTCGCGTCGCCGAAACCGACCGAGGTGTAGATGACGCGGCCGACTCTCCGCGCGGCGAGCAGCCCGCCACCGAACTCGAAGCTGCGCGTCACGCTCGGAGCCGTCAGGTCACTCAAGTCGACGAAGTGCACCAGCGTCGGCCCGGGTTCGCCCGTCAGCTCACAGTCATAGCCATACGTGCACGAGCGGTACGAATACGGGCCGGCCTTGCGCGAGAACACGACGGCGCGGCCATCGGCGACGAACAGGTTGTACGGGTCACCATCGAGCGGCAGCCGCGCGATGCGATGCGCCGATTCAGGGGGGAACGCGTCGAAGATCTGCAGCGCTCCATCGGCCGCCACGTAGAAATACCGCGCGTCATTCTTGATGAAGTCGGCTTCGTCGACGCCGAGCACCTGATTGTTGGTGGTCGAGTAGCTCGTCGCGCCGCCCGCGTTCGCCGAAGACGGAGGCGAGGCCTGCGCATCACTCCGTGTGCCGCCCAGCGCGCCCGCGTACGCGACGTCACCCTCGTACATCCACTTGCAGTCGCGCCCGTGCTCGAGCTGCGAGTTCATGCTCTCGCGAAGCTGCGATTCCATGTTCGCGATGAGCCGGTCTTTCACCGTGCGCGTCACGTCTTCGCAGCTGTTCAACGGCTGGAGCGACGTCGACACCTTCGCCTCTTCTGAACCGCAACCACTGATCATCAACAGCGCCGCGAGCAGTCGTTTCATGCCGCCCGCCGAAAGCATGGGCCGTGCCCGAAGTCGGGGCGTGTGGGTTCAACTGGTTGAACTGCGAGCCTCCTCAGATTTTCGAGGGCGCGGCGTGCTTTTCGTGAAGCTCACTCTTCACGCGCTGCACTTCTGAGGCGAACCCAATCAGGAGTGAAGACGATGAAGCACGTGCTTGCAGTGATGATCATCGGTGCCCTCAGCGCCTGCGGTGGCGGAGCGTCGAAGCAGCGCGACGCGCTCGATGGCGGAGCCGAGGGGCTCGTTCAGCCACTCGCGGCGCTCCCTGCGGGGTTCTGCGGCAACCGGCGCTCGTTTCGTTGCCCGAATGACGCCGGCCCGTGCCTCACGTGGGACACGCCGACCGGTCAGACGGTGTTGCTGGACGGTGCGCAGTTCAGCGAGCGGCAGGCGGGCAACATCGTCGGGAACGAGTACCTCTTCACCACCGGCAACGGCGATGGCGGCAGCGACTTGTGGAGCGCCGCAGCAGGTCGCGCGCCAACGTATCTCTCTTCTTCACCGACGCGCGTGGGTGGCATCTCTGCGGCCGCGAAATCGCCAGACGGAGGCGCCTGGTTCGTCGAATTCATCGCCATCGACGACTTCCACTTCGACGTGACGTCGGTGACCGAAGAGCGTGGCGTGGTGACGCCGTGGGTGACCAGCCTCAGCGCGCCGACGAGCAACGGCGTCGCGTACGGAGAATGGTATTTCGTCGCCTTCGAGCGAGGGCTCTACGCGCTCTCGTCGCGTGGCGCGCCGCTGTTGATCGCCACCAACCAATATCTCAACGACGATCTGATCATCAGCATCGCCGTCGACGAAGAGACGCAGACGATCTTCTATGTGCGCTCCACCGAGAACAGTTTCCGCCTCCTGAGCCGCCCGCTGTACGGCACGGTCGACACGGTGCTCGCGGAGCTGCCGACGATGCGCTTCTCGCTGTACCAGAACGGCGGAATGCTCGTGGTGCACGACGGCTTCATCTACGTGAACAGCCTCGTGGGCGTGTACCGCGTGCCGATGACCGGCGGTCAGCTCGAGCTCGTCTACCCGGGCGAGGAACTCGAGTACATCGGAGGCGCCATCAAGCCGGCGTCGATGGTCATCCACGGCGACAAGCTCTACTTCGGCGAGCTGTGCCATTACGAAGATCAGATCGCGGGCTATGGCACCGTCGAACTCGATCTGACGCAGCTCACGGCGCGGTGGCTCGACCTCGACCCCGCGTACCCGCTCGTGCCGCACGTCACCGACTACGGCGCATATGGGAGTGAAGGCGTGGTGCACGCAACACCAGACGGTGCGTTCATCTTCCGCGAATAGTTCGCGCAGCCCGAACGCGGAGTCGCAGACGTGAGGTTCG
>JBEHYH010000092.1:0-15773 GCA_048498275.1 Myxococcota bacterium | reverse complement strand
CCTGAACCCCACGGCCGAGCTCGTCACCGGCGTCTCGCGCGAGCAGGCGCTGGGCAAGACGGCCCACGAGGTGCTGCCGGAGCCCTCGAGCACCAAGCGGCAGCAGCGGCTGAAGCAGGCGAGCGTGGCGCGCGCGCCGATTCTCTACGAGCAGGAGCTGCAGGTGCCCGCCGGGAGCCGCTGGTTCAACACCTCGATGGTGCCGTTCATGAACGAGGCGGGCGAGGTGTACCGCATCGCCTCCATCGCGCGTGACGTGACCAGCGTGCGCGAAGCGGAGGCGCTCCAGCGCAACCTCGAGGCGCAGCTCGCTGATTCACAGAAGAACGAAGCGCTCGCGCGGCTCGCCTCGCACATCGCGCACGACGTGAACAACCTGCTCACGGTGGTGAACGCGCACGCGCAGCGCCTGCAGGAATCGGGCGGCGGCAAGTCGTCGGACATCGCGCAGGCGATTCTGCAGGCCACCGCGCGCGGCCGTGAGCTCACGCAGCAGGTGCTGACCTTCGGCCGCCGCCGGCCTCCCGAGCGCAAGCCGTTGGAGCTGGGGCCGCTGGTGCGCGAGACCATCAAGCTGCTCGAGCCCACCGCGGGTGGCGTGCAGATTCGTGAGCTGATGGGCATGCGCGTGCCACGGGTGATGGCTGACGCGGGCCAGCTTCATCAGGTGCTGACCAACCTCGCGACCAACGCGCTGCAGGCGATGAACGGCATCGGCACACTCACGGTGACGCTGGAGGCGACCGACGTCGACTACGCGTTCGCCTCGAAGCACCCGCCGTTGCAGGCCGGCAAGTGGGTACGGCTCACGGTCGCCGACACCGGCCACGGGATGGACGAGGCCACCTCGCGCCGCATCTTCGAACCCTTCTTCTCCACGCGAAAAGACGGGAGCGGCAACGGCCTCGGCCTCGCGGTGGTGCAGAGCATCGTGCAGGCGCACGACGGCGCGGTGGTGGTCGACAGCGCGCCCGACCGCGGCACGGCGTTTCAGGTCTACCTCCCCGCGGTGGAAGAGGAGCGCTCGCGGCCCGGCGCGGGACAGCACCTGATGCTGGTCGATGATCACCCCGGCATGGCGCGCGTGTCGGCGCGCTTGCTGGAGACGCTCGGCTACCGCACGTCGGTGTTCGACGACCCGCGCGAGGCGTTGAAGGCGTTCCGCACCACGCCGAAGGGGTTCGACGCGGTGCTGACGGACCTGTCGATGCCGCAGATGAGCGGTGAAGAGTTCACGCTCGCGTTGCGCGAAGTGCGCCCGGAGCTCCCGGTCATCGTGTCGTCGGGCATGGCCGGCGAGCTCGATGACGAGACCAAGGAGCGGCTCCGCATCTCGGCGGTGCTGGTGAAGCCGTGGCGCCTCGAAGAAGCCGTCGCGGCGTTGAAACAGGCACTCGACGTCTGAGCGTCACGCCAGCGCGTGCGCCATGCGCGTCAGCGTTTCGACGTACGCCGGGTCGCTCAGGAGCTCGGGTTCCTCGGTGAGCGTGGCGTCGATGGTGCCGTCGAGCGCCGCCACGAGGACGCGCGCGGCGAGCGGGTCGCGCACCATCGGCTCCACGAGCTGATGCATGCCGCGGAACACCTCGCGCAGCAGCCCCGCGCCTTCGGGCCCGGCGAGTGATTCCTTGAGCGCGCGCACCGATTGGAGATTGTCGCGTTTGAAGGCGACCAGGGTGACGACCATCTGCGTGAGCGCGTCGCGCTTCGAGAGCCCGGCCAGCGCGATGCTCGCCGCGGCGATGGCGTCTTTCATGCGCGTCAACATGCGCACGGTGAGCGCGGCCACCAGCGAACGCTTGTCGGGAAAGTACTGATACAGCGTGCCCACCGACACACCTGCGCGTTGCGCGACCAGCGTGGTGGTGAAGGCCTTCACGCCCTGCCGGGTCAGAACCTGAAGCGTGGCCTCGAGGATGGCCTCCAGCGTCACCTGGGAGCGCTCCTGAAGCGGCTGTTTTCGTTGACGAATCCGCCGCTCCAGGGTGGCGCCGGGTAATGTGAATCGTAAACCTGAAGGATCCTTCATATTCATGTTCATACCATGAAGACCTTTCTCATCACCGGCGCGGCGCAGGGCTTCGGTCTCGAACTGGCGAAGGCGCTGCTCGACGCCGACGCTTCTCATCAGGTGGTGCTCGCGGTGCGGCGGCCCGACGTGGCGCCGCAGCTCGGCCCCCGCTCCCGCGTGGTGAAGTTGGACCTCTCGACGCTCGCGGAGGTCGAGGCGTTCGCGCGTGAATGGAAGGAGCCGCTGACCGCGCTCATCAACAACGCCGGCGTGCAGAATCGGGAAGGGCTCCGCCGCACGCCTGACGGGCTCGAAGAGACGGTGGCGGTCAACTACCTCGCCGCGGTGCACCTGACGCAGTTGATGCTCCCGCAGCTGAAGGGCGGGCGCGTGCTGTTCATCGGCAGCGAGACGCACATCGACAAGTTCGTGTTGCGGATGATGGGGTTCCGCGGAGCGCGGTACCGCACGCTGGAAGCGAGCCTGCAGGGTGAGCCGGAGCTCAGCGGGCCCGACCGGTACGCGACCAGCAAGATGCTCGACACGTTGGCGGCGATGGCGTTCGCGAGGCATGAGCGCGAGGTGACGTTTCTCACCTTCGACCCGGGGATGATGGCGGGCACCGGCCTCGCGCGAGACACCGGCGCTCTCGGGCGATGGGTCTGGAAGCACGTGTTGCCGTGGCTGGCTCCGTTGCTGATGCCCGGGGCCAGCAGGCTCGCGCGTTCAGCGCAGGCCGGCGTGTGGTTGCTCACCAGCGGGGAGCCGAAGAGCGGCGAGGCGTGGAACTACGAGCGCAAGCCCGCGCCGCTGGGCCCGGAGCTGCACGACGAGGCGTTCATTGACCGGGTATGGGCCGAGACGCGCGCGCGATTGTCGTGGTGATCAACGCCGGTGCTGGTGGACGGCTTGAAGCAACGCGAGCGCGTGGGTCGCAGACTCGTCGATGCTCAATCGTTCGCCATCGTTGAAGCGCAACGTGACGCCGTTGAGCGGGCGATGCTCGATGGCCGCGATGTCGCTGAAGCGGCGCTCGCCATTTCGCCAGACGAGTCGATCATCGCGCCAGCGCAACGCGCGCCGGCGAATGCGCCACATGTGCCCGCAGATGAAGAGGGTGCTCACCGCGAACCCGACGTTGAGCCACCAGAGAATCCGCAACTGGGCTTCGGCGTCGGCGCGGCGTGAACCGACGAACAGCCAGACCCACGCGGTGAGCACCGTCAGCACCGCGCCGATGATGACGCCGAAGTGCGTGAGTCCTCCGGGGAGAACGAGACGCCAGGCCCCGTCGAACGCCGCGCGGGGGCGGAGGCTCACGCTCGCGCTCACGACGACGGAGACCAGCAGGGTGACGACGAGCTCGCGCATCAACCGATGATGACTTTGCGCACGCCTTTTTTTTCGAGCCACTTGCCGGTGCGTTCGCGGAGGTCACCCTGAAGCACCAGCGAATCGCCCTCGAGGGTACCGCCGCAGCCGAGCGCGCCCTTGAGCTCCTTGAGCCAGTGTTCGCGCTCCTTGAGGGAGAGCTCGAGCTGCTCGATGACGGTGACCTCCTTGCCGCCGCGGCCGGTGCGTTCCATGCGGACCACCGCGCGCGCCGGGCCCTTCTTTTCTTTCTCGGGCTTCGGCGGCTGCGAGGGCAGCGCGTCCTTGAGGCCGCTGAGCGCGCCGAAAGGGTTGTTGAAGGGTTTGTCGCTCATTTTCTGGTCCTCGCCGCTCGCATGAAGCGGCGGCCGGTTCCGCGCACTCGTCAGGGAGCCTGCGGAGGAGGCGGCAGCTTCGCGAACGCGGGCATGTCGACGTTGCCGCCGCTCTGAATCATGCCCAGCAGAAACACCGGCGCCGGCGGAGCGGTCTTGCCGTTGAGCAACACCAGCGGCGTGCCTTCGATGCCGGCCTTCTTCGCGTACGCGATGTCTTCATTGAGCCGCGCGGTGGTCTCCGGCGCCTTGAGGCACGCCTGCAACGTGTCGGCGTCCGCTCCGAAGCGGAGCGCGGTGGCGAGCATCACGCCCTGCGTGAGCTGCCGCTGATTGGCGAACAATTCACGGCGCAGCTCGAAGAACTTCGGGAGCTGCTCGGTGCAGATCTGCAGCTTCGCCCCGTAACAGCGGATGCCATCGTGCGCGGTGCCCTGGATCTCCGGGTTGCACTCCGAGTCGAGCGGGTAATACCGGGGCTCCTGCGAGAAGCTGCCGGGCGCGGTCATCGTTTCAATCTGACCCAGCAGGTTCTCGAACTGCGCGCAGTGCGGGCACATGATGTCGGTGAACTCGACGATGCGAACGGGCGCGCCGTCCAACCCCTTCTTCACGTGCACCGGGAACATCGACGCGTCGATGGTCGCCGACTTCTTCCATTCGTTGCGCGCCCACGCGGTGCCCTCGGCTTCTTCGCGCGGCAGGCTGTCGATCATCGCGGCGAGGTCGCCTTTCTGCTCGGGCTTGACCTCCGGCAGCGCGACGGTTTCTTTCGGGGTCTTCGAGCCCGGGTACAGCAGGCCGAGATACAGCGGCACCGCGAGTACGAGGCTCCAGCCGAGGCCGCTGACGAGCCCGCCGATTGACGGGAGCGCCGGGCCGTTGAGCAGCTTGAACGCGCCGACCGCGTACACCGCCGTCAGCACATAGGTGCCGAGGCAGGTGAGGCACACGCCCTTCGCCTGCACCGACGCGGAGATGAAGGTCACGCACGACAGCACGCCCAGCAGCGCCCAGGTCTTCACCGCGTTGCTGAAGAGGTCGGGCTTCTGGGTGAGGAAGAACGCCAGTACCAACGCCACCGCGCCCCACAGCACACCGAGCCCCGCGACGGGGATGCCGAGGTTTTCCTGCACCAGGTGAGAGAACGGCGAGTTCCACACCTTGGCGCAATCGACGACGTCATTGACGGAGCAGACGGTCTGATGGCCGGCGCGCACCGAGATGAGCTCCAGCCATTGGTAGATGGCGAGGCCCAGCAGGCCGGCGGAGGAGACGGTCAGGGTGCCGATCGCGGCTCGGGACGGTGCGGTGGAAGACACGGCGGCCCTCTTAGGCAGTGACGCGCGTTGTGTCACCCGGCGTGCGCCGTTAAGGGTAACGGCATGTCAGCCGAAGCCGTCACCTCCGAGTACCAGGCCGCCACGACGAGCTGTGCGGTGTTCGACGCGTCAGCGCGCCAGCAGTTGCGGGTCACCGGGCCCGACGCGGTGAGTTTCGTGCAGGGCATGGTGACCAACGACGTCGAGGCGTTGCCGATCGGCGGCAGTTGCTACGCGGCGATGTTGACCGCCAAGGGCGCGATGGTGGGCGACGTGCGCATTCTGAAGCGCGCGAACGACGTGGTGCTCGACACCGGTGAAGGCCGCGGCGCGGCGGTGAGCGAGTTCCTCAACAAGTACCTCATCAGCGAAGAGGCGGAGATCCTCGACGCGCCTGAATTGGCGGTGCTGTCGTTCATCGGGCCGAACGCCGCGGAGGTCGCCGCGCGCGTGCAGCCGCGTGAAGGTGAGCTGCGTTCGTTCTTCGGAGGCGTCGACGTGCTGGTGCAGCGCTCCGACGTGCCGCGCGTGCTCGCCGGGTTGAGCGACGTGCCGAAGCTCTCGGCGGCGACGCTCGAGGTGCTGCGCGTGGAGCAGGGCGTGCCGCTCTTCGGCGTCGACATGACCGAGGTGACGATTCCCCTCGAGGCGAACCTCGACCACGCGATTCACTACAAGAAGGGTTGCTACATCGGCCAGGAGGTCATCGCGCGCGCGACCTTCCGCGGGCAGATGAACAAGAAGCTCTCGCGGTTGCTGCTCGGTGAACTGACGCCCGAGTACAAAACCGAACTCAAAATCGGCGACCGCAAAGTGGGTTGGGTGACGAGCGTGGTGAAGAGCGTGAAACACGGGCAGCAGTTCGCGCTGGGGTACGTGCATCGCGACTTCCTGACTCCGGGGACGCAGTTTGAAATCGCCGGTGGAAGCGCCACGCTGGCGCCATGAGCCTCTACGAGAGACTGGGCGGGTTCGATTCGCTGCTCGCGGTGTGTCGGCGCTGGCATGCGCTGTGTCTGACCGATGAACTCGCGGCGCACCCCTTCTCGCATGGGCTGCATCCCCAACACGATGAGCGGCTCGCGGCATACCTCGCGGAGGCGACGGGCGGGCCGAAGCTCTACACGGCGGGTTACGGCACCGAGAGCTCGATGCAGCGTCAGCACGCGGGCAACGGCGACCACCCCGAGCTCGATGAAGTGTGTCTGCGGTTCTTCGACGACGCGTTGAAGGACTGCGGCATCGCTCCGGACGCGGCGGCGCAATTGTCAGCGTATTTCCGGAAGGCGACATACGCGCAGCATGCCTACAGCTCGAAGAGCGCGAAGGTGCCGGAAGGGCTGCCTTTCAACCACGCGTGACACACTTTCATTCGCCGATGACACGTCATCTCGCATGAGTACGCGCGCGGAAGAATTGCTGGAGTTGATGCAGCGGGGCGATGTCCGCGCGCTCGACGTGTTGGCTCGCGAATACGGGAAGCGGCTGCTCTCGGTGGCGCGGCGGCAATGTCACCTCGCGGCGGATGCTGAAGATGCCGTGCAGCAGGCGTTGCTCGCGGCTTCGAGCTCGATGAGTTCGTTTCGTGGAGAGGCGACTCCATTGGCGTGGCTGTCGACGTTGGTGGCGCGCAATTGCTACCGGATGAACGCGCGCGCGGAGCGTCACGAACCGGAGGCCGAGGTGCCGTGCAACTGCGCGGACACGGCTGAAAATCGGCAGCTCAGTGAGCGGCTCGGAGCTGCGCTGATGAAGCTGTCGCGCACCGACCGCCTCGCGTTCCTGTTGTCGGTCGAAGGCTTCACCAGCGTGGAGATCGCCGAACGCTTCGCGCTGACGTCCGACGCGGTGCGCGGGCGGCTCAAACGCGCGAGAAAAATTCTGCGTGAAGAGCTCGGTGACACACTTTCGAAAGATGACGACACAGCACCGGTGAACCAATCACCAGGAGCTGTTCATGACCGTCCGTCCGACCACTGATTCGAAGTTCGATGCCGACATTGCTTCATCACCGCTGGTGCTCGTGAAGTTCACGGGTACGTGGTGCCCGCCGTGCAAAGCGTTGGAGCCGGTGCTCGAGAAGCTCTCTGAAGAACGCAAAGACGTCGTGGTGCTCACGGTCGATGTCGACGAGAACCAGGCGGTTTCTCAGCGCTACGGCGTGCGGAGTGTTCCGACGCTCATCGCGTTCAAGAAGGGGCGGCCGTCGGGTTCACTCGTTGGCGCGATGCCGCGAAGAATGATCGACACGTTGCTGTAATGGAGTGAGTCCACGCGGCGCTGAACGGGTTTGCGCCTCGAGGGTCGGGCCGTAGCGGGCGAGATCTGCGTCGAAGGCGCCAGCGAACAGGTGGGCGGCAGGTGGTGGGGCGGGAGCTCCAAAATTGAAAACAGGGCAGGGCGAGCCGGGCTCGTTTGCGAGAGGTCGAGGGCCTGCGCGTGACGAGTACCGACTGAGCTCTGGACAAGCGTCGCCTTCAAAGCCCTTGAAGGTGTCGTGCCTTCAGCAAGCGGGCGTCGTGCTCATCGCCCGCGTGCTCTTCATTTCGCGCAAACGCGGTAAGCGTGGGAGTTCTGTGTTTTCAATTTTGGAGCTCCCGCGGTCGCTGGCGCATTCGACGTCGATCTCGCTCGCGACGGTCCGACCTTCGAGAAGTGAGACCGTGCAGCGCCGCGTGGGTCAACTGTTGAGCCACGCAGCGAACTGAGGCGTCGCTGAAATCTCGCGAATGTGGCGCGACATGTTCTCGATGGCCGTCGTGCGGACGACATCGAGCAGGCCGAGTTCGTTCAGCACGTCGCGCGCTGGACGCTTCATATCGAGCGAGAGGATGAACGTCGTCGCGCGCTCCAGCAGCGTTTCGGAGTCGGGCGACTTCAGCCACCGCTTCATGCCGTCGCGCAGCAACTGCGCGCCGCCGGTGACATCGAGATTCACGAGCTCACGCGCGAGCTGCGGCAGCGTCAGCTCCAGCACGCCGTCGAAGATCTCAGCGCGCAGGTCCGCCGCTTCGTCCGCCTTCTCGGGGTCGGAAATCGTGTCGGCGATCTGCCCGAAGATCTTGCTGAGCACCGAGTCGGCGAATTCGAGGCTGCGCTGTTCGACCTGCTTCTCCACGCCGCCGACCACCGCGCCGAGCATTCCTCCGCGCGCCTTGACGGTGTCGCCGGCGAACTTCGCGAGCGAGCCCAGACCCTTCGTGATGCCCGCCACCGGAGCCGCCGCGCGCGCCGCGAATTCATTCACCGTGCTCACCACGATCGCGCGAATCAGTTTCCGCGTCGGCTCGCGATCGATGACGGTCAGCACCAGCTTGCGGTCGGGCGAATATGGCCGCCGCAGCAGTTCGTGAATCGTCTGCTTCACGTCGCGCGTCGACAGATCTTTCAGCGCGCGGCGATCTCTCTGCAGCTCGTTCACCAGGGCTTCCGTCACGCGCGTCAACGCGTCGAGCGCTGAATCCGACTCCAGCATCGCCTCGAGACCGCGGCGCACGTTCGCGCGCGCCGTCGCCGGTGGCATCAGCGTCTCCATCGGCTGCGCGAGCAGATGATCCACCGACAGCGCGGCGAGTGAGCTCGCTCCGTCGCCCTGCAATTTCGAGAGAAGGTCCGCCATTTGAGAGGGGAAGTAGCGTAAAGGCGCTCGCATGACTCAAGAAACGCGCTTCGTGTGGTGTGACCTCGAAATGACCGGTCTCGACACCGGCACCAACACCATCATCGAGATGGGTCTCATCATCACCGACGCCAACTTGAAGCCCATCGCCGAGTGGGAAGCCGCCGTGTGGCAGCCCGAAGAGTCGCTCGCGCGCATGGAGCCGTTCGTGAAGGAGATGCACACCAGGAACGGGCTGCTCGAGCGCGTCCGCAAGTCGGACATCTCGCTGCGCGTCGCGGAGAAGGAAGCCACCAAACTCCTGCTCCAGCACTGCGACTACGGCGAAGGCATTCTGTGCGGCAACTCGATCCACACCGACCGCTCGTTCATCACGAAGTACATGCCGGGCTTCGATCGCGCGCTGCACTACCGCATGGTCGATGTGTCGAGCCTGAAGATCATCACCCGCGCCTGGTACCCGAGCGCTCCGGGCCGCTCGAAGGTCGACGCCGCGCACACCGTGTTGTCCGACCTCCGCGCGTCGATCGGTGAGCTCGCGTACTACCAGCAGACGTTCTTCAAGAAGTCGTCTGAAGTCTGAGAGATGCGCCGCACGCTCTTCATCGGAGACGTGCACGGCTGTAACGACGAGTTCGGCGACCTCCTCGGGGCGTCGGGGTTCGGCGGCGAAGACCGGCTCGTGCTCGTCGGTGACCTCGTCGCGAAGGGTCCCGACTCCGCCGGAGTCGTCGAACGGGCCCGGTCACTCAGCGCGCTCGCGGTTCTGGGCAATCACGACGCGGCGGTGCTCGCGCCGCGCCCCGGTTCGCATCACGAAAAAGTCGCCTCCACGCTGTCGCACGAATCGATTCGTTGGCTCGAGTTGCTGCCGCTGTGGCTCGACCTCCCGGAGCTCAACGCGCTCGTGGTGCACGGCGGGGTGCTGCCGAACATTCCGCTCGAGAATCAGCCGCGGCACGTGCTGCTGAACCTGCGCTCCATCGACGCCGAGGGGAAAGGGTCGATGCGCGTCGACGGCGGCGTGCCCTGGGCCTCGCGTTGGCCCGGCCCGCGTCACGTCATCTTCGGTCACGACGCGTTGCGCGGGCTGCAGCGGCACCCCCACGCCACGGGGTTGGATACCGGCTGCGTCTACGGCAAACAGCTCACCGGCTTGTGGCTGCCTGAATTCAAACTGGTGTCGGTGCCCGCGCGGCGCACGTACGTCCCGGTCGATGGAAAGGATTGAGAGATGAGCGAACTCGTGGCGGTACTCGAAGGCTCGTTGTCGCAGATGCGTGAGCTCTCGCGCGCGCTGGGCGAGCGTGAAATCGAAACCGAGCTCGTCGCACCGCCGAAGCGCGCGTGCTGCGGCGGGAGCTGCGGGTGCGGTCAAAAACTGCAGCTCATGGTGCGCCCTGAAGACGCGCCCAAGGTCTCGGAGTTCATGCAGTCAGAATGGCTCTCGGCCGTCGCGCGTGAAGGCGTGACCGCGGGGCTCGTGCAGTTGGGGGCTCCGGCGGCCGATGACGGCGTGCTGCGCTGCCCGGCGTGCAACTTCGCCGGTGAGCTCGTCAGCGGGGCGTGCGCCGATTGCGGTTTGCAGCTCGAGTGAGTCAGCGCTTCGGCTTCGGCGTGAAGCGGTCGAGCACCATGCGCGTAATCGCGGGGAAGTGCCGGCCGAGCGCGTTCATCGCGGGGTAGATGACGCGCTCGTCTTTCTGTTCGACGGCATCGGCGATCAACCGCGCGAGCACGTCTGCATCGCCGACCGGCGTGAGCAGTTGCGCGAACTTCGACATCTCTCCGTACGCTTCGCGGCCCGCGGTCTCCATGTCGGTCTTCACCGGGCCCGGGTACACGGTCACCACGTGAAGGCCGTGGTCTTTCAGCTCGGCGCGCAGGCCTTCTGACGCGGCAGCGAGCCCGCCTTTGGCCGCGTTGTAGAACGCCATGCCCGGCGTCGGCGCGATCGCCGCCATCGACGACACATCGACCAGCGTGCCCGTCTTCCGCGCCGCCATGCGCTTCGCCACGAACTGCGCGAGCCGCAGCGGCGTGAGCAGATCGATGGCGATCAACCGCTCCGCGTCTTCGAACGGCGTGTCGAGAAAGCTGCGGACGATCTGCACGCCGGCGTTGTTGATGAGCACGTCGATGGGCCCGTTGACGCGCTCGGCTTCGTCGACCCACGAGGTCACCTGCTTCGCGTCAGACAAGTCGGCCTGCACGAGATGCGCGGCGCGGTCTCCACGCAGCTTCTCGAGCAGCTCCACGCGGCGCGCGACCAGCGTCAGCTTCGCCTGCCGATTGAAGTATTCCTGCGCCAGCGCCGCGCCGATGCCGGCAGACGCTCCAGTGATGACGACGTGCATGCGCGCACTTCAGCCTGAAATGCGCGCCTCGGGTGAAACACTTCGCGGAGGGAGCAGCTCCGTCGGCACCTTCACCACCTTGGTGTTGGCGATGAGGTCATGAAGGCATCGGCGCTCGTTACTGAAGATCATCGCGTAGTCGATGAGGCTCAGAAACTGCCCGCAGGGCATCAGCGCCGTGACGGCCACGGGAAGCACGTTCCTCATCAGGATGATCCGCACCGGCGACGCGGGGCCGCCGTCGTTGCGGACGACCCGAATCCGCCGCATGCGTTTGCCGATGCTCTGCCCGTCTTTCGAGAGGTACACCTGACAGGCGAGCACTCCGAGCATGAGCATCATGCCGGCCGCGCTGAAGAGCCCCGATGGCAGATGCGCGTCCTTCGCGAGCGCTTCAGCCGCGCCGCCGCCGAGCAGCGGGAGCATGATCAGCGCGTTGTCGACGAAGTTCGCCCAGAACCGCGCGGTGCGATCGGCGAGCTCGAGCTGCGGAGTTCTCTCTTCGCACGCCGGGCACGAGCGCTGACCGTCAGCGCGCGTCGTCGCGCATTGCCCGCACACGAACGTTCCGCATCGAGCGCAGGTGCCGAGCGCCGCCACTTCGGGGTGCCGCGGGCACCGAGCCGTCGTCTCCACTTCCACGCCCATGAACGACCTCCAACGAGTCAGACCTCAACCGCCTTCACCACCTTCGCGAGATGACGCCAGCCGCGAACGCCTCGCGTCTCGTGCCGGCCTCACGTTCCGCTCCGCGCGACCTTCAGCACCTTCGTGTCGGCCAGCAGGTCATGCAGACAGCGCCGGTCTTTTCGAAAGATGAACGCCGCGTCGATGGGCGCGATGAAGAACAGCGCGTTCCTCAAGAACACGATTCGCCAGCGCGTCACGGCGCTGCCATCGAGGCGCACGACCTGAATGCCGCGCAGTTGCTTGCCGACGCTCTGACCGCGCCTGGCGAGCACCAGTTGATACGCGAGCGCGCCGACCCACACGACGGCGGCGAGCGCCCTGATGAACGCGGTCTCGTGGAGGTCTCCGATGAACATCACCGGGCCGACGAGAATCCACCAGTCGATGAGGCTCGCCCAGAAGCGGTCGAGCCTGCTGGCGAGCGGTGTTTCCACGTCAGAACAACTTGGTGCGCAGCGCCTTCGCGCGGGCCTTCACGTCGTCGTCGAGGTTCGTCATCTCCTGCGTCTTCAAGCGCTGCTGCAGCGAACGCGGAGCCTTCTCCTTCACCAGCCGCCCATCGGCCGCGAGCAACTCGAGCCGCGCGAGCGCCTTGTCGACGATGCGGTCTTTCGGGTGGTCGAGCAGCGAATCGAGGAAGAACGGGTCATCGGGGAGGTCGTACTTCTCGATGAACTCCGCGGCGCTCACCGCCCACGCCTTGCGGTCGGGCGCCTCGCCCACCTTCTGCATCGCGGCCTTCTGTTCCTTGCGCTTGCCTTCGGGGTCGAAGGTCGCCGCGAGCCCTTCAGGCAACGCGCCGCCGGTGAAGAGCGAGTCGGCCGCCTTCTTGTACTTCTCGTAGCTGGCGCTCTGTTCGATGCGCTGCTGCTTGGGGTCGTCTTGCCGCGAGTGGTACTTCGACTTGCCGCGCGCCGCGTCCATCTCGCGGAACGACTTCTTCCGCTTACCGGTAAAGCCCGTGCTGTCGTCGTCGTCTTTTGGAGCCACAAGCTCCTCCTCTTCACTTCGTCTTCCACATCGCCACGGCCGCGCGCGCCACCGCGTCGCGTACCCGGGCGATTTCGGCTTCCGCGAGGGGATTCTCGTCTGCAGAGCTCTCGTCGCTCAAGGTCTCCGTGAGCCAGGCCGTTACATCGGGCGGCAATTCTTCGAGGCTGGCCTCCGCCGGCAGCATCGATTCGTCGAGCGAGGCGACCTTGCGGCCACCCAGCTCGAGCACCGCGAACCATTCACCCAGCAGGTAGCGCGCGAGCGCGAAGCCGTCGTCGCTCATACCCGAGTCATCGAGCCAGGAGACGAGCGCGTCCTGCCGGTTGTCGAACGCGTGGTGATGCCGTTCGCGCTCTCTGGGGGAGTCGTCGAAGTAGCGGCCCGCGGCTTTCAGGTACTCCGCGTTCGGGCCTTCGCTGCCGAACTCGCCGGGCTTCGCGGCCTTCACGCGTTTCACGCGCGGTTCTTTTTCAGTCGCCGGAGCCGGGGCTTCACCCGACGCGACGAGATCGAACAGCGCGAGCAGATTGCCGAACAGCCGCGCCGCGTGCGCCGGGCGCTCGAAGCGGGGCTCGTCGACCCACAAATCGTGAATCACGTCGGGAGCCGCGACGCCGTCTTTCTGCGCCTGCGCGAACGCCTCGGCGACATCTTGCGCGTCGGCGATGGCGCCCGACTCGGCGAGCAGCGTGTTGAGCACGTCGTAGCCTTCGAATTCGCGTTCGATGTCTTCTGTGCGGCGGCTCATCGCGCGCCCTTTTTCCACGCGTGAGGCGCGGGCAACAGTCGAAAGCGGTGCCGTTCATTCACGCGGTAGGCCGAAAAGCCGCGCACATCGAGTGTGAGCACGTGTGCGGTGTCGAGCTCTTCAGCGAGCGCGACCAGCAAGGCGTCCACGAAATCCATCGGCACGTCGGCGTACCGAGTCATCAATTCGAGCGCGCGTTCGATGCGCGGCTTCGTGAAAGGCATCACGACGGTGCCGCTCCCGCGGACGATGTTCCACGCGTTATCGAACGCGCCAGGAGCGCGGCGGAGGAGATGCGCGCATTCCGTCAGCACGCCCTCCGTCGTCACGAACGGCCCGCGAGCCTCCCGCCAGACTTCGACGCAGGCCTGATGTGCCGGGTCAGCCGCGTTGACGAGTGCGACGAGGAAACCCGTGTCGAGAAGTCGTGGAGACGTCATCGACGGTCAGGCGACCAATCGGCGAGCGCTTCACGCGCTGAAGCACCCGGTGCGAGGTTCGCATCGTGAATCGCTCCGACCCACGCCTTCGTCAGATCGAGCGCGGAGACGTCGGCATTCGCCGGTTTCAGTTCGGCTTCTATGAGCTCGCGCACCACATCGGAGGTCGACATCTTCCTCGCCTTCGCGCGCGCTCGAACCAGCCGCAACGTGTCCGACCCGAGGCGAATCGTCAGACTTCCAGTGAGCGGTTTCTTCGGCATGACACGAACGTAAGACAGTTGTCTTACGTCGCGCAATTCACGCGGACTTCTGCATTTTCTTGATGACCTTGTTGACGATGAGCATCACCAGCAGCGCCGCCTGAATGGCGACGAAGGTCCACCAGAGTTGCCGGGTGAGGCCGCCGCGCACGAAGGTCTCCCAGAGCAACAGCAGCACCGCGCCCGAACCCCACGCGCCGATGACGTTGATCTCGCGCTGAAGGGTGCGCTTCCACTCGAACGGGCCCGTCACGTCTTTGAGGTGCGAGAGCCGCGGCCAGATGGAGTGCACTTCTTTCGCCCACGTGTCGAACTGCGCGCCGAACTTCTCGCGGAGCAGCGCGTCTTCGGTGCGCGCGATGAGCCACTGGCTGCCGACGAGGTACGCGATGCCCAGCGCCCAGGCCCACGGTTCATGCGCGATGCACAGCATGCCGACGGTGATGAAGTAGTTGCCCAGGTACAGCGGGTGCCGCACGACGGCGTACGGCCCGGTGGTGTTGAGCGACGCCGCCTGCATGGTGCGCGACTGCAGCGAGGTGTTCTTCGGCACCGAGGCGATGGTGAAGAGCCGAATCACCTGGCCGAACAGCGCCAGCCCGAGGCCGGCCCAGTTCAAAATCGCGTCTCCCGGGAGCGCATTCACGTGGCTCCGCCAGGTCATCGGCACCACCACGAGGATGACCGCGACGGGGGCGATGCTGCGCAGCCGGAAGATGATTTTTCCTGCGAAATCGAGGGCTGTGGAGGCCACGGCGGCCCTGTAACAGGTTTTGAATGCGGTGCGAGCGAGCAGGCACCAAGTCACCGTGGAGTACCTTTACTTCCATCGCTGGGCAGGGCTACAGCCGCGCGCCGTGACCTCGCCCGCCTCCGGTGCAGATGCCATCGAGCGCGCCCGGCAGGGCGACACGAGCGCGTGGTCGCAGCTCTACGCCCAGCATCACCGGCAGGTGGCGAGGCAGCTCAACTTCCTCGTGCCGCGCGCGGAGCTGGAAGACGTGCTGCAGGAGGTCTTCATCGAGGTCTTCCGCAGCATCCGCAGCTTCGAAGGCAAGAGCGCGTTCACCACCTGGCTGTACCGGTTGACGGTGCATGTGGCGATGAAGGCGCGGCGCAAGAAGACGCGTTCACGGCTCGACGTCGTCGAAGACCTGCCGGAGCAGACCGACGACGCGCCGAAGCCCGATGAGGTCTCGCTGTCGGCGGAGCGTCAGGCGCGGGTGGAGGCGCTGCTGGAGAAGCTGGCGCCCAAGAAGCGCGCGGTGCTGGTGCTGCACGACCTTCAAGGCGTCGACGCGGCGCGCATCGCGGAGCTGGTGGGCACGAATATCCTCACGGTGCGCACGCGGCTCTTCTACGCGCGGCGGGAGTTCGAGGCGTTGGCGAAGGGTGACGCGGCGTTGGCGGAGTATTTCGAGGGAGGCGGCGAATGACGCATCTGACTCCAGAGACCATCGAGGCGCTGGCGCGCAACCAGTCGAGCGATGAAGCGTCGAGCGCGCATCTCGGGCAATGCGCGGAGTGCCGTGCGTCGTTGAAGGCCGCGCGCGCGCGCGTGAAGTTGCTGGGCGGTCTGCAGCCGTACACCTTGTCGCCGATGGCGTTCCGCCGGGTGGAGGCG
>JBEHYH010000091.1:0-15812 GCA_048498275.1 Myxococcota bacterium | reverse complement strand
CTTTGGGGGCGCGTTCGGCGAAGCCGCCCGGCTGCTCCTCGACGATCCGCGCATTTCGCCGGGGGCGTTCGCGCTGGTGGGGATGGGGGTGTTCTACGGAGGGCTTGCCCACGTCCCTATCGCCTCCCTCGTCATGGTCTGCGAGCTCGCCGGCACCTACGACCTGCTCGTGCCCGCGATGCTGGCGCAGGGCATCGCCTTCGTCGCGCTGCGCAACCGGTCGCTGTACCACTCGCAGCGGCCGATGCCGCGCGCCGTGCCGCCTCCGGGTTCGGCGTAGAAGCGGGCCGCGTCGAACCGGAGCGGCGTCACTGTTTTCGTCGCGGTGCAGCATCTCCGGGCGCAACTCTGCTCTACGCCCCGGGTGTTCACAGGTATCGTCCGGAGTCTCTTGCGTCCCTTTTTTCTGCCGTTGTCGCTGCTGGCGCTCTTCCTGGTTCCGTTGTTCTCGTGCAAGCCACTCCAGAAACCGCCCACGCGTGAAACGCTCGAATTGCACGGCAAGCCCTACGACCGCGGCTTTCAATACGGCCAGCAGTACAAGTCGAAGATCCACAGCTTCTACGCGACGCTGCTGACCAACTCGCTCTTCCCGTATCTCTCGCGCGAGCAACCCGACATCGCGACGCTGATCCCGAAATACGGCGGCGAGGAATACGCGGGCGGCAAGTTCGCGTACCAGTTGCTGCTCGATTCGGCGTTGAGCATCGAGAAGTCGCTGCCGTTGTCGATGCGCGACGAGATGCACGGCGTCGCCGACGGCTCGGACATGACCTACGAGCAGATCCTGATCCTCAACACGTTCGTCGACACCACGCTGGCGGTGCGCGGCATCGCGTTGGCGATTCGGCTCGCGCGGGCCCCGTTGCTCAAGAGCGTGACCTTCACCGGGGCGACCACCGACGGCGCCGACAACGACAGCGATGGCACCGTCGACGAAGCAGATGAAGGCGTGTTCGACCCGTACGTGCCTGAGCTGTTCGCGCACGCCGTCGAGCTGCCGGTGACCACCACCATGGTGATGGTGCTCAGCGACGCCGACGGAGTCGACCCTTCGACGGTGCGCATCTTCCTGAACAACGAGCTCTACACCTCGACCAACCCCGCGGTGACGATGACGGAGCTCAACGCGACCGACCTGCAGGTGACGCTGACGCCGCCTGCGCCGCTCGCCGCAGCCGCTCGCATGACGTTGGTGGTCGGCGCGGGCGACAAGAAGATCATCACCGTGCCGCTGCCTGAGCACGCGAGCTTCATGCGTGACGAGGAGCTGACCATCACCACCACCGGCGCGGGCCTCACGCGTTCGCAGGTGCTGCGCCCGGAGCTCACCGACGGCCGCACGCGCGCGCCTCCGTATGCGTTCGGCGTTCGCGGCCCGCTCACCGACACCGGCGGGCTCTACATCGCGCAGCACTTCTCGCTGCTCGACGCGAACACCGCGTACAAGCACACCGTCGCGCTCCGGCACTTCCCCGAGAACGGGCCGTCGTTCGTCACCATCGGCTGGGCGGGCATCGTGTGGGGCTTCGCGGGCATGTCGTCGAACGGCGTCGGCTACGCGTGCAACCCCGCCGACACGCTCGACAACAGCGTCGTCGGCTCGGTGCTCGAGAACATCAGCGATCTCTCGAAGGCCGAGCTCAAGGCGAGCGGCGTGCCCATCGGCTTCGTGGGCCGCAAGATCCTCGAGCGCGCGACCGACGTGGCCAGCGCGCAGCAGCAGGTCGAAGAATCTCCGCGCGTCTACGGGTGGACGTGCGTCATCGGCGACAAGACCGGCGCGCTCGAGGGCAACGAGACCGACTCACACGTGCTCGACAGCAACACCGGTTACTTCCCCATCACCACCGGCGGCGCGAACAGCACCAACGCCGACAACCTCGTCATCGGCTCGAACTTCCTCGTCAACGTGCCCGACTCGCCGACGCTGCTGATCGCCGGGCAGCGCATCGTGCCCGAACGCAGTTGGTCTGGGTTCTTCAACCGCGGCCGCCGCGCGACCGATGGCATCAAGGAGAAGCTCGACGCCGCGGGCGCGCCCATCACTCCCGAGTTCATTCAAGAGCTCATCGGTGAACCGCGCTTCGTCGACGTGTCCGACTCGATGAACGCCGTGGTGCTCGACTTCAAGAACCTGCAGGTGCGCTCGGCGATGGGCGCGGTACCGGCCACCACCATGCCCTTCGAAATCACGGAGGTGCAGTGATGAAGCGCGCACTTCTGGTGTTGTTCATCTCCGCTCGCGCGCTCGCGATGGAAACGCAGGTGCTGCCGCAAGGCACCTTCATGCTCGACGCGGCGTACATGTACAGCACCATCGACAAGCAGTGGAACGGCGACGGCAAGGCCATTCCGCTCATCGAGGAGATGCGCCGCTACGAGCCCGGCGCCGGCCTGCAGGGCATCCTCACGCCGAAGCCGAAGGCGGAGTTCGACTTCCTCATGCTGCAGTTGATGTACGGCATCACCGATCGCCTCTCGGTGGCGGCGTACGTGCCCATCGTGTTGCGTACCCGCGTCGCGACCAACTTCGGGTGGACGCCCGGCGACTACCAATCGACGCTCGGCCGCCCATATTCGCTCGACGACTTCTGGGGCTGGGCGAGCTCGATGGGTCAGCCGCGCGTGCCAGATCAGTGGACCGGCGGGCCCAAGCTCGCCGACATCGTGCTCGGCGGCCGCTACCTGCTGCCGGAGTTCGAGTGGATGAAGAAGTTCAACTTCCGCTGGTCGACGACGCTGCAGGTCGCGCTGCCCACCGGTCAGAACTTCGACCCCGAAGAGGCGATCAGCGTCGGCACCAACATGTGGGAGCTCCACGCGGCCGGTGACGTCGAAGCGCACCTCTCGGCCGACAAACAGTTCTTCGTCGACAGCCACGGCATCTACCGGATCAACCTCGGTGCCGACGTCTGGTACGCGTTCATGCGGCCGCGCGAATACAAGGGCGGGCACGGCCTCAAGAACCCGCTGCTCAACAACACCGCGCCCATCACCGGTGACACGTACATCGTCGACGGAGGCGATTGGATCGCCGGCACCATCTCCGCCGACTTCGTGCCGTGGATCGGCCCCGAGCTCGACAACTTCATCACCAAAGGCGACATGAACCGCGCGGCGGCGCTGCCTCCGATGCTGACCTTCAGCTTCAGCTATTCGCGTATCCAGACGTTCCAGAGCGATTGGCGCAGCAACTCGCCGCTGTGGGACTACGACCGCGAGAAGTACTGGCAGCCCGGGTACAAGAACATCTTGAAGGGCACGGTGACGCTGTCGCTGCTCCGCGTCGGCGCGCCGATTCAGATCTACGCGCGCTACCAGGCCGGAGACTGGATCCCCGGTCGGTATACGCGCCCGGCCAACATCTTCTCCGCGGGCGTTCGGGTCATCGCGAAGTTCTGGTGACTCTTTCTGCTCGGCGTTAGGTGAAAGACATGACTCCACACGTCGTCATCGTCGGCGGAGGTTTCGCCGGCCTGTACGCGGCGCGGCGGCTCTCTCGCGGGAACGTTCGCGTCACGCTGGTCGATCGGCAGAACTACCATCTGTTCCAACCGCTGCTGTACCAGGTGGCGACGGCCGGTCTTTCGCCTGGTGACATCGCGACGCCGATCCGCTCGCTGGTGGCGAAGCAGACCAACGTCGATGTGCGGCTCGGTGAGGTGACGAACATCGACTTGAAAGCGCAGGTCGTGAAGCTGCGCGATGGCGAGCTCTCGTACGACTATCTGCTCATCGCCGCCGGCGTGACGCACTCGTATTTCGGCCGGCAAGATTGGGAACGTTTTGCTCCCGGTTTGAAGACGCTCGATGACGCGCTCGAGTTGCGCCGCCGCGTGTTGACCGCGTTCGAACAGGCGGAGACGGAAGAAGATGAAGCGAAGCGGCGCGAGCTGCTGACCTTCGTGGTGGTGGGCGGTGGGCCGACCGGCGTCGAGCTCGCGGGCGCGATCGCCGAGCTCTCCCGCTACACGGTTGCGCGCGATTACCGGCGTTTTGATCCGCGTCAGTCGCGCGTCATGCTCATCGAAGCAGGCCCGCGATTGCTGGCGGCGTTCGACCCGTCGCTTTCAGAAGAAGCGCGCAAATCGCTCGCGAAGCTCGGCGTCGAAATTCGGCTGTCGACGCGCGTGACCGGCATCGATGCCACCGGCGTGAAGTTGGAAAACGAGTTCGTCGCGGCTCGCACCGTGTTGTGGGGCGCCGGTGTCGCGGCTCCGGCGTTGTCGAAGACGCTCGGCGTCGAGCTCGATCGCGCTGGCCGTGTGCAGGTGTTGCCGAACCTCTCGATTCCGAATTTTCCGAACGCGTTCGTCGCGGGTGACCTCGCGTCGGTGAAGCAGGAAGACGGTTCGTTCGTGCCCGGCCTCGCGCCCGCTGCGATTCAAGAAGGCGAACACGCGGCCGACAACATCCTCGCGATGGTCTCGATTCGCCCGACCGAACCGTTCGTCTATTTCGACAAGGGCATCATGGCGACCATCGGCCGCGCGTCAGGGCTCGCGCAGGCCGGCAGCTTGAAGCTGAAAGGCTTCATCGGCTGGCTCGCGTGGCTCTTCATTCACCTGCTGTACCTCATCGGTTTCCGCAATCGGCTCGTGGTGCTGATTCAGTGGGCATGGGCGTACGTGACCTACGGGCGGAGCGCGCGGCTCATCACCGGCACTTCACCTGACTCGCTCGATCGCACGGCGGCCCCGGAGAAAGCAGCATGAGTTGTCCCTGTGGTGGGCCGTCGTACGAGACGTGCTGCAAGCCGCGTCACGACAAATCGAAGCCGGCAGAAACGGCGGAGGCGTTGATGCGCAGTCGCTACTCCGCGTTCGCGAAGGCCGATGTCGCGTATCTGCGCGAGACGCAGACCAAACCGTCGCGCGACACGAGCTGGGAAGACACCGAGACGTGGGCGAAGTCAGTCGGGTGGGTCGGTCTGCAGATCGTCGACAAGGTGAAAGGCGGCGAGGGTGACTCCGACGGCATCGTGGAGTTCATCGCGCGCTATGTCGACGACGATGGCATCACGTCGTTGCGTGAACGCAGCACGTTCGTTCGCGAAGACGGCAAGTGGATGTACGACGACGGAAAGCCCGACGTGACGCGTGAGAAGGTCGAGCGCAACGCGCCGTGCCCTTGCGGGAGCAGCAAGAAGTACAAGCAGTGTCACGCCTGACGGACGCCGCGTTTCTCCACGCTTTTGACCCGGTCGTGCCGCTCTTCGACATTGCGCGCATGCGGCACTTCATTTTCTGCGCGGTGTTCTTCGTCGCGTGCGGCGGAACCGTTCCCGAAGGGTCTGAAGACGCTGGCGATGAGTTCGACGCGGGCCCGTACGATGATCGCAATGAAGGCGATGATGGCTACGACGCTGCCGGTGACTTCGATGATGGCGATGCCGGTGAAGTTGAAGACGCGGGAGTCGATGCAGGTGTCGTGAGCTCGCCTGTCGATTCGGGAACTCCAGATGCCGGCGTCGTCATCGTCGACGCGGGTTCATCGCCGGGCTGGGACAATTCGACCGCGTTACTGCGCCCGTCGAATCCCTTGCCGTGCGCAGACCCCGCGGTGACTTCATCGGGCGCGACGTACTTCGTGTTCTGCACCGGCATGAGCCACGTGTGGAAGACGACGAACTGGCTCACCTTCAGCGACGTGCGTTCGCAGGTGACGTTCGATCTCACGGGTATGTCGGCGAATGGAAAGCTCACGGGCTCCTGGTGGGCTCCGGGCATCGTCTATTCGGCGGCGCAGCAGCTCTACGTGATGTTCGTCTCAGTGCCCGACGCGCAGGGCACGAACAACGGAGGCTGGGACACGCGTTCGCTCGCGGTGCTCACCGCGAGCGCTCCGAACTCGAAGTGGACGTTCAAGGGCCTCGCGCTCGATGGCACCGTCGGTCAGCAGTACATCGACCCGTTCCCGTTCATCGATCACGACGGCCAGCGCTATGTGTACTGGAAGCAATACGGAGGCGGACTTTCGTCTAGCATCATGGGCGCGCGCGCCGATGCGACGTGGACGACGCTCACCGCGAAGATGGAGGTGATGCACGGCTACGGCGGCGCGGGAACGTGGGAAGACAACGTGCGCGAGAACCCGGCGGTGTGGTTCGACGCGAGCGACAATCGGCATCACCTGATCTTCTCCGGAGGTCACTGGCGCGACGATTCGTACGCGACGGGTCATGCCATCAGTGCGTGCGGCCCGCTGTGCCCTGCGGCGACGAGCGGCGGCTGGCACATGCGCGACAGCGGCGATCGTTCGATTCTTCAAGTCGTGCGCTCACCGGGGAACACCAACTTCACCAACGGCGGGCCGGGCGGAGCGGTGTTCCTCGACGATTCAGCGCAAGACATCATCTACGCAGCCGCCGCGAAGAGTGCGCAGGGCATCACCACACGCTTCCTCATGCGCGATCGCATCAAGTGGCTCAACAAGTCACCGTACGTCGATACCGCCGGCCACGAGCCGCACGGCTACTGATCAGCGCAGAAAATCGCGGAGCCCGCGCACCATCATCAACGCACCACCGACCAGCGGGCCGATGAAGATGCGCGTGTGCGTCGCGTGCGGGCAGCCTGCGTAAAAGTGACGCGGAGCCGACGAGCGGCGGCACGCCTTTGCGCACGTTCTCCTCGGCGTTCGCCGGTTCATGCTGCTGAATCGCGGTCGTCGCCAGAATGCGGTCGACGACGTCTGAGACTTCAGTTTTCCCAGAACCCGTCGGCCTTCATCGTGTGGATGATCTCCGAACGCGTCGCGCCCGACGCGGCGAGACGGTGAACGTGAGCGGTCAGCGCTGACATGACGCGCGCGAGACTCCGTCAAACGCCCGCGAGTCGCTGTGCGTCGCGCTTCGCTGCGGCGATGATCACATTCATCAACGCACGCACGCGCGGCGTCTCCCGAAGGTCGCGATGCACCGTCAGCCACATGTCTTCGGAGGGCGCCTCGGGCATAGAGACCTTCTGCAGCGATGACTCCGCGTCGACGAGGTAACAGGGGAGCACCGCGAGCCCGGCGCCTTCCTTCGCCGCCGTGAGCAACGTGAGCGAGAGCGGGCTGGTGAGCGTCGGCTTCGCGCGTTTGTCGAGACGTCGCAGCCAGCGCGCTTCGAGATCAGTGTCGGCGTTCGAGCTCAGCAGCGCGTGCTCATGCAGCTCCACTGCGTGCACCGGGTGCCGCTTCAGATACGCGTGCGAGGCGTACAGCCCGTAGCCGACCGTGGCCACGCGGCGCGCGACGACATTTTCCTGTCGCGAGCGGAAGAAGCGCACCGCGAGCTCCGCTTCACGCCTCCCCAGGTCGAGCACCTGACCCGACGGCACGAGCTCGAGCTGCACCTGGGGATGTTCGACTTGAAACTGCGAGAGCACTTTCGCGAGCCACGTCGCGCCGAGCGTCTCTGGTGACGTCACGCGCACCGGCCCGGTGAGTGTCGCCGCCGACGAGACCTCACGTTCGAGCTCACGTACCGCGTTCTCGACGCGCTGCATGGGAGCGAGCAGCCGTTGCGCGTCGGCGGTCGGCACGTAACCCGCGGGCGTGCGGGTGAAGAGCCTCATCTTCAGCGAACGCTCCATCGCCTCGATGCGACGGCCGACGGTGGTGTGGTCCACTCCGAGCCGCTGCGACGCCTTTGCGAGCGAACCGAGCTCAGTCACCACCAACACGAAGCGCAGGTCGTCCCAGTTCATGGGTGTGCATTGTTGCACGGCCCGTGTGCGGTGACTGGCGTTCTCGCACGACCCGCTCCGACGCAGAGTGCGGCGCATGAAACGAGCCCTGCTGGTGCTGTGTCTTGCGAGCTGTGGGTACGAACCGGTCTCCGAGCGCCCGGTGACGAAGGAGACGCCGTTGACGAGTTGCGACGTCACGCTGCCGGGAATGCCGGTGCGCATCGCGGTCTCGCCTTCCGCTCTTCTCGTCGGGCTCGATGACGGCGCGTTGCTTCGTGGCGAAGGCGAGGGCTGCGGGCTGCGCTTCCAGCAACTGGGCAACGTCGGTGAACTGCTCGACGTCGACGCCGCTGGGAATGCGTACGTGAAGGCGAGCGACGCGTTTCAGCGCGCGCATTTCCCCGAGACGTTCGGTGACCTCGTCGTTCGCATCGAACCCGATGGCACAGCGAGTTCGATCGTCGGAGCTGGACGCGGCATCTGGGGGTTCGGTGTTTCTCCTTCGGGCCGCACGATGTGGGTGAGTGCCTGTGGCCCCACCGGAGTGCTCTCGACGAGTGACCTCTCGTCGGTGATCACTGCAAGTCCTCCGTGGGAGCTCGGTGCCGCCGCGCTGAGTGACGACCAGACGTACTGGTCTTCACGCGCCGAGAGCTGTGTCGAACGCGGCTCGGTGTGCATCCTGAATCTCGTGCGCGCCACGCCGAAGGGTGAGCGCAACGTGATGACGATGCCGGGCGAAATCGGTTTCTCTCCGTTGATCACGCGCTGCGGTGACGGACCGTGTGTTGGTCACGCGCAGGTGGTGAAGCAACTCGACGCCGATGGCGCATTGATTCGCGAGTTCGATCGCGAGCGTCTGGGGCTCGGCGACACCGATCGTCTGATGAGCTTCGGCGCGACGTCTCGCGGGCTCTACGTGCTCAGCGAAGGGCCCTCCGGAAGGCGCCTGCGCTTCACTCCGTGAGCTTCTTCGCGTGCGCGGGCACGAGGTCGCTCACCGTTTCACCCGCGCGACGAATCGCGATGCGGCAGGTGGTGCGACCCGGCTGTGCTTGCGATTCGAGCACCACGAACTGACCGCCGGCTGCTTCGACGAGCCCGCGGTCGTACGCCATCAATCGATGACACGCGTGCACGTCGCCGGTGCCACGCAGCGGGCAGTGCACGGAGATCTCTCCATACGCGGTCTCGGGAGTCGTCGCGGTCGCAGGCTCGACATGCGTGACATGCGCGGTGCGCTTCGAGGCCAGCAGCCTTTCCCATTCTGCGCCCAGCGCTGTGGCATCGGGCTCGACGTTGCGGCGGCCACGGACGGCTTGCGTGAATCGAACGAACGCTGGCGTCAACAGTCTCTGCTCCACCCATCTCGCGCGCGATCGGGTCAGCGCCGCGTTGGCAACGAGCCCGACGTTGAAGGCCCGCAGGAACAGTCTGGTGATGAGCGACCGCTTCGCCATGACCGACTCTTCACGCTGTCACTCACGCAGCGTCAAGCGCGCGGGCTGGCGAAATGACGTAAGTGCGAGCGCATGAAGAAGCTGGCTCCGTTGCTCGCGTTGCTCATCGCGTGTGGCCCGAAGACGAACATCGACGAATCGCTGAAGCCGATGGCGGTGACGTCGCGGAAGCTGCACGTATCGGGGCGCGTGTTGCTCGACGAGCATGGTCGCGAGGTCATCTTGCGCGGCTTCAACGCGGGCGGGCGCGCGAAGATGCCGCCGTTTCTGCCGTTCGACGCTGACGTCACCGATGCCGACGCGTACTTCGCGCGCATCGTTGGTCTCGGCGCGAATCTCATTCGCCTCACCTTCACGTGGGAAGGGCTCGAGTCGACGCGCGGCACGTATTCGCAGGCGTATCTCGATCAGTACCAGCACCTGCTCGATGTGGCGCACGCGCACGGCTTCGCGGTGATCGTCGACTTTCATCAAGACGTGTTCGCGTCGCCGTGGTGCGGAGATGGCTTTCCCATCTGGGCGATCGGCGACGACATTCCGCACGGTGAGCCGCACTACGACTGCGGCTTCCCCGACTGGGCGCTGCCGGCGCTCGATGCGACGAGTGACGTGAGCCGCGCGTTCGACCGACTCTGGAACAACACCGACGGTCTGCAAGACGACATGGAGCGCGCGTGGCGGAAGATCGCCGCGGAATACAAAGATCACCCCGCGGTCGCCGGCTTCGAAGTCATCAACGAACCCGGCGCGGGGAGCGTCGCCATCGAGACCTTCGAGTCGCAGACGTTGCCGCATTTCTACGAGCGCATGGGCGGCGCGATTCGCGAGGTCGCGGGCGACGTCGTCATCTTCGGCGGTGGACGCACGGGGGACGCGGCCGGCGCGGAGAATCATCTCGAGAAGCCCGCGCTCGATGGCTTCGTGTTCGCTCCGCACTATTACGATCTGCTCGCGAGCATCGGCCTCGAGTCGACCGACGCCGCCGACGTCACCGGGCACATCCGCGGCGCGCTGGCTCCATCGGTGAAGTGGGGCGTGCCCGTGATTCTTGGCGAGTTCGGTTCGCAGAACACCTACGCGTTCAAGAAGGAACACTTCGATCTCATCTACGACGCGCTCGACGTCACGCGCGCCGGCGGAGCGATGTGGGAAGCGAGCCAGACGAGCACGTACTGGAACACCGAAGACTTCTCGGTGCTGAAAGCTGATGGCAGCGAGCAATCATGGGCGGGCACCACGGTGCGTGCGTACCCGCGCGCGGTCGCCGGGCACATCGAACGCTTCGCGTGGAACGCCGAAGCGAAGACCTTCACGCTCGACGTCAGCGCCGCGAAAGAAGGCGTGAGTGAAATTTCGCTGCCGCTCCGTCATCTCGGAGATGCGCCGAAGATCGAACTCACCGGCGATGCGCGCTACCGCTTCGTGAAAGATCAATCGCTGCTGCTCGTCTCCGCGACCGTCGGCGCGAGCTGGTCGCTGCGCGTTTCGCCGTGAGATTCAGAAGGTCGCCGTCGTGCAGGTCGGCCTCCTGAGCGGCAGCTACTTCCAGTTGATGAGCACCGTGACTCCGGGCGGCGTGCGGTCTTCGACCGTCACCGTGCCCTCGCGCCCGAGAATCGCCAGGCCGCCTTGCAGCACGCCGGCCCACAGCGTCGGCACATCGTGCACGTCGCTCAGAATCACGCGCGCGCTCGTCGCCGTGAGCAGCTCCGTCGTCGACATCGTGAAGTTGTTCGACGTGCGAAACGCGCGCTCCAGCCGCGGGAGCGAACGCGCAGGGCCCACGATGCGCAGCAGTTGCGAGACCGCCGAACCCATCAACGTCTCTTTCCAACCGCGCATGAAGGCGCGACCGGTCTCGAAGAGCGCGTCATCGGGCGCGAGCTCGGGGAACACCGTCTGCGAGATGTAGATGAGATGTGGAGTCCACTGCTCGATGGGGAATGCCGGCGGCAATTGATCGAGCTTCAACCCGCGCAGACGCAGCTGCGCTTTGAGTTGGGGCGTTGCCTTCGGGCCGAGGCCTTTCAGCATCCCCTCTACCGATGACGAGAAAACAAGACGCGGAGGAGGCACGGGGAAACTTCGAGAATACTCACTTCCGCGGAGCGGCGGCGCGCTTGAGTCGATCGCGCACCGCGAGCCCGAGCCCAGACTCAGGAGGCGGCACCGCGAGAATCACGTCGCCCGCGGCATCGGCTTCACGCAGTCGCGCGTAGAGCACGCGCGCGAAGCCGGCCGCGTCTTCAGGCACCGCGAGCCGAGTGATTCCCCGGGGAAGCGCGATGGATTCAGGCGCGATGACGACGATGCGGGTTGCCGGGCGCCGCGAAATTTCCTCGTTCAACTGCTCAGCGCTCACGAGCCACAGGCCCGCGCGCGGGGCGTAGTGGGACTCGAGCATTCCCGGTGCGCGAACGTCTTTCGCCGCGGTGCCGTCGAGAACCGCGCGGCCGAGCACGCGTTCGAGCTCCTCGCGCGCCACGCCTCCGGGGCGGAGCATTCGAGGTTCAGGGCCGGAGACGTCGACGATGGTGCTCTCGACGCCGACTGAAGACGGCCCGCCATCGAGCACGCAGTCGACGTCGTCACCGAGTTCGTCGCGCACGTGTTGCGCCGTCGTCGGGCTCACGCGGCCGAACTTGTTGGCTGACGGGGCGGCGATGCCTCCGCCGAAATGGGTGAGCAGCTCCCGCGCGAGTGGATGAGACGGAACCCGCAAGCCGACGGTGTCTTGCCCGCCGGTCACCGCGTCGGTCGCCTTGTCGCTGCGCTTCACGATGAGCGTGAGCGGCCCCGGCCAGAACGCGGCGGCGAGCTTCTCGGCGTCGGCTGAAAAACCAGCGCTCCATTCGCGTGCGCGTTCGACATTCGCGAGATGCACGATGAGCGGGTGCGTCGACGGGCGGCCCTTCACCGCGAAGATGCGGCGCACCGCGAGCTCGTTCGACGCGTCGGCGCCGAGGCCGTAGACGGTCTCTGTCGGCAGCGCGATGAGCCCGCCTTCGCGCAGAACCTCGAGTGCTCGCGTCAACGTCGTCACGTCAGTGCCCCGAGAAGCGCTCGCCCGCTTCGATCTTCAACGCGAGTTTGTTGCCCGGAGGCGGCAGCGGGCACGTCGCGAACGAGGTGAACGCGCAGGGCGGCGAGAACGCGCGGTTGAAGTCGAGGGTCGTCTTGCCGTCGACGGCCAGTGGCACGTGAATGAACCGCCCGGCGGGGTACGTGCCGTGACCCGACGACTCGTCTTTGAAGACGATGAAGTAGTTCGGCTCGCCGTCGCTCAGCGCGGTGAGTTGGTACTTCTGCCCGTCGATTTCGAAGTGCAGCGTGCCGGGTGAGCTCCAGTTGCGCGTCTGCTGCAGCACGTTGACGATCTCCACGGTGGTGCCGTTCGACGCGGGCTCGAACGTCGCACTCACCTTCCACTTCGCGTCGGCCGGGAACCACTTCAGACCCGCGAACGCTTTGAGCGCCGGGCTCTCGACGTCCTTCACGCGCAGAAAGCGGGTGCCGCTGCGGTTGATGACGTGCATGCGCAGCGAGCCGTGTTCGAAGATCGTCGGTTCGCCGTGAGAGTCATCGAGCAGCTCGCGCGTCTGAGCGCCTGATTTCCAGAGCAGCTTGTCTCCGACCGACAGCGTGCCGATGACTCCCGGAGCGCGATCTGCCGGCAGCTTCACTTCGCCCTCGGCGCCCACCGTGTTGTCGCCCGGGTGCAGCTCGACGCGCGCGATGAGCGGCAGCCATTCGGTCGTGATCTCAGCCGCGCGCTCGGCGTGGAACGCCTCGTACTCAGACACCGCCGGCTTGCTGCAGCCAGCCAGGGCCAGAATGACGAAACAGAAGCGCATGCCCGCCTGTCTGCCGGAATTGCGCGAGCGGCGCCAGTGCAGCTATGGGCGCGCGCATGGCAACGCAGCCCTCGAAGAAGCTCGACGTCTTCCCCAACCCCGCTCCCGTTCGTGATTACGAAATCCTGTTCGACTGCCCGGAGTTCACGTGTCTGTGCCCGCTCACCGGCCAGCCCGACTTCGCGCACCTCAAGATTTCATACGTGCCCGACAAGAAGTGCATCGAGAGCAAGTCGCTCAAGCTCTACCTCTGGAGCTTCCGCAACGAAGGCTGCTTCCACGAGCGCGCGACCAACGAGATCCTCGACGCGTTGGTGAAGGCGTGTGAGCCGCGCAAGATGACGGTGTTCGGTCACTGGTTCGTGCGCGGCGGCATCAGCACCGACGTGACGGTGACGTACGAGAAGAAACCGTCGAAGAAGAAATGAGTCTGCCGATCATCGACATGCGCGCGCCCGAGGTGACGCGCGTGCGCCGTGCGTGCGAGGAACATGGGTTCTTCTACGTCTCGCAGCACGGCGTCGATGAAGCGCTGCAGGCGAAGCTCGAGCGCGCGTCGCGAGAGTTCTTCGCGCGTTCGAACGAAGAGAAGCAACAGGTCGCGATGTCGCGCGGCGGGCGTGCGTGGCGCGGCTGGTTTCCGCTCGGCGGTGAGCTGACGTCGGGGGCGCCCGACCTCAAAGAGGGGTTCTATTTCGGTGATGAGTTGCCCGCGGATGATTCGCGGCCGATGCACGGGCCCAATCTGTTTCCGCCGGGCGAACTTCGTGAAGCAGTGCTCGCGTACATCGATGCGCAGCGCGCGTTGGGTCAGCGGATCATGTCGATGCTCGCGGAGAGTCTTGGGCTCGCTCCAGCCTTCTTCTCTTCGAGTCTCGTGCGCGAGCCGTTGAGCCTGTTCCGCATCTTTCACTACCCGGCGCCGCGCGACGCGCGTGAGTCAGGCGGGTGGGGCGTCGGCGAGCACACCGATTACGGCCTGCTCACGATTCTGAAACAGGACGACTGCGGCGGGCTCGAGGTGAAGACGCCGTCGGGTTGGGTCGACGCGCCTCCGGTGGCGGGCACGTTCGTGTGCAACCTCGGCGACATGTTGGACCGCATGACCGGCGGTCGCTATCGCTCGACGCCGCATCGCGTGCGCAACACGTCGGGTCGCAGCCGCTTCTCGTGGCCGTACTTCTTTGATCCATCCTTCGACGCGCAGGTGAACCCATTGCCGGGGGCGCTGGTTCGCCCCGCGGAGCTGGACGCCGCCGAGCGTTGGGACCGCGCGAGCGTTCACGAACTGCGCGGCACGTACGGAGACTATCTGCTGTCGAAGGTCTCGAAGGTGTTCCCCGAGCTCGCGGTGGGCGCGCTGTAGCTCACTGACAGCCGAGCGCGATCGAGGCTTTCTTCCGTGCTTCGTCGAGTTCTTGAATGTCTGTCGGGAGCCGCGTCGCCTGCTGCGTCATCGTGACGTTCAGTGAACCGGCGAGCACGCGCCCCTGCTTGTTGTGCAGCCAGTCGGGCTGACCATCGAGGCCTTGGTGTGAACACTCCGCGCCCGGCGTCGAGATGAGCAGCGTGACGCAGGCGTCGATCATCTCCTGCGATTCCTTCAGATCGATGAGCCGGTACGACGACGGTATCTTCTGACCGGTCGTCAACTCGTAGAACGTCGCGGCTTCGAACTTGAACACGCGGTTCACATCTCCGACGGCGGCGAGCGGTGCGCATCGTTCGGGCATCGCGAGCAGCGCTTCGCGCACCGGGCTCTCGGGTGACACCAGGAGCGCGAGCAATTGCTCGACGTGTCTGGCGCTCTGCATCGCGGCGGCGAGCGCGATCATGCTGCGCGCCTGACTCGCCCATTGCGCGGTGACGACGCGAAGCCGCAGCGCGAGTGACAGCGCGCCCTTCGTCTCGCTCTTGTTCGCGAGTACGAGCACGCGATTGATCAGCAGATCCACCGCGCGAAATGCGGGCAACACCTCACACTGCTCACCGGGTTCGCAGGTTTCGACGAACGCCGTCGACGGCGTCAGCGCTTCGTCGAGTTGCTGCCCAACCGCCCACTGTTCCTTTTCGAAATCGAGGTTGAGGCCGTTGCGCTTCGCTCCATGAAGTTCGCGCCAGGAACCGGCGAGCACTTCGTGGTCGTACGTGCCCGGTTCGATCGGCAACTGCGCGGCGACGGCTGAGAACGTGATGAATGCGTTCTGTTCCGCGGGCGGCAACTGCGGCAGCGACGAACGCGGGTACTTCGGCGTCGGCGGGTCGGTCGGGAGCGTGGTGATGAGGTTGAACACCAGGCGCGCTCCGATGACGAGCGCGGCGACGGCGATGAGCGCGATGGTGGCTCTGCGATTCATGCGTGCGCGGGTTCTTCGAGCCGCGTGGCGATGAGACCGGCGATCACCAGCAGCACGACCGACGTGAGCATCGACGGGGTGAAAGAACCGTCAGCCGTCTTGGTGGCGTCCATCGCGAAGACGAACACGACCGAGGCCTGCCCACAGAGCTGCGCGAGCCCGCTCGAGGTGCCTTCGGGAGTCGGCCGGGTGATCTCCGACGCGTAGGTGAACCCCACCGGCATCACGCCCGTCATGAAGAAGCCGGCCCAGGCGCCAGCCGCGAACAGCAGCGGAAGACTCGGTGCGAAGGCGATGCCCGCGATGCCGGGCGCGCCGATGAGCAAGCCGAGCACGATGTAGCGGCGGCGTTTGCGTTGCCGGTCAGACAGCGCGGCCAGCACGATCGCTCCGACCAGCCCGGCGACGAGAATCACCGCGCCAAGGTTGCCTGCGTCTTCCACGGTGAAGCCGCGCGGCTTC
>JBEHYH010000090.1:0-16071 GCA_048498275.1 Myxococcota bacterium | reverse complement strand
GAGCGGCGGGAGGGTGGTCTGGAACACCTGGGTCGGGGCTCCGGCGGGCGGCAGCGCGATCTGCGACACGCTGAAGAGCGCGCCGCCGTCTTCGAGCGCCGTCTGCGCGCCAAAGAGCAGCGCGGTGCCCGACGGGTTCGGCAAGGTGCTGCCCGTGACGTTGCTGCCCAGGTCGAGCGACGCGCCGGTGGCAGCGGTGATGAGCAGCGCCCCGTTCTGCACGCCGCCGTCGTCGAGCGGCGACGACACGCGCGCGAGCGGGTAGTCGGCCGAGCCCTGCATGTCGCTCAGGCTGCTCGCGCCCGAGAAGGCCGGCACCGGCACCGCGGCCGCCGCGCCGGGCGGCAACACCGAGAGCTGCGCGCCGCCGTCTTCGAGCGTGTTCAGGCCGTACACCGGAGCGCTCGTGTTGAACGAGGTGTCGCCGCTGAAGACCACCGAGTCACCCGCGAAGCCGAACTGCGAAACCGTGGTGCCGCCGTCGGTCTCGTTGGTCGAGTACAGCCACTGCTGGTACCCGAGGTAGCTCATGTTCTGGGAGAAGCCGAACGAGATGCCGTTCGGCACCAACGTCGGGCCGGGCGTCGAATCCATCGCTCCGGTGGCGAGGTTGATGCGGGTCACGCGCCCGCCGTAGCCGCTCGAAAACGACTCGGCGATGTTCGACGAGAAGTAGAAGGAGCGCGCGTACAGCAACGAGGTGCCGTCGGCTGAGAACGAGAACGCCGGGCTGCCGTTGATACCCGAGCCGTTGCGGTACCAGGTGTACGAATCGCCGCCGAAGGTGATGGTGCTGTCGCCGCTGCCGAAGTGATCCTGATTGAACTGGGAGCTCGACTCGTCGGGCACGAGGTACGCCTTCAACGCGCGCGTCGCGATCGTGAAGGTCCACACCGTCTCGCTGGTCTGCCAGGCGATGACGTCACCCGCGCGCGAGATGGTCGGGCTGTCGACCTCGCCGTAGAAGATCGGCGTGAGCTCCGAGTTCGCGAGATCGAGCAGGCGCAGGCTGTACGACTGGCAGTCGCCGCCGCCTTCGCCGCCGCCGTACAGCACGTAGTTGTCGCACATCCACACCAACTGCTTGTTGGTGCCGCTCGACTCGTCATCCCAGATGACCTGGTTCACGTAGACGAGGTTCGTCGGGTTGGTGAACACCGTGGTGAAGAACGACAGCGTCGCCGCCGGGAGCCACGTGGTGTCGTTCGCGTTGACCGTGACGGTGCCGAGGGTCTGCACCGGATAGTGCGGGGCGGTGGCCTTGAGCACGTGCGTGCCGATGGGGAGGTCGAGCGAGAACTCACCGAGCACTGACGGCGTCGCGGTGATGGGCAGGCCCGCCACAGAAACGGTGATGCTCGTCGGCGGCTTCGCGCCGACCTCGAAGGTGATCTTGCCCTTCACCGTGCCGGTCGGCAGCGGCGCGTCGCTCAGCGCGAGGCTGACCGACGGGTTCTCACCGCGCACCACCGTCACCGCGACACTGGCCGAACGCAGGAACGGCTCGGAGCCGACGCGCGCGAGAATGGTCTGCGCGCCCGTGGGCACGCCGGTGAACTCGAACTGCCCCTGTTCGCCGGAGACCGACGAGAGCGAGGTGCCGGTGATGACGACCTGCGCGGCGGCGACCGGCGCTCCGTTGTAGGTGACGATGCCGGGCACCACACCCGACGGCGTGAACTTGAGGTTGCCGAGGTCGAGGTCGGCCGTCGCGTTGGCGCCCACGGTGATGCTCTGCTCGCGCGTGTCGGCGACCGACGCGCTGATCACGTAGCCGCCCGGCTTCATGCCGGTGAACGAGAACGCGCCGTCAGCGGCGGTCGTCGCGATCTTCGTCTCCGTGCCGGTCGCGGTCACGACCACGCCCGACGCGTCGGAGCCATCGCTGAACACCACGTGGCCGGAGATGGTCACCGGCGCCTCCGTCGTGAAGGTCAGCGTCGCGGTCGACGACGACTTGCCGCCCTTGATGGTCACGCTCGCCACCTTCGTGCCCTCGCGCGTGCCCGGCACGCTCGCGCGCACCACGAAGTCGCCGTCAGGCAGCCCGTTGAACGTGAACGCACCGTTCGAATCAGTCACGGCGCCACGGGTCACCGGGCCGAGGAGATCGACCGAGACATCGGCCCGCTTCTCACCCGCCACCGTCAGTGACCCGGTGATCGCTCCAGTGCCACCCGTACCGCTACACGCCACCATGGCCACGGCACCCGCCGCGACCAGCCATTGAAGTCTCGTCATGTTTGGAAATCCCCGAGGAGTGGGAAAGGTTGAACTCCGTCACGCGCGGCTTCGCGCACGTGCCGAATACCACTCCGAACTTTCAGTTTTCAACCCAGACTGAAACGCACACCGCGCGTCATTCGACGAGCATGTTGAACTTCGCTTCGGCCTGCGCGCCCGCCTTCACGGTGATCTTCTGCTTCTTCACGCGCGGCTTCGGGAGCGACGGGTCTTCGAGGGTGCACTGCACGGTGTGGGCGCCTTCGACGAGCTCGAGTTCCTTGAACGAGACGGTGCCCTGCGGCTTGCCGTCGACCGAGAGCTGGCAGAACGGCGACGCTTCCACCTTGAGGCTGCCCTTCTCTTTCGCGGCGGGGGAGTTCGAACCTCCAGCGCCTGCCTTGAGCTCAGCGGTCTCGCCCGGCAAGAGCTCGACCGCGTACTTCTTGCCGCCCGCGACGATGAGGTGCTTGCCGGGCGTGAGCTCGAGCTCGATGGGCGTCTTGCCGAACTTCTTACCGTCGACGAACACTTCGACCGTGCCCGGAGCGGTGACGCTGACGATCGCCGCGCGCACGACGGGCGGCTCCCCGATTCCCGCGTCGATGACTTCAGCGACCTGCGCGGGGCCTGCGTCGATCACCTCGGGCTCGCCGATTCCCGCATCCACCGCGGGCGCGACGACGATGGCGGGCACTCCGGCGTCGGCGGCGGCCGAGGTCGCCCACGGCTCCCACAGCGCGATGCCGAGCGCGACGATGACCAGCATGAGGCCGAGGAGCGTCAGCATCGGCCCCTTCGAGCGCGGCTTCTCGGGCGCGACCACCGGCGTGGTGTCGGCGGTCATCGCCACCGGCGTCGCGAGCTGAATCGGCTTGATGGTCGCGAGGCTCGGCTGCGTCTGCGAAAAACCGAGCTCATCGATCTTCGCGCCGGGGTTGCTCGGCAGCACGACGGCGCCCTGCGGCGCGGAGACGGGCTGCTCGAGCTCGGTCGGCCGCCCCGCGGGTTCTTCGACGTCGCCGACATCGGCCGCGACCACGCGGAAGAGCCGCAGCAGATCTTCCTGGCCCAACGACTGCCGCTGCAGCGTGAGGAACTTCTCGAGATCTTCCTTCAGCGCGAGCGCGGTCGGGTAGCGGCCCGACGCTTCGAAGTGCAGACAGCCTCCGAGGATCTGGCGAATCGGCGTCGGCACGTTGGGCCGCAGTTGCTCGATCGGTCGGATGCGCCCGTAGCGCGCGTTGTCGATCTGCTCGATCTCGTTGTTGCCGCCGATGGCGCGAACGTTGGTGAGCAGCTCGTAGAGCAACAACCCGAGCGCGTAGACGTCGACGCGGCGATCGATGGTCTGACCGGTCACCTGCTCCGGCGACATGTACGGGTACTTGCCCTTCACGAAGCCGACCTGCGTGCGGTGCAGCGTGGAGTTCGCCTTGGCGACCCCGAAGTCGATGATCTTCACCTCGCCCTTCCTCGACAGGAGGATGTTGTGCGGGGTGACGTCGCGATGAATGATGTTGAGCGGCAGCCCGTTCGCGCCCTTCGCTTCGTGCGCGTAGTGCAGCGCTCCGGCGGCGTCGGCCACGATGCGCGCGCAGATCTCGGGCGTCATCAATTCGCCGTGGCGCTCGTGCTCGAGGCTGATGGTCATCAGGTCGAAGCCGGCCACGTATTCCATCGCGAGGAAGTAGGTGCCGTTGACCTGACCCAGGTCGAAGATTTCGGCGATGTTCTTGTGGTGCAACTGCGCGAGCAGCGACGCCTCGTCGAGGAACATGCGCACGAACTCGGCGTTGTCGCAGAGGTGCCGGTGCGGGACCTTGACGACGCACGTGCCGCGCGGGCCCTGCGCGAGCCAGACGTCGGCCATGCCCCCGGCGCCGATCTTCTTTTCAAGCTGATACCGCCCGAGCTTTTCAGCCATGCGCAGCTGCCCGATGTAGCACGGCTTTTCCGGCTAGCCCTTGAGGAGTTCCCGCCCGCCGTCGAACACGAACTGCACGGCGATGGCCGCGAGGATCAAGCCGAACACACGCTCGAGGATCGCGATGCCGCTCTGGCGCAGCACCCGCTTCACCGCGTGCGCGTTGCGCAGCAGCACGTACGAAATGAGCATGGTGATGATGATGGAGCTGATGACGGGGATGGCCGCGTTGAGGCCTCCGCCGAGCTGCGCCATCAACACCATCACCGTCGCGATCGCGCCGGGGCCCGAGAGCAGCGGTATCGCGATGGGCACGATGGCGATCTCGGTCTGGTCTTGCGCCTCTTCGGTCTCGCGTTTGCTCGTCTTGGTGCCCGGGTGCTGCGCACGGAGCATGTCGAGCGCGGTGAGCATCAACAGCAACCCGCCGGCGACACGAAACGCAGCGAGCGTGACGCCGAACGCGGTGAAGATGAAGGTGCCGAAGAGCGCGAAGCTGGTGAGCATGCCGGCGGCGACGACGCACGCGCGGCGCGCGATGTCGGCGCAGCGCTCCTTCGTCTCGTCACCGGTGAGCGCGACGAAGAGCGGCACCACGCCGATCGGGTCGACGATGAAGAGCACCGCGGGCAAGGCGATGGCGAACGCGGCGAGCATCACTTCACCGTGAACCGCAGCTTCCAGACCATGCTCGCGGCCTCGAGGAAGATCTTCCGGCTCATCTTCGACTGACCGACGCGGCGGTCCTCGAAGATGATGGGGATCTCCTTCACCACGAAGCCCTTCTTGAGCGCGCGGTACGTCAGTTCGATCTGAAAGCCGTAGCCCGTCGACTGAATGGTGTTGAGGTCAATGGCCTCGAGCACGCGGCGGTTGAAGCACTTGAAGCCGCCGGTGAGGTCGCGGATGTGCACGCCCAGAATCGAGCGCGCGTACAACGAACCGCCCTGCGAGATGAGCTGACGGCCGACGCCCCAGTTCACCGTGCCTCCGCCCTCGATGTACCGGGAGCCCAGCGCGAGATCGGCCTCGTTCTGCGCGGTGTCGATCAGCTTCGGGAGGAACCGCGGGTCGTGGGAAAAGTCCGCGTCCATCTCGATGATGAACTGGTAGCCCTGCTCGAGCGCCCAGCGGAACGCCGCGAGGTACGCGCGCCCGAGGCCCTCTTTCTTCTCGCGATGGAGCACGCGGATGCGGCCGTTCTTCGCCGCGAGCTCATCGGCGAGCTGGCCGGTGCCGTCGGGTGAATTGTCGTCGCACACCAGAATGTCGACGCGCGAATCGACCGCCAGCACCGCCTCGGTGATGGGCTTGAGATTCTCCAGCTCGTTGTAGGTCGGAATGATGACGAGCGCGGGCTTCATGGGCGGGCGCTGATAGCAGCGCCCCCCACTTCGCGCCACGGTGAGCGTCAGTTCTTCACGGCCTCTTCGATGATCAGTTGGCGGTTGTCCTTCGCGACGCCGCTGACCGTGTACGTCTCCTCCGGGTCGCCGCGCGAATAGCTCTTCGCGTTGTCGAGCACCTTGCCGGCCTTGCTGCCCTTCTTCACGTAGAAGCGCGTGGGCAAGCCCTTCGCCTCGGAGCCCTCGGGCCCGGTGACGGAGAACGCCTTGTATTCGTCCTTGTTGATCTCATCGAGCGACCAGCCGCTGTCAGGGTCGCGCACCACGATGACCAGCGACACGCGCTTGCCGACGAGCTTCTGCCACTCCGACTTGTTGGAGCCCGCGTCGTCCCACGTGGTCTGCTGGTAGTCGTACTTCTCGGCGGCGGCGACCGGGCCACCCTTGCCGTATTCGATGGCGAGCTCCTTCGCGCGCGCGCCGGCGGTGACCTTCGGGTTCTTCGGGAACACCTTCATCGCGTCTTGCCACTTGTAGTTCGGCGCGAGGCCGTCGCCCGCCTTGCCACCCGTGGCGATCACCGGCTGGCCCAGCATCTCGCGGAGCTGATTCCAATCATCCATCTGCACCTTGCCCGGCGTGTACGCGGTGCGGCTCAGGTACGTCTCGAACCACTTCCCGTCGACCTGCAGGCCCGCGGAGATGACCTGGTTGCCCTCGGCCTTCTTGAAGCCGAAGCCCTTGAGCGTGTTGAAGCTCTTGTCGTCGACCAGCGTGTTGTCTTTGGGGTTCAACACGTCAGACCAGAGGTTGTGGTTGAACGTGTTGCGCGTGAGCGTGATGTTCTTCGCCTCGCTGGGGATGCGGATCGCGTCGTTGTCGGCGAACTCGAAGATGTTGTTGTCGATGACGGCGCGCACGTCGGTGCCGACGTTCAGCAGGTAACCAGTCGACGCCTCGCCCTTGCCGAACTTGTACCACCACGAAAACGCGAAGGTGTTGTTGGTGAAGACGACCGGCGTCTCGTCTTTGCCGCGCTGCACGTCGACCGCCATCATGTGCGAGTTGAAGATGATGTTGTTGTCGTAGACCTGACCCGTCTGCGCGCGAATGGCGCGCTCGGTGGCGTTGACGAACACGTTGTTGCGGATGATGGCCTCACCGTCGGCGAACCAGATGAAGTCGTTCTTCGGCGAGTTCGAATAGTCGAGATCGCCGTTCTCTTTGTATTTGTTGGTCGGCGTGCGGTCGAAGACGAAGCCGTCGACGATGGCGCCGCGGTGATCGTTCTCACCGGAGATCGTGTAGTCGCTCACGTAGGTCTTCAGATCACCGGTGCGGAGCAGCGTCGGGTGCTTCCACGGGTTGCGCTCGGTGAAGTTCGCGTCGTACCCGCCATACATCGCGACGTACGGCACGGTGACCTTCCAGATGCCCTTCTTGAGCTTGCCGTTGTACTCGCCCTCCGCGACGTGAATGTTGTCGCCGATCTCGGCCTTCTCGAGCGCCTGGAACGGGTCCTTGAACGGCTTCTCCTTCGAGCCATCGCCGCTCGAGCCCGCGCGCACGAACCAGTCACGGCCCGCGGGGCGCGCCTTCTTCGCGCCGTTCGCCGCCGCGACGTCCTGCGCCTCGATGCTCTCGATGAGGAACGCCGCGCGCGGGTAGGCGCCGGTGTCGTAGCTCACGCCCTTCACCGTGAAGAGCCGCGTGGGCACGCCGCTGCCGCTGTACATCCCCATGCTGTCGGCCGCGAGACGCGCCGCCGCCGAACCCTTCTTCACGAAGCCGGTGAGCATCTGGCCCTCGCCCTTGCGGTCGTAGAGCTGCACGCCGTCGTACTGCTTCGGGTCGAAGCCGTTCTTCGAGATGAGCGAGGCGTTGGTCACCGAGCCGATGGCGACCACCAGCGACAGCGCGGCTTCATTCTTCGGCGACTTGAGCCAACCGGTGAAGTCGCTGTCGACGTAGTTGCGCTGCGGCGCGGCGGCGGCCGCGTCGTTGAAGGCCGGCACCGTCAACGGCACGATGTGCGCGCCCGCTTTGTTCTTGTTGTTGAGCAGGTCGAAGATCTTCGTCGCGCTGTACGGGTTCGCGACGCCAGTCGCCGCCTTGGCGCCAGAACCCTGCAGGTTCATGCCGAGCATCTGGCGCAGCTTGTTCATGTCATCCATCGTCACCTTGCCGACGTCCGAGTCGGTGCGGGTGAACTGGAGCGCGACGTAGTCCTTGTCGAGCGAGAGCCCGTGGTTCTTGACTTCGTTGCCGTCAGCCGCCTTGAGCCCGAGCTCGTCGAGCATGTCCATCGAGGCGTCGTCGACCGCGGTGGAGTTGGTGTCTTCGGTCTTCAGGTTCGCCCACGCGTTCATGAAGAACAGGTTGTTCTGCACGCTGACCTTGCCGGGCTCGGTCGCGGTGTCGATGCCGTTGTTGTCGTTGTTCGCGAGGATGTTGTTGGTGATGGTCGCCGCCACTCCGACGCGCAGACCGATCGCCGAGCCGGAGTAACGGCCCTTGCCCTTCGCCTTGTAGCTCTGCGTGTAGAGGATGGTGTTGTTCTTGATGATCACCGGCCCGCGGTACGAGGCGTGCTGGCTGATGTCGATGCCGTAGGTGATCGCGTTGACGATGACGTTGTTCTCAATCGTCGACTGCGGCTTCGCGTAGATCGCCGCGTCGGCGTTCGAGTTGAAGATGACGTTGTTGCGGATGGTGCCGGGCAGCCAGAAGAAGATCGCGCCGTCGCCGACCGGCACCTCCTTGCGGCCCTTGTCGGGCGTGTATTCATTGACCGCCGTCATGTCGAAGACGAAGCCGTCGACGACGCTGTTCTGCATCTTGCTCAGCACGCGCGCCTGATTCGGGCGGTTCTTGTTCGCGTCCCACGCGAGCTCGGTCTTGTTCTTCCACGGGTTGCGCTCGGTGAAAGCGGCGTTGTACCCGCCGATCAGCGACACGTTGTCGAAGGGGATCTCGAACTCGCCCTTCTGCAGCTTGCCGACGTAGTGGCCCGCGGCGACGTGAATGCTGTCGCCCGCTTCGCACTTATCGAGCGCCTCGGTCGGGTCGCCGAACGGGTTGGCGCGCGTGCCGTCACCGTTGGAGCCCTGACGAACGAACCAGTCGCGCGCGCTCGCACTCCCGGCTGACAACACCAACAACGTCACGACACTGCTGCGGACCGATGACACCACGTGTGCCCCCTTGGCGAGCGCCGCTCAGCGCGGCGACGTGTGCTTCATAGCGCTGCGTCGCTGCATCTCGCGGGAGGCATTTTGGTGTCACGTAAATGACCACGATGGAGTGTCGACGCGCGTGAGACACTGTCGCGGCGCGGGTCGAACACGTTCGAGGTGCGTTCGCCGAACGATCTTGCACTTCGACCCGCGCTCCGGAGTCATACGGTCACCATGCCCGTCGTCGTGACCCGTCGGTACAGCGCGCGCGTCTCCGGTTCAGCCTGGAAGCCGATGCGCTGCGAACGTTGTCAGACACAGTTCGCGTATCAGGTGACGCGTGAGTTCACCGGTGAAGGCGTGAGCCCGTACATGCTCGACAACGCCGGAGCGCAGGAACGCGCCCGCGCCGCCGCGCACAAAGGGCTCGCGCACTCGCTCGCGAACGCGAAAGACGACGTGCCGTGCCCGAGGTGTCTCTCGTACAACGCCGACGCGGCGCTGCGGCTCAAGAAGGCGAAGTTCAGTTGGATGTTCGTGCTCGGACTCCTGGGTCTGCTCGGCACGCTGACGATCTCGCCGGCGCTCGTCGGCGGAGACATTCCCGTCGCCACCGCGATCGCGGTCGCCGTCGCCGGGTTCGGCGTCTCCATCGGCCTGCTGGTGATGCGAGCGCGCGGCATGAGCAACTTCGATCCCAACTCCGATGAGCTGCGCGCCACGCGGCAAGACACGCTCGCGAAGAAGAAGACGATTCTGCGCGAACAGTACGAAGCGTTGATGGAGTCAGCGCGCGCCGCCGGTCGCGCCGACGAGCTCATTCAGATCGCCTGGGTCTGATTCAGAACTTCACGAGGTCTTGAAAAATCAGCTGCCCCCAGGTGCGCCCGCTCCCGTGAATCAGCGCGCCGCCCTCGTCGGGCGCCCCGAGCCAGATCGGCGCGAACCCGAGTTGCTCGGCCAGTGCGGCAACGGGCTTCGCCGCGCCTTCATCACTGCCCGAGAGAAAGACGACTCGACGGCCACCCTTCACGTTCGGGTCACCCGCCAACGCCCTCGCCGGGAGATGGTTGAAGCCCTTCACGACGTTGGCGCCTTCAAACGCGCTCGCGATGACCGACAACGACGGTCGACCTCCGAGTTCGTCGACGGAGATTCCGTACGCGTTCGTCGCGTCGATGATCGTCTTCCCGTTCCAACTCGGGAGGCGCCGGGCGACCTCGCGATATTCCCTGAATGGCACCGCGAGAATGATGACCTGCGCCTCGAGCGCGCTCGCCAGCGTCGTGGGTTTGATCGTCGGGCCGATCTCACGCGCCACTGGAGCGAGTGATTCCGGCTCCCGTCTGCTCGCGACGGCGACCTCGAGGTTCTTGCGCGCGAACGCGCGCGCGATGGCTTGTCCAATGGCTCCGAAACCGATGATTGCGTAACTCATGACCTGCTCCTTGTTGTGGTCGAACGGTGCGCGTGATGCGCACCGCTCGGTTTGAAAACTCCGCGACGGCCGTGCCGCGTCGGGTTGCGAGTCGCGGTCAACGCGCCGTCATTCCTCCATCGACGAGAATGTTCGCGCCCGTCATCCAGTTCGCGCGGTCCGACACGAGCATCGCGACGACCTCCGCCACATCGCCCGGAGTGCCCAGGCGGCCGAGCGGCACCGACTGCGCGAAGACATCACCGGGAGCGCCTGTCGCATCGCTGAACGCCTGTCGCGCGCCATCGCCACCTGGAGTGCTCACCGGCCCCGGCGACACGACATTCACGCGAATGCCCTTCGGCCCGAGATCGAGCGCGAGCGTTCGCGAATACATGTCGAGCGCAGCCTTCGCCGCGCCGTAATGCGCGAATGGGCCGAAAGCCATGCGGGCCGCGTTCGACGAGATGTTCACAATTGCACCCGCCTGCGATTCGCGCAGCGCCGGCAACACCGCGTTCGTCAGTCGCACCGCGGCGAACAGATTGAGAGCGAACGCGGCCTGCCATTCTTCTTCGCTGATCGACGCAGTGCCTTCGGCGAACGGGCGAGCGCCGCCGGCGTTGTTGACGAGAATGTCGAGACCGCCGAGCGAGGCGACCGCTTTCGTGGCGATGTCTTCGACGCCTTCGATGGTGCTGACGTCACCCGCGATGAACGACGCTCCTGACGGCAGCGAATCGCCACGGGTGCGGCCCGTCACTACCACCTTCGCGCCTGCGTCGAGCAGCCGCTGCGCAATCGCCGCACCCATCCCCCGCGTGCCTCCGGTGACGAGTGCGCGGCGACCGGCGAGTTCCTCTGAAAAATCGAGCCTGCTGGACATGTGATTTCCTTTCGTTGTGAGCGTCCTTTGTGTGACCCGCGATTCGTACGAACCATGCGAAATCGTCCGGCAGAATTACGAAATCGTCCGGCGAGCATGGAGATCGGTGGTGGCCCCGTTACGTTGCGTCACGATGGACGCTCTGAGCGCGGTACTCGCCCCTGTTCGCCTGCAGGAAACCCGTTGGGCTTCGACGATCGGTCGCGCGCCATGGGGCGTGTCGTTGCCGACGGTGAAGCACTGCGTGCGTTTCCACTACGTGGTTCGCGGGAGCGCGTGGCTCAGCGCCGGCAAGGAACCTGACATCGCGCTGTCTGGTGGCGACCTCGCGATTCTGCCGCTCGGCCACGCGCACGTGCTGCGAGATCAACGACGCGGCGCTGCGGTGCGATTCGATGACGTCGCGCGATGCGAGTCACGGAGCGCGGTGATGCAACTCGGCATCGGCGCCGCGGGCGCTGAAACGAACTTCGTCACGGCGTGCTTCGTGCTCGACGACCCACTCGCGCAACAGATCCTCTCGGTGCTGCCGCCCGTCATCAGAATGAGACCCGACGAAGCTCAGGGAGGCCCGTCGTTCCTCGAGAACATCCAGTTCATCACCCGCGAAGTGGAGCGAGACCGGCCGGGTTCCGAAGTCGTGCTGCTGCGGATGGCCGACGTCATCTTCATTCAGATTCTCCGCGCGTATCTCGCGCACGTGCCTGATGACGGCGGCGGTTTTCTCGCCGCGCTCCGTGACCCGAGCACCGCTGCCGCGCTCGGAGCGATGCATCATCGAACTGAGGCGCCATGGACGGTGGCGTCGCTCGCGAAAGAAGTCGGGCTCTCACGTTCGGTCTTCGCGGCGCGCTTCACGCAGCTCGTCGGCGAACCACCGCTCGGGTACCTCACGCGGCTGCGCATGCAGAAAGCGGCGACGCTGTTGCGTGAAGGCGCCTCGTTGTCGAGAGCGTCGCAACTCACGGGCTACGCGTCGGAAGCCTCTTTCAGTTACGCGTTTCGTCAGTGGTCCGGCGTCGCTCCCGGGGCGTGGCGCAAGAAGCACGCGACCGAGTGAGGCAGCACGACGCGCCTGTTCGTTTTCACCCCTCGTGGCTTCATGACACGGCGGGAAAATCGCGAGTCGCGCATGCATGCGTGACAGGAAAACCCATGCACAAACTCGCGTTGATCGCCGTTGTGTCCGTCGTCTCCGCCGGCTGCGCAACCATGGACGTGCCGCAGGCGTACCGAGGGCGAATGTTCGATCGCTCCGGCCCGTTGACCATCGCGAAGACCGGTCAGGGTTTCGTCGGCCCGGTGCTCGGGCCCGGCACGTATTCGGTCGGCTATTACAACGAGGTGATGACCGTCGATTGCTCGACCGTCACGCAGCACGACCCGCTCACCGTGCTCACCAAAGACGGCGTGCAGTTCGGTCTCGACATGTACGTGCGCTTCTCCGCGAACTGCGCCGACGAATCGGTGAAGGAGCTGCTCACCTCGCTCACGCCCGACAAAGACACGACCATCACCACCAAGAAGCTCTTCGAGACGTACGTGCGGCCGACGATTCAAGCCGTGGTGCGTGAAGCGATCTCTCCGTACCGCGCGAACGAGGTGAATGATCAGCATCAGGAGATCCTCAAAGACATCCGAAAGCGGTTCCTCGAAGCGGTCGCCGCGCATGAAGGTGACCTGCTGAAGATCTACGAAGTGACGCTCTCGAACCTCGACTTCCCCGACGCGATGGACGCGGCGAACGTCGACCGCGCGGTGCAGTCGATTCTCCGCGACAAGGCGATCGCCGAACGTGAACGCGTGAGGGCCGAAATAGAGACGGCCACGCTGCGCCGCGAGCTCGCGCAGAAAGAAGGCGAGACGGCTGCTGCGCGCATCGACGCCATCGGCGCCGCGCTGAAGCGAAACCCCGACTACATCCAGTACGACATGCAGCAGAAGATGCCGGAGATCTATTCGCAGGCCGGTCTGCGCGGGAACATGGTCATCGCCGCGCCGAGCCCGACGTTGCAGGTGAATCAGCGGCCGGCAGCGCAGACTCCGCAGCCCGCGCAGCGCTGATCACTTCATCACGGTGAACACGACGATCGTGCCGAGGCAGAGCGTCAGGCTCACCACGACGCCGAGCACGATCGCGATCGTCATGCTCTGCACCTTCTTCAGACTCGTCTTGCCCAGCCGGCGATGCGCCTCATCGCTGGGGAGCCCGAGCAGATTCGCGTCGGGTTTGAGCGTGGCGAGCCCCTCGAGCAACTTGCGAAACGTCGGCGCGCTCACGTCGACCATCCAGGTGTCGCTCTTCACGACTCCGTCAGCGCCGGTCCACGAGACGAGGAACTGCGACGGCCCGGCTCCGCGCGAAGAGCCGGTGACGGAGACGTACTGATACGCAACCGAATAGAAGCCACGGAGCGCCTGCACCGGAATGATGACCTGCAGCCCGCCGCCGAGCGCGCCCTTCGACTCGCGCCGAAGCTCGGTCGGAGTCAGCGTGATGATCTGCCCAAGACCCGTCGGTGTGCGTTCGTCGTGAATCCATTGTGATGACATCGTCATCACGAGACCCTACGCGTCGGTTCGAAGTGCAAACCTGCCGTCGCTACGAGCGGAACATCTGCCGGTGCATGGCGACGTTCACCAGCAGACCGATGCCGATCATCACCGAGACCATCGAGCTGCCGCCGTAGCTCATCAGCGGCAACGTGATGCCGGTGATGGGCAGCAGACCGGTCACCATCCCGATGTTCTCGAACACCTGCCAGAAGATCATCGCGCAGATGCCGACCGCCACGAACGCGCCGAATTTTTCTTTCGCGCTGAGCGCGACGCCGAGGCCGCCTATCAGCACGCCTCCGTAGAGCAGGAGCAACAGCAACGCGCGCCCGAAGCCCTGCTCTTCAGCGAACACACTGAAGATGAAGTCGGTGTGCTGCTCCGGCAGATAGCGGAGACCGGTCTGCGTCCCCTCCATCCACCCCTTGCCTGACCAGCCACCGGAGCCCACGGCGATCTTCGACTGCATCGCGTGGTAGTTCGTGCCCTTCAAATCAGACGTCGGGTCAAGCCAGCCGGAGATGCGCCCGTCCTGATGCTTCTTCAGCTTGTGGCGAATGATGGTGAAGCGATCGCCTTCCGGCTGCTCGCGCACGTAGTCGTTCCACAAGACTCCGAATGAGACGATCGCCGCGAGCCCCAGACCGATCCACACCGGCAACGTGGGCTTGCTGAAGAGAATGATGGTGACCGCGGTGAACACCATCATCAGCGCGGTGCCGAGGTCGGGCTGCACGAGCACGATCGCCGTGGGGAACAACGCGATGAACGCCGCGGGAATCAGGCGGAGGAAACCCTGCGCCGGCTGGCCCGGCCGCTCGTCATCGTGGAAGTACTTGGCCAACATCAACACCATGCCGATCTTCATGAACTCGGCGGGCTGAATGCGGAACGGGCCGAGCACGAACCAGCTCTCGGCGCCCTTCGCTTTGTGACCGAAGAACTTGAGCGCCAGCAACGCCACGATGTTCAGCACGTAGAGCGGCACCGTGACGCGCTGAATGAGCTTGTAGTCGATGAGCGAAATACCGACGACCAGCGTGAGCCCCACGAAGAGGTACAGAATCTGGCTCTGCCACATCGGCGCGCTCGGTGGGCGCGAGGCCGACGCGAGGTTGTAGATGCCGACCACCGCGGTGAGCAGCACGACTCCGAGCAACGCCCAGGGCACGTTCGCGGCGCGGTTGCGCTGAACACTCAGTTCCATCGTCAGTTGCCTTCTTTCGGAGCCGGCGGCGCGACATCAGGCGCCGGAGCCGGCGTCGCGGCGAACGTGGGTTTCTCGACAGGCTGAATCGCGAGCCCGGTGCCCGGCGAATCTCCCGGCGGTGACTCAGGCGGCATGAGCGGCGGCGCCTTCACCGCGGGCGGCGGCGGAGGCGGCACGTATTCGAGCCCGAAGGCCTCCGCGTCCTGCTTCTTGAGCTCGAAGTACTTCGCGAAGATCGCTCCGGCGGCGGGCGCGGCTTCGGCCCCACCGAACCCGGAATGCTCGTTGAGGACCACCACGACCAGCTCCGCTTTCTCCGCGGGCGCGAACGAAGCGAACCACGCGTTGTCGCGATGCCAGTAGTCGAGCTGCGCGGTCTTCAAACGAACAGCGCCGATGCGCGCGACCTGCGCGGTGCCGGTCTTCCCCGCGACGGTGACGTTGGGCAGCCGCGCGCGAAAGCCGGTGCCGCCGGGCTCGTTCACCACGCCGACGAGCCCGCCGACGATGGTGGCGCGCTCTTCTGCCGTCAGGTTGATGTCGCGCACGAGCCTGGGCTCGAAGAGCTCGACCGGCGTACCTTCACTCGTCTCGATGCGCTCGACGATCTGCGGTTGGTACAACCTGCCGCCGTTCGCCATCGCGGCGTAGAGCATCGCGAGCTGCAGCGGCGTCACGTTCACGTCGCCCTGCCCGATGCTGGTGTTGAGCGCCATGCCCTTCTGGTACCCGCCGGGCGTCACGCGGTTGTGGTACTCGGCCGACGGCAGCACGCCGGGCACCTCGCCGACGACGTTCAAATTCGTCGGCTGACCGAGCCCGAGCTCGCGGCCGATTTCTGCGATGGGGTCGATGCCCATGAGGTCCGCGAGCCGATAGAAGTACACGTCGCAGCTCGCCTTGATCGCGTCGTGCGCGTGGACGATGCCGTGGCCGCGCTCGAGGTCACACCGCCAACGGCGCGAACCGAGTTGATACCCGCCGGGGCAGTTGATGCCCGTCGTCGGCGTGACGACTCCAGCGCGCAGCGCCGCGAGCATCGTCACCACCTTGAACGTGGAGCCCGGCGAGTAGTGCTGCTGCGTCGCGCGAAAGAGCATCGGCTGCAGCGGGTCACGGCTCAGTTGCGCCAGCCGCGTCGGCGAAACGCGGCCCGTCATCTCATTCGGGTCGAACGCCGGCTTGCTGACGATGGCGCGAATGAACCCGGTGTTGGGGTCGATGACGACGACCGACCCCGCGGTGCCGGGGAACACGCGTTCGGCTTCGGCCTGCAGCCGCGCGTCGATCGACAACACGAGATTGCGGCCCGGCTGCGGCGGTTGTTCAT
>JBEHYH010000089.1:0-16265 GCA_048498275.1 Myxococcota bacterium | reverse complement strand
ACCACCGGGTACTGGTTCGCTCGCTGACCCTCGCCCCAGCCGACGTTCTTCGCCACGAAGTCGAGCGCGCCGGGTTCTTTGGGGCGCGTCGCGCGCGTCAAGTCGACCGCGTACTTCACGACGTGGTCGGGCACCGGCACGCGGCGCACGAGGTCCTGCAGCGCGAGGATCTGCGCCGGCGAGAGCACCTTCTGCAACACCGTCGTCGCGTGACCCGTGGTCTGCTTGACGATCTTCACTTCGTCTTCGGCGCTCGGGTAGCCGACGTCGACGAGGAACATGAAGCGGTCCAACTGCGCCTCGGGCAGCGGGTAGGTGCCTTCCTGCTCGATGGGGTTCTGCGTGGCGAAGACGAGAAACGGCGGCTCCAGCGGCCAAGTGCGGCCCGACGCCGTCACGCGCCCTTCCTGCATCGCCTGCAGCAGCGCGGCCTGCGTCTTCGGAGGCGTGCGGTTCACTTCGTCGGCGAGCACGATGTTCGCGAAGAGCGGGCCCTTCATGAAGCGCAGCTCACGCCGGCCGGTGGAGCGGTCTTCTTCGAGGATGTCGGTGCCGGTGATGTCGCTCGGCATCAGGTCGGGCGTGAACTGAATGCGGTTGAACGAGAGGTTCAGCACCTCGGCCAGCGTGCTGATCAGCAGCGTCTTCGCGAGGCCCGGCACGCCCACGAAGAGGCAATGCCCGCGCGAGAACAACGAGATGAGCAGGTGCTCCACCACCTCGCGCTGACCGACGACGCGCTTCTCAATCTGCTCCACCACCGCGGCGCGGGCCTGCTCGAGCGCCTCGACGGCCTTCAGGTCGTCACTGCTGACTTCGTCACTCATGAGGCGGCGTTTGTAACGGGCGCCGCCTCGCGCGTCACGGAGTGAACTGAATGACCTGCGGGCTGAACGCGGAGGTTTTGGTGTTGCCCGGGTTGCGGCACATCACGGTCACGTTGCTCGCCGTCAGGTGCAGCAGCGCGTGGAACGGCCCGGTCTGGTCACCGGAGTTGTCGATCTGCAGGAAGTTCGACTCGCCGCCCGCTTGCCCACCGGGCCCCTGCCCACCCGCGAACGCCACCGACTTGTTCGGCGTGTTGCTGATGGCTGCGCCCTGGTTGACGTACGGCCCCGTCGTCGACCCCGGGAGCTGCAGGCTCGCCAACGTCGCGGTGGTGGCGGTGGCCGCCGGCAGCGTGACGATTTCCCAACTGAGGGTGATGGGGTCGTCGATGCAGCCGGGCTCGGCAATGCCGCGGTTGAACGACGCCGTCATCGGTGCGCTGCCGCCGAGCGAGCCACGAACCTGCCGCTTGCACATGCGGTAGGCGCTGCCCGCGTCGGCCGCGTCGTCGGCGCCGCGCACCGAATACAGCAGGAACGAGTTGGCCGTGTTCGCGCCCGGGTTGTTGGAGTTGACGGAGCCGCTCTGCGAGCCCGCGGCGATGATGACTTCACCGCGCTGCACCGACGCGCCGCTGAACGAGACGACCTCCAGCGAGTACAGCTTGTTCGCGCCACCCGGCGCGCTCTCGAGATGCACGCCGCCGCTGGTGAGCTGCGCGGTCATGAAGTCGTCGCCCGAGTTCTCCGAGCCCATGCTCCAGTTCGAGAACAACACGAACGAGTCGCTCAACGACGGTGTCCACAGGTAGGGCACGTCCGCGTTCAGCGCCGACAAGCCACCGTCGAAGAGGTGTTGCACGCTGACGCCGCCCGCGTCCCACCCGCGGCCATAGGAGACGACCTGGTACTCGATGAGCACCCCGCCGTCGCCGGTGCCCGAACCCGAGCGCGCGCACACCACCGCCGCGTCACCGGAGCTGTCGAGCCGGCACGCCACGTTGGAGTTCGACGCATTCGAATCTCCGCCCGTCGAGCTGAAGAACATGAACGACCGCGAGACATCATTGTTGGGGACCGCGGGGCTCAACTCGCAGCGCACCGAGGCCGCGTTGTCGAGGTCGCAGCGGCCACGCCGCACCAACGGCAGCGCCGCCGCGTTGGCCGTGCCCGCGTCGAAACCTCCGGCCGTCACCGTCACCGTCACGTTGGTGAGGTCGTCGACCGAATGGCCGCGCACGTAGATGGTCTGCTGTGAAACCCCGGGCAGAATCGAGCCGCCCATGGAGACCGCGCCGCCGCTGTTGCACGCGGCATCAGGGTGCAGGGTCACGCCCGCTCCCACGCTCGCGGTGAAGTCGGTGGTGCCGTACGTCACCGCGGCGCCCGTCGCGTCAGACCGGCTCACCACGAAGGGCACGCAGGCCGCGGCCTCCACCGGCGCGTCCTCCGGCGTCATCGCCAGTTGCCCGAAGGTGCCGGAGACCGTGACTGACTGCGCGGGCGTCGACGCGCCGTTGAGTGACGACGAGGTCGCGGTCGCGGTGATGGTGCCCGTCGTGCCGCTCGCCTTGAAGAACACCTCTCCGGTGGCCGAGCCGTTGCTGAGAATGCTCGCGTTGGCGGCGCTCGTGCAACTGGAGTCGCCGAAGAAAGCCGCGGCGAGGCCACTGCTCGAAGACCATGCCACGCTCGCTCCAGTCCCCACGGTGGCCACGTTGCCGTAACCGTCGCGCGCTTCGGCGATGCCGGCGCTCGCGCAGGCGAAGCGCTGCACGCTGGCCACCGGCAACTGCTGCCACGCCAGCACCGTCGGCGCGCCCGGCTGCACCACGAAGTTGGCCGACGCCGCCACCAACCCGGTGGAGTTCGCGCTCACCATCACGTTCGCCGCTTTTTCCGGGTGGAAGTTGAAGGTGCCCTGCGGGCTACCGGTCGTCAGCGCCACCGTACCGGTCTGCGCGGTGCACGTGCCGGCGGGGCTCGTGAAGAAGACGCCGGTGCCGCCATCGGCCAGCACCGCGTCAGACGACAAGTTCACGGTCACGTTGCCCGCCACCTGGTTGTTGAAGCCGTCTCGCTGCTCGACGGTGAACGGCGCACACGCTCCGGCGGTCAGCGAGCTCGCCGGCTGCGTCACGAACGAGAGGTGATGACCCGCGTCGGCCACGACCGTCAAGCCGGCATCGCCCGACCCGAAGCCCGACGAGGCCAGCATCGCCACGTTGCCCGCGACCGTCGCTCCGACGAAGAACGACGACGTATTCGTCGCGCCCCCGGGGAACGAGGTGACCGAGAACGGGGCTCCGCTGCAGCCCGCGCCCGGGTAGTACGAGACGCGCGACGCCGGGTTCGAGAACACGTTCACGTTGTTCTCCGCGCCACCGTCGGTGAGGTTGTTCCAGACGTCGTAGCGCGCCAGCGTCATCGGGCCCGCGCAATCACCCGCGGTCAGCACCGGCGCGAAGGCGCCTTCGAACGCGTAGTGGTGCGTGCCGGCCGGGCGAACCTGCAACGTGAGCGGCGCCGAGGAATTCGCCGTCACCTGGCGATCTCCGGCCCGGGTGGGCTTCACACCGAACTGCCCGCTGCTGACCCCGGCCATGTTGAAGCTGTCGCCGGGCAAGGTGGTCAGGCAGGTGCCGTCGGTGAAGAGCTGCGTGCCCGCGCCGCCATTCACCGTGACCAGCGTGGTGATGGGCACCGCATTGCCGTAGGTGTCTTCGTTCGAAACGACCACGGTCCGGCACTCGCCGGCGGTGATGGGCCACGGCGTACCCGCATCACGAATCAGGAAGGTCGCCGGCCCCGCGTTCACCGTCACCGACGAGGGGTTCGACGCGAACGGGAGGCCGTTGGGCGTCACCGTCGTGGCATAGGTGCTTGCGACCGTCGACGAGAGGAAGAGCGGCATCGACGACTCTCCGGCGTTCAGCGTCGCGCCGTTGGTGCCGCACAGGCTGTCGCTGCTCACCTTGAGGTTCGGCTGATTCAGCACGAGCGCGCGCGCGGTGGTGCCGCCCGCCGGGCCTCCGAGCCCGAAGGGCGTCGGGTTGCCGAACGCGTCGAGCACGGTCGCCGTCAACTGGCCGCAACCGTCGCCGGCGTTGATGCTCAACGTCGTGGGCGCGAGCTGCACGCTGCTCGCCGCGGCGGGCTGAATCACGTTGTTGGTGACCGAGCCGACGGGGTTCAACACCGGCACGCTGCTGACCCCGGTGCCGCCGCCGAGCGTGAAGACGCGCGCCGCCGTACCGCGGAAGGTGACGAGCTGCTCCGGCGCGCCGGCCGGCAGGTACACGCTGTTCACGCCGCTCGGCGAACAGCCGCCGTCGGTGAAGAACGTGAGGTCGGCGTCGTTGCTGAGCGTCACCAGCACGCCCGCGTCGGAGCCCACGGAGTTGCCGTTGAGGTCCTTGAGGCGAACGGTGAACGGCGTGGTGCTGCACGAGCCGGCGGTGATGGTCTGGCCGGTGCCCGCGAGCTCGACGGTCGAGGCCGGGCCCGCGCCGATGCTGACGTTCACCGAGGTCGAAGCGACGCCCGAAGCCGTGGTGCTCATGGTGGCGGTCACGTCTCCGGCGGTCGCGGTGGTGCCGCGCACGTGCAACGGCAACGAGATGGCATTGGCCGGCAGCGTGAAGTTCAACGTCTGCGTGCCGCTGGTGCACGCCGACGTGAAGAAGCCCAGGTCAGCCGGCGCGTTGGCCGAGAGCGTCAGCGTCAACGGCGTGTCGGTGGTGCTGGTGGTGGGGTTGCCCTGCGCGTCGAGCAGCCCGATGAACAACTGGCCGTCGAACGAACAGTCACCGGTGCCGAGCGCCAGCGTGGTGACCGCGCCGGTCGACGAGAAGAACCCCAGCCGCGCCGCGCCGCCGGCATTCACGCGGAACGGGTAGCGCGCGGTCGGCAGCCCCGCGGAGTCGGCGGTCACTTCGTACGCGCCATACGTGCCATACCCGACGTGCATCGAGATCTCGCTCTCGCCCGGAGCGAACGCGTGGCTCATCAACGGCACCGTGCAGTTCGCGTCTTCGAAGACCGCGCCCTGATTGATGGTGCCGGGCACCGCGAAGGTCACCGTGCGGCCCGAGGCGGGCGCCAGCGTCGGGCGGTTGTTCGCGTCTTGCAACTGGAGCCGCAACGTCTGCGCGCTGCACGCCGCCGCGGCGACGGTGACGACACCCGCGTCGACGAACCCCAGCTGCGTGACGGGCGCGGGCTCGAAGCGCACCACCGTGGTGTTGGTCACGAGGCCCGCGTCGGGCGCCGCGTTCACCACCGCCGAGAGCTGCACGTTGACGGTCTCGAGCAGCGACACGTTCGCGCGCACCGCGACCTGCAACTGCGACGTATTGACGGGGATGATGAAGCCCCCGTCAGCCTGGCCTCCGAGGAGCTCGACGTTCGGGTTGTCGACGGTGAAGGTCACCGGCGTGTTGCGAATGGCCGAGCGCGGCTGGCCCTGCGCGTTGCGCAATTCGTACAGGAGGGGGATGCGCGTGTAGCTGGGCTGCGCGGTGGCGAGGTTGTCGATGAAGCCGCCGTCGACCAGCACCAGTTGCGTGGGCGGCGCGTTGCACAGGCCGATGCCGAAGCACACCGGGTCGTCGCAACCCGGCAGATCATTGCAGTCGGTGTCGGCGGTGGTGGTGCACAACTGCGCCTGGCCATAGTGCGTGTGTGCGGCCATGTCTTCGCAGTCGGCGCGTGTGGGGTCGGTCCCGACGACCGACGCGAAGCCATCGTCGTCGGCGTCGACGTCCTTCGCCGCGTCGCGCTTGAGCACCAGTTCGACGTCGGTGATGCCGGAGGTCGGGAAGTTCTGGTTCGGCTTGTCGCTGCGCGCGTTCAACCGGAGCGTCGCCGCCTCGGCGCAGCGCTTCGCCTCCGCGGCGGGGCGCTCCTCGGCCGTGAGGTTCGACGGGAGCGCGGGGCCGACGAGGCCTTCGATGCGCAGCGTGACTTCCTTCGGCCAAGTCTCCTGGCGGCGAATGACGACCTTGGCCTTCTGGTTCGCGGGTTCGGCGAAGGTGGCGGAGCCGTCCATCAACGGGTTGCCGTCGGCGCCGAGTACGGTGAGCCGCAGACAGTCGGTCGCGAACGGCGTCGACTCGTCGCTGCTGAGGTCGACACGCAACGCGGAGTCGGGCTGGCTGCACGCGGCGAACGCGAGCACGACAGAGGCGGGCAGGAGGCGATTACGCAACATGAAGTTCTCGGGGGAAAAGCGCGGCCGGAAAGCCGATGAAAGGTAGCACGTCACGCTCGGGCCACACGGACGAAGAGAGGCCTGCGTCGAGTGTGACGGCGCGGTAAGCGTGAAGGCATGCGACGACTTGGCCTGCTGGTGATGACGCTCTGCGCGTGCGGCGCGCCGGTGAAGAAGGAGTTCACGACCATCGAGGGAGATCTGCTCCCGTTCTTCGAGGAGGTCGGCGGCCCGCGCGTGGCGAACGCGACGGTGTCGATTCTCGAGCTGCCCGGCCGCACGTTCACCACCGGCACCGACGCGCACTTCAAGTTCGAGGAGATCGAAGTCGGTAGCGAGGTGACGCTGGTGGTCGAGGCCGCCGGCTACAAGACGACGCAGACCGCGACGCTGAAGGTGGGCGCGAAGGGCATCAACCCGTTGCCGATTCAGCTCGTCTCCGAGGGCAACTACACGTTGCTCGCGGGGCTGCTCGCGCCTCCCGACCCGGAGTTGGACAAGTACTGCGGCATCGCGACGACGGTCGCGCGCATGGGCGGCGGGCTCTACGCGCATCTGCGGCAGGGGCTGCCGGGCGTCTCGCTCGCGATTTCGCCGACGCTGAGCCACACCACGGGCCCGTTCTATTTCAATGAGAGCGCGCAGCCCGACCGGGTGACGACCGCGACGACCATCGATGGTGGCGGGCTCTTCTATCGAGTACCGCCGGGCGACTACACGTTGAGCGCGTCACGTGATGGGCTCGTCTTCAACACCGTGAAGCTCAAGTGCCGCGCGGGGTTCATCGTCAACGCCGGCCCGCCGCTGGGCATCCTCGCGCACGTGAGAGACCCTGATTACAGCGCGGGCACCGGCGTCTCGCACGATGGTGACCTCTATTACGCGTCGACCGCGGCGATGTGCGAGATGACGCGGCAATGCGTGAATCAGCGCGAGGCCGCCGAGAATTATCCGGTCGCGCAGCTCATCTCATGCAAGGCGCACTACGGCCGCATGTGGGCGTGGCTCGATGACGCGTGCGCGTCGAGCTCCGGAGTGAAGGACGCGGCGAAGGCCGTCTACGACTGCCGCTCGGCGAACTGTGACAAGGCGCTCGGTGACGACACGGCGTGCCCTGATCAGGAAACCGCCTTCCGCGCCGCCGAGCTCACCTACGGCGCCTGCGTCGCCGCGAAGTAGGTCGAAAAGCGGCTGGAGCGCTTCAGCGACGCGGGAGTCATTCCTTCTCGATGTCGCGGTCCAACAACTGCGCGGTCGCACCGACACCCGACTCACTCAGGCGCTTCGCGAGCGCCGCGGCGATGGCCACGCTGCGGTGCTTGCCGCCGGTGCACCCGATGGCCACCGTGACGTAGCTCTTGCCCTCTTTCTGGTAGCGCGGGAGCAGGAACTCCAACAGCTCGAACGTCTTGTCCAGAAAGACCCATGAATCGGGTCTGTCCAATACGAAATGCGCGACGCGCTCGTCTTTACCGGTGAAGGCCTTCAATTCAGGCACGAAGAACGGGTTGGGCATGAAGCGCACGTCGAACACCAGGTCGGCGTTCGACGGCACGCCGTACTTGAAGCCGAACGACATCACCGTGAGCGAGAGCCCGTGATGGGTGGTGCCGAAGCGCTGGCCGACCTGCTTGCGCAGCTCGTGCACGGTGAGCGCCGAGGTGTCGAACACGTGCTCGGCGCTGTTGCGCAGCGGGCGCAGCAGGTCGCGTTCCTTCGACAGACCTTCGGGCACGCCACCGCTGCCCGAGAGCGGGTGCCGCCGGCGCGTCTCGGAATACCGGCGCGCGAGCACGTCGTCGGACGAATCGAGAAACAGCACCTCGACGCGGTGCCCCGCGCGGCGCATGTCTTCGATGACCGCCGGCACGTCCTTCAAGAACTGCTGCTCGCGCACGTCGACCACGAACGCGAGGTTGTCCTTCGTCTCGGCGAGGTCAGCGACCTTGAGCAGCAACGGCGCCGGCAGGTTGTCGATGCAGAACCAACCCGCGTCTTCCAATGCGCGAACCGCCGTCGTCTTCCCGCTCCCCGACATACCGGTGATGACGATGATGCTCTTCACTCCACTTCCTCCTCGTCGCTCAGGGTGCGCATCGGCGAACCCATGGGCGGTGATGTCGGCCGCGGGTGCGGCCGCGAGATGGCTTGCGTCAACTTCGCGGCGAACTCCAGCGCGGAGTTGTGCCCGCGCAGCTTGAGCAGGTGGTTGCGCGCGGCGACCTCGACGATGGTGGTCATGTTGCGGCCGGGGCGCACCGGCACCGACGACATCGGCGTGTCCGCGCCGACGAGCGACATCGTCCTCTCATCGAGCCCGAGCCGGTCGTACTCGACGTTCGGCTGCCACTCAGACAACTCGATGATCAATTCAATCTTCTTGCGGTCGCGAACCGAGGCCACACCGAAGAGGTCCTTGATATTGAGAATACCGAGACCGCGGATTTCCATGTGGTGCTGAATCAGGTCATTGCCGTGACCGTAGACGTCGCCGCCCGCGCGGCGCGTGAGGTTCACGATGTCGTCGGCGACCAGCCGGTGCCCGCGCATGATGAGGTCGAGCGCGATTTCAGATTTACCGATGCCCGACTTGCCGAGCAGCAGCACGCCGACGCCGTACACGTCGACCAGCACCCCGTGGAGCTGCCCGCTCGCGGTGAGCGCCTCTTCGAGAAAGCTCTGCACCTGGCTGATGAACGCGGAGCTGATCAACGGCGTGCGCATCAACGCGAGGCGGTGCTGGCGGCACCCTTCGATGAGCGGCGCGGGCAGCTCGAGGCCCTTGGTGACGATGACGCACGCGAGCGTGCTCTCGAACAACTTGCCGATGACCGCGCGCTGCTCTTCGAGCGTCAGCGTGCGCAGGTACGAAATTTCGGTGTTGCCGAAGACCTGAATGCGTTCGGAATGCAGATGTTCGGTGAAGCCGGTGAGCGCGAGGCCCGGCTTCTGAATTCGCGACGAGGAGATCTGATGGTCGAGGCCTTCGCGGCCCTCGAGGAGCTCGAGCTTCAGGTCGTACTGCTGATCTTCCAGCAGTGCCGAGACGGGGATGGACAACGCAGACGGAGTCGTAGGCACGGGAGCGATTGTGCACTAACCCACGCGCTCCATGTTGCCCAGGGAACGGCCCTCGCAGCTCATTCTGTTCGGTTCGCTGCTGCTCGGTTTCGCCGCCCGCGCGTACGTGGTGTTCAACGACGAAGGCATCAACTGGCCCGATGAAATCTACCAGTCGTTCGAGCCCGCCCATCGGCTGGTGTTCGGCTACGGCATGGTCGCCTGGGAATACCTCGACGGCGCGCGCACCTGGGGCGTGCCGGGGTTCGTCTCCATCTGGCTGTTCCTCTGCAAGCTGTTCGGAGCGACTTCGCCGGGCTCGTACATCCACCTCACCAAGCTGGTGTTCTCGGCGTTGTCGTGCACGGCGGCGCTCGGCGTGTACCGGCTCGCGCGGCAATTCGGCGCGCGGGAGCTCGAAGCGAGCCTGTCGGCCGCCGTCTGGAACCTCTGCGCGCTCGCGCTCTATTTCTCGCCGCGCGCGATGAGCGAGAACCTCGCCGCCGTCTGCATAGTGTGGGGGCTGGCGTTCGCGCTGCCTCCGAAAGCGGCGCCGCGCGAGCTGATCATCGGCGGCAGTCTGCTCGGGCTCGCGACCATCTTCCGGCTGCAGTCGGGCATGGTGTGTCTCGCCATCGTGCTGGTGTTCGCCGCGCGCGCCGCGCGTTCACGTGACTGGAAGCCGCTGCTGCAACTCTTCGGCACGTTGACGGTGTGGGCGCTCGTCTTCGGCGCGTGGGACGCGGCGGCCTGGCACGACGTGCCGCGCGCGAGGTTCGGCGGCTGGTTCCATTCGGCGTTCGTCTATTACGACGAGAACATCGTGAAGAACCGCGGCGCCGCGTGGGGCGTGGCCGACGCGGGCTACTACTTCCGCGCGCTGTTCACCTCGATGCCCGGCGTCACGCTGGCGCTCGGCGTCACGGCCATCGCCTCGTGGAAGCGCGCGCCCGCGATGCTCTTCGTGCTCGCGGCGTTCATCGCGTTGCATCTGAAGGTCCCGCACAAGGAGCTGCGCTTCATGATCCCCATCATGCCGGTGGCGTGCGCGCTCATCGGGGTGGCGCTCTCGCTGTTGCCGCGGCAGCCCGCGCGCCTCGGGCTCGCGTTGATCAGCGCGGTGACGCTCTATTCCTTCGCGACCGCGAGCCGCCTCACCATGGGCGACGTCGGGAGCTACCCGGAACGCGCGGGCTCCAGCGCGTGGAACGACTTCGGCCCGGTGAACCGCCTGATGATGGCCGCGAGCACGCACGACGACCTGTGCGGGTTGCGCGTCGACGCGCATCTCGCGTGGGCGGGCGGCATCACCTACCTCCATCGCAACGCGCCGCTCTACATGCCGGGCACGCCGCACCAGTACGGCTGGTTCAACTACGTCATCACCCGGGGAGCGCAGGGCGTCGAGGTGCTCGCGCAGGACAACGGGTGGCAGCTCATCAAGCTCCCCGGCGTCGACACGTGTAACCCGAACCCGAACTACAGCTGGAAGCTGCCGTGACGGAGTTTCACGGCTAAGTTGAGGAGCTGATGCGTTCGTCGTTTCCGGGGGACTCGCCGCTGACTTCATTCTCTGACGCTGAGCTCGACGCCATCTTCGGTGCGGGCATCGAACGGCACTACGCGCCGGGCGAGGTCGTGCTTCGAGAAGGTGAGCCGGGCGAGTCGATGTTCTTTCTCGTCGAGGGCCATTGCGAAGCGCGGCTGCACAGCGGCGCGACGGTGCGCACGTACGGCCCCGGCAGCTACTTCGGTGAGCTCTCGTTCATCAACCCCGGGCATCAGCGCAGCGCGACCATCGTCGCCTCGGTGCCCACGCGGTTGCAGCAGCTCGATCAACAGAGCATCGAGAAGCTCATCACCGCGCACCCGCGGGCGATCTTCACGCTGGTGCGGCGCACGACGGCGTTCCTCGTGAACGCCGAGCGCTCGCTGGTGGTGACGCTGCGTGACCAGAACGCGGAGCTGCAGCGCACCATCGAGAGCCTCAACTTCACGCGGCGCCGCCTGAGTCAGGAAGAAGAAGCCGCGCGCACCGACGGGCTCACCGGGCTCTACAACCGGCGCGCCTTCGATGAAGAGCTCGAGGCGTTCGTGAAGCGCGCGTCGGCCATCGGGCGCGGGCTGGCGCTGCTGGCCATCGACCTCGATCATTTCAAGCCGGTGAACGACAGGCTCGGGCACGCGGCGGGCGACTTCGTGCTGACCGAGGTCGGGAAGATTCTGCGCGAGAAAGTTCGGCGTACGGACCTGCCGTGTCGCATCGGCGGCGACGAGTTCGTGGTGTTGCTCGCCGACCTCCCCGAGAACATCGCGAGAGAGAAAGCTGAAGTGCTCTGCGCGGCCATCGGTTCATTCCCGCACCCAGGGAATGATCAAGGCATCCGCATCACGACGACGATGGGCGGCACGATGTTCGTGCCCGGCGAGAGCCCTGAAGCGTTTCGCCGGCGGGCCGATGAAGCGCTGTACGACGCGAAGCGCGCGGGAAGAAACCGCATCGGCTGGCGCTGACCTCTCCGCAACTGGAGCGAGCCCGCGCTCTGCGACTGTTACGTGAAGCGGTTGCTTTGAACGGGCCCACCGGCGCGCTGACGGAGCCGCCGGCCTTCATTCGCGAACAAGCCCACACGATGCGCGCTGAGCGCCTTCGCCACCGCGAGCACGTGTTCGAGTGTCGTCTTGCTCGCGTCTGAAATCGGTGCGTTCACAATCTCTTCAATGAGCACGTCATCAGGCCGCGGGTCGGGCTCGCTCGGCGTCACCTTCTGCGTCTTCGGATCAACCCGCAGCGCGCCTCCGGTGTACGGGTGCGTGATGTTCTGATGCAGCAACGTCGTCACGTCAGGCGCATAGCCGAACGGCTCGACCCACGACGACGCGTGCACGAACAACCGGCTCGACGGCGCATGGGAGGCGAGCGCGCGAAGCACCGCGTCGTCGGGGACGCTCTCCATCGTCCACGCGACGACGAGCGCACCGTTCTCCGTGCCCGGCTCCCACGGTTTCACCGGCGCGCCCAACACATGACTCGCGGCGAGGCCGAGCAACCGGCTCTCGCGCCCCGGCATGCTCACGATTCGCGCGGGCGCGGCGTTCGCAGCCGTCAGCACCACCTTCAACCGCTCGAGCCCTTCGCGCTGCAACGCCGCACTGTCAGAGACGAACGCGTACCGGCCATGCATCGGCGAATCCCACCCGTGCGGTGATTCGTGCAGCAGCACCGTGCCGTTGATGGCCGCCTGCCACGCGGTGAGCGCGTTCTCGCCGAGCGAAAGCCCCGCCGCCGTCATCGCGTCGGCGCGCGCCAGCATGCCGCGCAGCATCTCGCGCTGAAACACGATGGGCGGCTCCGTCTCATCAACGAGCCGCCCCAGGTGCTCGCGCGCGCTGTCGAGCTCACCGCACATCAACCAGTTGAACCCCGCGAGATACGCACAGAACGGCTCACGCGCGGGCGTACCTGATTGCTCGAGAACGAACGCGGCCTCGGCGTACCGGAGCTGCGCCTCCAACGCGCTCGACAGCTCACCGACGATGCCCGGCTGGCCCGGCGCGAGTCTGTTCGCGTGAAAGAGCAACGCCGACGCCGGAGGAAACTGGCGTTCTTCGTAGAACTGGTAGCCCGCGTCGAAGAACGCCTTCGGGTCGTCACGTCGCGCGAGGCACACACTCAACGTGTCTGCCGCCTTCGTCGCGCCGAACGTTCGGCTCAGCGACTCGAGCACCGTGAGCGCGTCGAAGAACACCGCCTCATCGCTCGAGGGCCCCGAGAAATACGAGCGCAGCGTACGGTACGCGTCTTGAGTTTTCCCTTCGGCGTGCTGCTGCTTCGCGGAGTCGATGGTCTCTCGGGGCGTGCTCACGCGCGCGACTGTGCCACGGCTAGAAGCAGAAACCGCCGGCGCACGTCTGGCCCGTTTCGCACTGATTGCCGCAGCCGCCGCAGTTCATCGGGTCGCCGATGAGCGACGTCTCACAACCGTCGAGCGGGTTGCCGTTGCAGTCGCCGGTGTTCGGGTAGCAGCGCGAACGCGCGCATTGGCCGCCCGGCAGACACACGCGGTCAGCGTTGTTCACCGGAGGGCACACGTGATTGCAGTCGCCGCAGTTGTCGGGGTCGTGCGCGACGTCGACGCACGAATTGCCACCGCAGTACGCGATGGGGAACGCGCAGGTCGCTTCGCAGAGGTTCGCGCCGTTGCACACCTGGCCGGGAGGGCACGGTTGGTTGCAGCCTCCGCAGTGCGCCACGTCGACCGCCGTGTTCACACATTCACCCGCGCACGCAGTGAGCCCTTCGCCGCAGACCAGCGTGCATTGACTGGCAACGCAGTCTTCCGAAGGCGCGCAGGCGTGACCGCAGCTCCCGCAGTTGAGCGCGTCGCGATTGGTATCGACGCAGCGCGTGCCGCACGCCATCGTTCCGACAGGGCACGCGGGAGCGCATTGCGAAGCGACGCACACTTCACCGGCGTTGCAGGCGTGCCCACAGGTTCCACAATTGAGCACGTCGATGCGCGGGTCGACGCAACCGGGCGCGCACATCAGAAACGGCGCCGCGCACGGGCTGACGCACATCGCGTCGACACAGGTGCTCGCCGCGCAATCTGCGTTTGTGCGGCAGCCGCCACCGGGAGGGCACGGCGCGCACGAACCGCCGCAATCGATGCCCGTCTCCGAGCCGTTCTGAAGTTGATCCGTACAAGCCGGCGTCGCGCAAACTCCGGAGCCGCACACGCCACTCGCGCAATCCGTCGGCGCGTTGCAGTGCAATCCACCGGCGCACGGAGCACATGCGCCTCCACAGTCGACATCGGACTCATCGCTGTTCTTCTTCGTGTCGCTGCACGAGGAAGCATCAGCGACGCACGTGTGACCGGCGCACCGTGAACTCGCGCAATCGGCCGACGCGAGGCACGTGCGGCCCGTGTCGCAGCCACCGCACGTCGAGCCGCCGCAGTCGACGTCGCTCTCTTCGCCGTTCTTGATGCCGTCGGTGCACGTCGCCGGCGGGCAACCGGTCAACAACGCACACGCGAGAATCAACGCTGGAGTCAGCAGCCGTCGCACAGGAGCACTCCGTTGCAGTTGGTGTAGCCGGCCGGGCACGGCGGGTTGAGCGGGATGCTGGTCGGCACCGCGTTCGACGCGCCGTCCTGACACAGACAACTCAGTACGCCGTCGCACGCTTCACAGTTGGTGCACGTCGTCTGGAAGGGACCTGACGGAAGCGCTCCACAGCAGCGCGCGCCGAGACACATGTCGCCGCCCTGGCACGCGCGGCCGCAACTGCCACAGTGGGCCGGTGCCATCGAGAGGTCGGTCTCACAGCCGTTCGCGCCCTGCCCATCGCAATCATCGAAACCGGGAATGCACGCGCCGAGACCGCACATGCCGCTCTGACAGTCGGGGATGGCGTTGATCACCGGCTGGCACTCGATGCCGCAACCGCCGCAGTTCATCGGGTCGTTGTCCGGGTCGATACACACGCCGCCGTCACACGGCTGCAGCGGCGGAGCACAGGCGGGAGTGCACTGACCTCCGACGCACGTCGTGCCCGGCGCGCATTCGTTGGTGCAGTTGCCGCAGTGGAATCGATCGCGGTCAGTCGAGAAGCAGGTGCCGAAACAATCGGTCTGCGTCGCGGGGCACGCACGCACGCAATTGTTCGCGACGCAGACTTCGCCCGCCTCGCATACGTGGCCGCACTGACCGCAGTTGTCGCGATTCGCGGTGAGGTCGACGCAGCCATTCGGGCACGCCGTCAGCCCACCGGAGCACGTCGGGAGGCACGAATTCTGGAAACACACCTCCGCCGACTGGCACGGAGAACCGCAGCCTCCGCAGTGATCATGATCAAACCGTGCGTCGACGCAGCTCCCGCCGCAGTCGAGCAACGGCATCACGCACGCGAGCGCGCCGCCGCACACGCCATCGACACACTCGCCCATCTCGCAATCGGTGGAGCGCACGCACCGCATGCCCATCAAGCACGGCGGGCAACTGCCGCCGCAGTCGACGTCGGTTTCGTCGCCGCTCTTCACGAGGTCGGTGCACGACATCGCGGTGCAGGTGCCGGAGACGCAGGCGCCACTCGCGCAGTCTTCAGCCCGGCGACAGTGCTGCTGCGGGCCGCACGGCGCGCACGCTCCGCCGCAATCGACCGCGCTCTCGGAACCATTGAGCACGCGGTCCGAGCAGCTCGGCGCGGCGCAGCGGCCCGCCACACACACGTCGCTCAGACAGTCTGAATCACTCAGGCAGCCGTGATCATCGGCGCACGGGCCGCAGCTCGGGCCGCCGCAGTCGACGTCGGTCTCGAGGCCGTTCGCGCGGCCGTCATCACACGCCGTCGTTCCCGCGGTGAGCTGCGGCATCCACTTGCAGCCGGAGACGACGAGCAACAACGCAACGCAGAACACTCTCATGACGACACCAGTGCGGAATCGGAGACTTCTTTCGGCTTCGTCGCTTCGACGCGCGCGGCCTCGAGCACGCCCTTGAGCTCCGGCGGCACCGACGTGAGCCGCAGGTACACCACGTTCGGTCGAACATTCGCCTTGAGCACCTTGCCGTAGAGGTCACCGGCTTTGAGCCCATCACCGTCGACGATGCGCAACTGCAGATCGCTCAACACCGGCAGCTCTTCTGCGACGCGCAGCTCGAGCCCCTGCGCGCTCATCGCTTCGACGTGCGCGACGTGGTCGAGCGCCGCCACCTGCTTGTTCTTCACCGTGCCGTAGCGCAATTCGATGGGCGTCTTCGGCGGAGCGAGCTCTTCATTCGCCGACGCGAGCCGCACGTTGAACGGCGCACCAACGGCGAGCGCTTCGTGAATGGTCAACGTGCCCTTCACGCCCTTCGGGGAAACGGTCTGCGAGGTGCCGACGTCGACCAGCTCGTTGCACAGCGAGCGCGTGGTCTCTGAGATCAGCACCTGCCCGCCGACGGTGTACGACTCCACGCGCGAGGTGAGGTTGATGGTCGAACCGACGATGCCGTACTTCGCGCGGAGCTCCGAGCCGATGTTGCCGAGCACCACCTCACCGGAGTGGATGCCGATGCCCATCTCGACTTCAGGCAGCGACTGCGCGCGGTTCCACGTGTTGATTTCAGGCATCGCGTTGAGCATCTCGATGGCGCACGCCACCGCGCGCGCTTCT
>JBEHYH010000088.1:0-16385 GCA_048498275.1 Myxococcota bacterium | reverse complement strand
ACGGCCTGCAACACCGGCGGGCCACCCGGCTGCGGGCCACGCGACGGCGCCGGTTCATCGAGCTCGGTGCCGATGACCACCGAGGGCTCGTTGCTCGGCGGCGACGGCGCGGGCGCACGCTGCGCGCTGAAGTTCTGCGGGGCCGACGCGCGCTGCGCCGGCGCGTTGCTGCCCGTACCCAGCGCGTCGAACGTGCTGGTGAGGCCGTGCATCACCTCAGGCTCCGGCGCTCCGAAGCTCGCGAACGGGTCAGGCGGCTCGATGGTCGCCCCGACGATGGGCAGCTCCTGCGTGTTGCTCTGATCTCTGGCCGGCTGCGAACCGGGGATCGCCATCAACACCGTCGGCTGCGAATCGGGGTCGCTCTTCGCGGGCGCGAACGCCGCGAACGGGTCGGGCGCGGCCGACGCGGCGGGCGCGGGTTTCGGCGCGGGCTTCGGCGCTTCTTTGGGTACGAACGCGGGCTGCTCCGACGTGAGCGGCGCGTCACCCAACACGGGAGCGGGACCGCCCGCGAGCGCCTGCTTGGTCTGTTCGAGCCACTGATTCACGCGCGCGTTGTTCGGCTGGAGCGCGGCGGCGCGACGCAGAATCGGCAGCGCAGAGCGGTACAGCCCCTTGCGCAGGAGCGCTTCGCCGATGAGGTTGTACGCGTGTGGGTTTTCCTTATCGATGCTGACCGCGAGGTCGAACTGCTTCATCGCGTCGGCGGCCTTGCCGGCGTTGATCAACGCCTTGCCCCAGAGCACGCGGCCCGACACCGAGTTGGGGTGATGCGTCAGGCCCTGCTGGCAGGTCGCGATGGCCTTCTCGTTATCCCCGCGATCCAAGTACGCGCGCGCGAGTTCAACGAAGACGGTGCTCGCGGGGTCTTGAGCGAGCATCGACTCATACTTCTCAACCATCGGCTTGGACATAAGCGCGCGGGACCATAGCGAACGTGGGTGCTACCGTCGCGCGCCATGAAACGAGCCTGTCTCGCGATTTTCTCACTGATGCTGGCCGCCTGTGCTCATGACAAAGGCGACCCGGAACTGATCAAGCCCACGGTCGAGAAGTTCCACCAGCGGGCCCGGTGGAAGGACTTTCGCGGCGCCGCGGAGCTCATCGTCGAAGAACGTCAGGCGGCCTTCATCAAGGCGCGCCTGAAGCTCGACGACGATCGCGACCTCTTCATCACCAACTTCGATCTCGAAGACGCGAAGGTCGCTCCCGACCTGATGTCGGCGACGGTGGTGAGCAAGATCAGCTGGTACCGCATGCCGTCGAACGTCGAGAAGACCGCGGTGGTGACGAGCGTCTTCGTCTGGCGCAACGAAGCGTGGATTCTCGAGAGTCAGGACGACGGGCCGTTCGAGGACCTCAAGCCCGCTCCCAGGAAGAAAGGCGCGGAGTAACCCGAGCGTTCGCGGGGAACTCGCCGACCGCTGTTGTCGGCGAGCGTGACGAAGACGAAGCGAACGCGCAGTCTTCGGCCGCCGAGAAGGCGACCCGAAAACCAGACACAAAAAAATCGCCCGCCGTCTCGGGGCCGGCCGAGGCGACGGGCGTCGGAGGGTCCACAATGGAACCTCCTAACCGGAGCCATGACAAAGCAACACGGGTGCCATGGCGTTTCAGACGGTCTCAACGAGCAATTCAAGGCATTTAGATATGAGCAACCCCGTCAAGAACGCGGCAGATCGGGCTTTCGACCTGACTCGCGTGTCATGGCCGCGCTGAATGATGCGCGAGCCTCGGCGTTGATTCGGCGGCGCACATGACCTTCCAGACTTTCAGCCTGATTGGACTGCTGCTCGCGGCGCCCCCTGCTCCGACCGCGAAGGAGCTGAACGCCCAGGGCTTCGAGCTCTACAAGCAGGGTGACTTCCAGGGTGCGTACGCCGCGTTCAATGAAGCGACCCGGGTGTCTCCGTCGCTGGCCATCGCGCTCTACAACCGCGCGGCGCTCGCTTCGAAACTGGGCGATTCGTACGCGCGAGAAGATCTGCTCGCCGACCTTCAAGTCAGCATCGGGCAAGACCCGGCGCGGCTGGCGCGCGCGAAGGTTGATCAAGACTTCGACCCCATTCGCACCACGCTGGCGTTTCAACGCATCATCGACGCGCCAGACATTCATTCCGTTGCCGGGCTCACCGCGCTGCTGCCGAAGTTGAGCTGGTGCCGCGCCCTCGCTGAAAGGTACTCGTTCGGCAACGCCACGTTTCGCCTGCTCTCCGGAGGCCATTTTGAAATCGACCGACAACCCGCCGGCACGTGGAAGGTGGTCGCCAGACCGAAGCGCGACCCGCTCATCGTCATCGAAATGAAGGAACCCGCGAAGACGATGACGGGCCAATTGCTCCCCGATGGCCGGCTGGTCTTCGACGATGAGTGGTGGGCGAACGAACGTGGTTCGACCGCGCTGACATGGGCAGACTCGGCGGACGTCATCACCGGTGAAGACGTCGCTCGACAACTGGTCGACGAGGCGCTCGCGCTCGAGAAAAAGGACGCGCGGCGTGCGTTCGACGTCGTGCAGAAGCTGCTGCGGGCAATCGACGCGGCGCCCCGCTCCGCCCGCGCGTACTACGAGCTCGCGCGTGTCAGGGGCGAGACGGCTGATTCCTGCAGCGACGACACGAGCGCGGCCGTGAACGAACTTGAGGCCGCCTTCTCGCTCGACCCGACGCTGCGCGAACGCGCGAAGAACGACGCAGGCATCGCGCGACTCGGCAAGAACATCGCGTACCGGCTGCTGATGGGCACCGACCTGCGCAAGCCCGCAGACGTCGCCGCGTTGCTGCCGAAACTCGACTGGTACTTCGGGCCTCCGAGTCAGTCAGACCTGGGCTGGGGGTTGTCTTACGCGTTCAAACCCGACGGCCGCTTCGAGATGAGCGAGCGGCTCTCCGTCGACGATGACTTCATGGAAGACAAACGCGTCGGCGCCTGGAAGGTCGCGCGCGCGGGCAATGGAGTCACGGTGACCATCGAGGTGCCCGCGAGCAAACACTCGAAGGCGGCGCATCTCGTCGGCTGGCTCACGCGCGACGGGCGGCTGTTGTTCGAATCGCAGTGGTGGCGCTCCGGGTTCGCCGAGTGCTGCTGCTGACTATTCGCCCAACACCGAACGAATCGTGTCGCGCATCGAGAACGCCGGCGACCAGTCCGACTCCTCTTTCCAGCGCGTGCCGTCGACCATGCAGAGGAACTGCACGTGGTCGAGCTCTTCAGGCGGGAAGTTCGCGAGCCGGTAGCGGAAGAGCGCGCTCAACAACGGGCGCGCCACGATGTGCGGCATCGGCAACGGCTTGTGGCCGAGCTCGTTGAAGACCGCCGAGAGCGGCACTTCGCCCGGCCCGGTCACGTTGTAGACGCCCTTGAGCCCCGGCCTGAGCGCGGCGACCAGCGCGCTCGCGACATCGTCGGTCGCGACGAGCTGCACCATCGGGTCGAACCCCGCCATCACCCACGGCCGCTGGAGCCGCAGGTAGTTCGACGGCGCGTTGCGAATCGACGCGCCCACGATGTGCACCGGGCGCAGCACGACGGTCTCGATCTCCGGGTGCTTCCAGAAGAACGCGTGCGCGAGCATGTCGACCTCGATGAGGTCACGCACCTGGGGGAAGCGCGAGGCCGCCATCAACGGCGACTCCTCGGTGAGGAAGTTCGAGTTGTCGGGCGACGGGCCGTAGACGTTCGCGCTCGAGAGCACGACGACCTTCTTCACGCCGTAGCGCGCGGCGGTCTCGAGCACCTTCATGGTACCAACCACGTTGAACGAATGGTGGTCGCTCGCGCTCATGCGCGGGTCATGCATGATGCCCATGTGAATCACGGCGTCGGGCTTGTGCTTGCGCATGACCTCGTCGAGCTTCCGTTTGCGCACGTCGATCTGAAAATGTTCGACGTCTTTCGGGCGGCCGACGAAGGGGCGGCGGTCGACGCCGATGACGTGCGCTTCGCGGTGCAGCACCTTGGCGACCGCGCGCCCGAGATTCCCCGAGATGCCGGTGAGGAGGACCTTCTTCAAAAGAAGACTCCTTTGCGCTCTTCGAGGCCCTTCTCGAGCAACTGCGCGATCGCCGCCTTCACGACCTTCACCTTCTTCTCGAGCTCCGCGTCGTCGTCGTCGGGGCTGCCGGTGAAATACAGCGGGTCGCCGAAGTGCAGGCGGTACTTGGTCGGCAGCGGCGCGGGCAACCCGTACGGAGTAATCGGCAACGCGGGCATGCCGAACAACTTGCCGACGCTCTTGAGGTTGAAGATCGCGGGCGCCTGCTCTTCGCCGCCGATGACGCCGACGGGCACGATGGGCGTGTTGGTCTCCAGCGCGAGCCGCATGAAGCCCAGCCCGAACTGCTGCAGTTGGTAGCGCTCCGAGAACGGCTTGTTGAGCCCGCCGACGCCTTCGGGGAACACCAGAATCGCTTCGTCCTGCTCCAGCAGCCGGCGGCAATTTTCAGGCGTGCCGACGATCTGCCCGACGCGCGCGAAGAACGTCGAGATGTACGGGAGCGTCGCCATCCACTTCTCCACCATGCTGCGGATCGCGCGCGGTGGAGTGGCCCTGGTCAACATCGCCACGCCGATCATCGCGCCGTCGATCGGCAGTTGGCCGGAGTGGTTCGAAATCAACAGCACGCGGCCGGGCGGCACCTTGTCGATGCCGAACACCTCGGTGCGCCAGTAGTTCTTGTACAGCCACAGGAGCGGGCCGATCGCCGAGAGCGCGTAGTCGAGGCTGAAGCCGAACGAATCGACGCCGTACTCGTTACGCGGCCGTTCACCCGCGAGCGCTTCGTCGAGATCTGCCCCCGCCAACGAGCTCGTCCACGCCTTCATGCGCCGCTTCAACGCCGTTCCGATTCGTCCACTCACGATGGCGCGGGAGCGTACACCGAGGCTACACAGCGTGCCGTGCCCTTCTCCGACCTCCAGCCACTCATCGGTGCGCTCGCGGAAGGTGTCGTGGTGTGCGACTCGCAGAATCGGCTGATGGAGTGGAACCGGGAGGCCGCCGCCATTCTCGGGCTGCCGGCCGCCGTGACGCCGGGTGCGTATTCCATCGACGACCTCGGGCTCCTCACCGCCGACCTCTCGCCGTTGCCTGACGATGAGCTCCCGAGCCGGCAGGCCTTCGCCACGAAGAAGGCCGTGCGCCGCCGGCGGCTCGCGCTGCGCCGCGACAACGGGCACTACCTCGACATTTTGATCTCCGCGGTGCCGGTGTTCGGCGCGAGCGGCGAGGTCGAATCGGTCGTCATCGCGCTGCTCGACATCACGCGCGAGCTCACGCTGGTGAGCGAGCTGCGCGTCTTCGAGCGCTTCTTCGAGCTGTCCGACGACATCCTGCTGGTGACCGACGCGCAGTATTCGGTGCTGCAGGTCAACGAAGCGATGGCCAACATCCTCGGCGGCCCCAGGGAGCGCTACCTCGGCTACGGCCTGCGCGAGGTGATGCACCCCGACGACCTGGCGATGCTCAATCGCTTCTATGCGTCGGGGCGCACGGTGCGTGAGTTCACGCTGCGGCTCCGCGCGGTGACCGGTGAATGGCACACCGTCGCGTGGCAATTGACGCGCGGCTCGGCGCCGCAGGGAGGCGCCACGTACTTCGGCCGCGGCATCGACATCACCGCGCGCCTCGCCGAGCGTCACGAGCTCACCCGCGCCCGCGAGCTGGTGCATGACGCGTTCGAGGTCACGCGGCTGGCGGTGCTGGAACGCGACCTCACCGACGGCACGGTGACGCTCACTTCGCGGCTGCGCGAGCTGCTCGGCGTCGGTGACGTCGAGGTGCGTTCGCTCGAGCACTTCGTGGTGCCCGAAGACCTCGCGGCCTTTCGTGCGTACAGCGCGCGGCCGGAGCTCTCACCGGGCCCGCTGGTGCTGCGGGTGAAGACCGCGAGCGGCGATGTGCGCGCCGTGCACATCTGGGTTCAATTGCATTCCGGGCTCGACGGTCAGCCGCAGCGGGAGCTCACCGTGGTTCAAGACGTCACCGCGCAGACGATGGCCCAGGCGCAGGTTCGGCTCACCGAGCGGCTCCACAGCCTGTCGACCATGGCCGCCGGCGTGGCGCACGAAATCAACAACCCGCTCTCGTTCGTGATGGCGAACCTGAACTTCATCGGGGAGATGCTCAATCAGCTCGGGCCGCAGCCCGGCACCGACATGGAGGAGATGAGCGCCGCCGTCGCCGAGGCGCTCGAAGGCGCCGACCGCGTGCGGAAGATCGTCAGCAGCATGACGCCCTTCGGCCGCACCGAAGAACATCACCGCGCGGAATGCGACGTGACTCGCGTGGTGCAGGCGTCGCTCAACCTCATGCGCAATGACCTCCGTCACCGCGCGCGCGTGTTGACCGACCTGAAGCCGATGCCGCCGGTGTACGCGAACGAAGCGCGCTTGAGTCAGGTGGTGCTGAACCTGCTCGCGAACGCGGCGCAGGCGATCCCCGACGGGCACGCGAGCTCGAACGAAGTGCGCGTGTCGACCCGCGTGGAAGATGGCCACGCGATCATCACCATTCAAGACACCGGCGTCGGCATCGCCCCCGACGTGCTGCCGCGCATCTTCGACCCGTTCTTCACCACCCGGCCCGCCGGCGAAGGCATGGGGCTCGGCCTCTTCCTGAGCCGCGGCATCGTGAAGGAATCGGGCGGAGATCTCGAAGCCGAGAGCTCGTTCGGCAACGGCGCGAAGTTCACCGTGAAGCTCCCGTTCGCGAGCGTGGCCGCGCAGCCGGCGCCCAACGCCCTGCCGCCGCGGCGGCTCAAGGTGCTGGTGGTCGACGACGAGCCCGCGATTCTGCGGAGCGTGCAGCGGCTGCTCGGGCGTCATCACGACATCGTGATGGCGAAGTCGGGGCTCGAAGCCATCGGCTTCCTCGCCGCCGCCGACTTCGACGTGGTGCTCTGCGACCTGATGATGCCGGCGCTCTCGGGCATCGACCTCTGGGAGCGCCTCACCGCCGACCAGCGCAAGCACGTCGTCTTCATGACCGGCGGCACCTTCACCGAACGGGCGGAGGAATTCATCGCCACCAACGCGCCTGAAGTGATGATGAAACCGTTCACGCCCCGAGACCTCGAAGAAATGCTGGCACGCGTTCAATCGCGTTGACGAACGCGCGTTCCGCGCTACGTGACGAGGCGTGTTGCAGCTCGCCGCCGGGAAACGTGTTCGGACGACCGGCCTCGCGGGCGCCGCGCGGGCGTGGGTGCTTTCCCGCGTCTCCCGTGAACACGACGCGCCGCTGGTGTGCGTGACCGTCGACGAAGACGCGGCTGACGTGCTCGCGGCCGAGCTCGCGTTCTTCCTCGGCGGTGAAGCGCAGGTGAAGCGGCTGACCGGCAGCGAAGTGATGCCGTGGGACGAGCTGGTGCCCGACGCCGGTGAAACCAACGAGCGGCTCGCGACGCTCTTCCATCTCGCGCATCGCCAGAAGTTCGCGGCGCTGGTGATGCCGGTGCGCGCGCTGTCGCGCAAGGTGCTGCCGCTCTCGGAGATGACGAAGTTATCGGGCGACGTTCGCGTCGGTGACGACGTGGGCCGTGACTCGCTCGCGCTCAAGCTCGCGAACATGGGCTACCGGAACTCGCCGCTCGTCGAAGACCCGGGCTGCTTCTCCGTGCGCGGCGACATCCTCGACGTCTTCCCTTCGCTGCATGAGACGCCCATTCGTCTCGAGTTCTTCGGCGACTCCGTGGAGTCGATGCGCGCGTTCGACCCCGACACGCAACGCACGATTGAAGACGTCAAGGTGCTGACGCTGCTCCCGGCGCGCGAATTGTATTTCTCGGCGGAGACGCGCGCGCACGCGGAGGCATCGATTCGCAGGCTGGCCGAAACCCAGCAGGTGCCGACGAGCCGCGTGCGGGAGCGCCTCGAACAGATTCGTGAAGGCCTCGGCGCCGGCGGGCTCGAGGCGCTGCTGCCCGGCTTCTTCGAGAACGGGCTCTCGACGGTGTTCGACTACGTGAGGCACTGGCACGGCTCGCCCATCGTCTGGCTCGACGAACCGAACGCGCAGGCGCGCGCGCTCGATGAGCTCACTTCCGAAATCGACAACAGCTACACCGACGCCGGGCGGCGCATGGAGCTCACCATGCCGCCCGCCGCGCACTTCCTGACCGAAGAAGAAGTCGAGAAGGAACTCTCTTCGTTCCGCGTGATGAGCGGCGGCTTCTCGCTCGATGCAGATGAAACGGCGCCGGTCGCGTTTCATCTGGGTTCGACGAAAGATCTCCGTGAGGTGATTCGCACGCACCATGGCGAAGACGGCGCGCTCGACCCGTTCCACGAGCGGCTCGCGAAGTGGCGTGAAGACGGCTTGCGCGTGTGTGTCGCGTGCGGCTCGGCGGGTCAGGCTGATCGTCTGAAGCGAATGCTGGCCGAGCGCAAAGTGAAGACGAAGCTCGGCGCTTCATTCGATGACCAGCCCGCCGCGAAGGGAGCCGTCGAGCTGCTCGTCGGCGATCTGAGCTCCGGCTTCGTCGACACCGCGAACGGGCTCGCGGTGCTCGCCGATGAAGACCTGTTCGGCCAGCGCGTGAAGCGCCGCTCTCGCCGGCGGAAGAACGCCGCCGAAGGGTTCGCCGCGAGCTTTCAGGACCTCAAGGAAGGCGACCTCTGCGTGCACGGCGACTTCGGCGTGTGCCGCTACGCCGGCCTGAAGACCATGCAGGTCAACGGCGTGATGGCCGACTTCCTCGCGCTCGACTTCGCGGGGAAAGACAAGGTCTACCTGCCGGTGAGCCGCATGCGGCTCATCTCCAAGTTCACCGGCGGCGACGCGACCAACATCGCGCTCGACAAGCTCGGCACCGGCGCGTTCGAGAAGCGCAAGGCGTACGTCAAGGAACAGCTCCTCAAGATGGCCGCGGAGCTGTTGGCGCTCTACGCGCAACGCAAGGCGCATCGCGGTCACGCGTTCTCGCCGCCGAACCGGTACTTCAAGCAGTTCGAGGCCGACTTCGAATTCGAAGAGACGCCCGACCAGCAGAAGGCGATCGACGACGTCATCGCCGACATGGAAAAGCCGATGCCGATGGACCGGCTCGTCTGCGGCGACGTCGGCTACGGCAAGACCGAGGTCGCGATGCGCGCGATCTTCAAGGCGGTGCTCGACCGCAAGCAGGTGGCGATGCTGGTGCCGACCACCCTGCTCGCGCATCAGCACTTCAACAACTTCAAGAAGCGCTTCAACGGGTACCCGGTGACGGTCGACGTCGTCTCGTCATTGCGCAAGCCCGCGGAGGCGCGTGAGGTGATGCAGAAGGCGCGAGAAGGCCGCGTCGACGTGCTCATCGGTACGCACAAGCTGCTCTCGACGCAGACCGGCTTCAAGGACCTCGGGCTGCTCGTCATCGACGAAGAGCAGAAGTTCGGCGTGAAGCAGAAGGAGTCGCTCAAGCGGCTCCGCACCACCGTCGACACCTTGACGCTCACGGCGACCCCGATTCCCCGGACGTTGAACATGGCGATGAGCGGCATGCGCGACCTCTCGCTGATCACCACCCCGCCGGCCGATCGCCGCGCGATCCGCACGTTCGTGAACAAGTTCGACGAGGCGCAGATCCGCGAGGCGATTCATCGCGAGCTCGCGCGCGGCGGGCAGGTCTACTTCATCCATAACCGCGTGCACTCCATCGGCGCGATGGAAAAGCGGCTCCGCGAGCTCGTGCCTGACGTGAAGCTGGTCGTCGCGCACGGGCAGATGGCGGAAGGTCAGCTCGAGAAGGCGATGCTGGAGTTCGTCGAGAAGCGCGCGCAACTGCTGCTCGCGACCAGCATCATCGAGAGCGGCATCGACATCGCGACCGCGAACACCATGATCGTCGACAACGCCGACGAGTTCGGGCTCTCGCAGCTCTATCAATTGCGCGGGCGCGTCGGCCGGTCGAAGGAGCGCGCGTATGCGTACCTGCTCGTGCCGAACAACCGCGCGATGACGGCTGACGCGGAGAAGCGGCTCGAGGTGCTGCAGGCATTCACCGAGCTCGGTGCGGGGTTCAGCATCGCGACGCACGACCTCGAGATTCGCGGCGCCGGCAGCCTGCTCGGCAAGGAACAGTCAGGCAGCATCGAGGCCGTCGGCTTCGAGCTGTACGCGCAGATGCTCGAGGAGGCGATCGCCGAGCTCCGCGGCGAAGAGGTGCAGGAGACCATCGAGCCCGACGTGAATCTCCCCGTGCCCGCGTATCTGCCGGAGCTCTACGTGCCCGACGTGCATCAGCGCCTCGTGCTCTACAAACGCTTCAGTCAGGCGCAGTCGGCCGACGAGCTCGAAGATCTTCGCGGCGAGTGTGTCGACCGCTTCGGTGACGCGCCGCCCGAGCTCGATGCGCTGCAGGAGGTGATGCAGTTGAAGATCGAGCTGCGAAAGCTCGCGCTGCGGCAGCTCGACGGTGGCCCCGGGCGATTGGTGGCGACGCTGGGGCAGGAAGCGCGGCTCGACGGGGCGCGGCTCGTCACGCTCGCGCAGAAATCGCGCGGCCTCTACCGGCTCACACCCGACATGAAGCTCGTCGCGAAGCTGGACGCGTCGGTGAAGGGCATGGACTTCATCCCCGCGGCGCGGAAGATGGTGCGCGACCTGTGGTCGTGCAGAAACGCATCGCTCAACTGAGGACGCATGGATCTCCAGCTCAAAGACAAAGTGATTCTCGTGACGGGCGGCACCCGCGGCATCGGTCACGCGATCGCGAAGCGCGCGGCGGAAGAAGGCGCGCACGTCGCGGTGTGCGGGCGCACGCTCGAGACGCTGGAGCACGCGGTGAAGACGCTCACCGCGCTGGGCGTACGGGTGCACGGCGAAGAGGTCGACGTGCTGTCGCCCGGCGGCGTGGAGCAGTTCGTGAGCAACACCGTGAGGTCGCTCGGCCGGCTCGATGGAGTCGTCGCGAACGTCGGTGGCACCTTCGGCGGCAACTTTCTCGAGACCACCGCTGAAGACTGGCTGAAGACGCTCAACGTGAACCTCGTGCACGCGGCGAGCTTGATCCGCGCCGCGACGCCACATTTCGAGCGCGCCGGCGGAGGCTCGGCGCTCATCGTCGCGTCGATCTCCGGTTCACGCGCGGGCCCGCGGCCGCAGTACGGCGCGTCGAAGGCGGCGGAGATCTCGCTCGCCAGATCGCTCGGCCGCGAACTGGGGCCGAAGCTGATCCGCGTCAACACGCTCTCGCCCGGCAGCATCATGTTCGAAGGCGGTTCGTGGGCGCGCCGCGCGAAGGAGATGCCGGAGAAGATCTCCGCGTTCATCAAGAACGAGTTCCCCCGGGGCCGCATGGGCACGCTCGATGAGGTCGCGAACGTCGCCGCGTTCCTGCTCTCGCCTCGCGCGAGTTGGATCAGCGGCACCGACGTCGTCGTCGACGGCGCGCAGAACACGCCCAGCGTTCAGCTCTGATTTTTCGAGAGCGACTTTTCGGCTTCGCGTCTCGAGAGCCCACTCAGCCGGCAGGAATTCTCGTCGACGTACGCGCGAATTTCGGTGGGGAACTCCCTGCCCGCGGACCGCAGCGCCCAGCCGATCGCCTTGCGCAGGAAGAACTCCTTCTCGTGAATCGCCGGCTCGATGAGCTCGAACATCAACTCGAGCTCCGTCTCTTCGTGCCGCTGCACCTGCGCGATGATCGCCGCGCGGCGCAGCCACAGGTCTTTCGACCTCGACCATCGCCGCAGCACCTTCACGATGGCGTCGTGATCATCCTCCAGCAGCTTCACGAAGCGGTGGTTCGCGACCTCATCGACCACGTCCCACCAGGCGCCGTCTGAAATGAGGAACTCGTAGAGCGGCACCGCGGCCATCGTCTGGAATACGCGTGTCTGTTTGAGATCGAGCAGCGTGAGCGCCGCGTAGCGCTCTTCCCTTCGCGAGGCGTCGCTCCAGATGAAGCGTACGAAGCGCTCGAACTCCGCGAACGATTCGAACTGCAGCGGCTTCGCGAGGTCCCTCGCGATCTTCCGCACCTCGGGCCCGCGCACGCCGAAGAACGGGAGCGCCGACTTCATGTACGCCTGCTGCTGTTTCGCGCGCTCCTCGTCGGCGCCTTCTTCGAGAACTGCCCGCAGTTGTCTCTGCCAGCGCTTCGCGTCCACCTCAGAGCTCCAGCAGCTTCAGCTTGTTCTTCGCGGCCTTCGCGATCTTCGTCTTGCCAGCCGCGAGCCCCTCGAGAATCTCGGCGCCGAGGTTCTTGAGCTCGAACACCGGCTTCTCGGCGAAGTGCACGCCGACGTAGTACCGCGCGTCGTCGCTGAGCTTCTTGTCCTTCGCGATCGCGTCACGCAGCTTGAACCCTTCGCGATGCAGCTTCTCGAGCTCGGCGAGCGCCGGGTCACGCTGCCGCGCCCGCGGATGTGGATCGAGGTTCGAGTGCGCGAGCTGCCCGACGACCAGCCCGAAGCGGTCCTCCGCGGTCGCGACCATCGACTTGCCGAGCAACTGACCGATCGCCTCGGCACGCGCGGGTTCCTTCTTCGCCAGCGCCTTCGCCTTTTCACGGAGCAACTCCGCCCACGCCTCGGCGTCGGCCGCGCGCACCGGTTCGAGCTGTCTCTTCGCGACCGCGAGGTGCTTGCCGAGGTTTTTTCCGCCGGCTTCCAGCAACAGCTTGAGCTCCTTCTTCCCGAGCTTCGCGGTCAACGGAGCCAGCGCTTCGGCCAGCACCGTCGCGCCGGTTTCATCTTCCGCATCGGCGAGCGCTTCGACCAACAGCGCTTCACCACCGGGCAGCGCCGCGAGCACCTTCGACGCGGCCTCCGCGCGCGCCGCGATGGAGCCGCGCGCCACCGGCAACAACGTCTTCGCCGCGAGTTTCCCCGCGGCGCCCTTCTCGCTCACCGCCAGTTCGCCGAGCCGTGAGATGGCCCAGAGCGCGACCTCGCCGATCTCCGATGCGCACAATTCCGCGAGCTCATCGGAGAACTCGGTGCCGACCTTCAACACCGTCAGCGAGTCGCGCGCCGCGCGGCCCACGAGCGGGTCGGCGTCGAGCAGCAACTCCATCAAGCGGCGCAGCGCCTTCTTCGTCGGCCCGCCTGACAACGCGAACCGCAGGGCCGTCGCCGCTTCGATGCGCACCGCGCGCGGCTGCTTCGGCGAGAGAAACGTGAGCAGCAGGTCGGCCGTGTCTTCGAGCTCGAGAAAGCCGACGATCTTCAACACGCCGCGCAGCGCGAGCTCGTCATCGGCGCTCTTCTTCTTCGCGAGGAACTTCTCGGCCTGCGTCTTCATCACGCGGCGCTCGGCCTCGTTCATCGAACGCGCTTCCTGCCGCACCGAGAGCGCGACCTTGTTGATCGATTCCCACGGCTGACCGCGCAGCCCCTCGAGCGCCAGCTCGAAGCTCTGACGGCCACCGACCGCGGGCAGCAACGCCGACAGCGCCGCGCGCACTTCGGGCGCCGCGCCCTCGAGCCGCGCGCGAATCTCAGGCAACGCGTCTTCACCCAACTGCGCGATCGCCGCGCGCGCCTTGCTCGCGAGGTCTTTCCCTCGGCCGAGCGCGTCGAGCATCACCGGCAGCCCCTTCACGGCCTTCAATTCACCCAACGTCTCGATCGCCGCTTCGGCGTACGCATCGACCGGGTCTCTCGCCATCTGCACGAGCCGCGCGATGGTCGCCGCGTCCTTCACCTTCAACTCACCGAGGACAATCGCGGCGGCAATACGTTTCCGGGGCGAAACGTCGTCGAGCAGCTTCGCGATGGATTGAAGTGCATCCATAAATTTCAGCTCCCGCTGACAGCGTGGTGGTGGCAGGATTTGACCATGCGAACGCTCATCTTGCTCCTGTGTTCTCTGACGGCCTTCGGTTGCTACACGCAGAAGGAATACGACGCGCTGAAGGCCGAACGCGACGCTCTCGACACCAACCTCGCTGACAAGAACAAGGCGCTGGCCGAAGCCGACGCCAAGGTCCAGAGGATGACGGCGCGCAACGCCGACCTCGCGGCGCAGCTCTCCGACGCGCAGCAGACGGTGAAAGATCTGAACGCGCGCATCGACAAGCTGCGTTCAGACATCGCGGCGGCGTCGAAAGACAAGAGCATCCTCCAGTCGAACATCGACGAGATGACGCGCGCGCTGGCGGCGCTCGAGAAGCGGCGCGCTGAAGCCGAGGCGCGCATCAACGAGTTCAAGAATCTGCTGGCCCGCTTCCGCGCGTTGATCGACGCCGGCAAGTTGAAGGTGAAGATCGTCGACGGCCGCATGGTGGTGGTGCTGGCGACCGACATCCTCTTCGGCTCGGGTTCGGCGAGCCTGTCGAAAGACGGCAAGGCGGCGATCGGCGAGGTGGCGCAGGTGCTGGCGACCATCCCCAACCGCACGTTCCAGGTCGAAGGTCACACCGACAACGTGCCGATCAATTCGGCGCAGTACCCGAGCAACTGGGAGCTCGCGGCGGCGCGCGCGATCACGGTGCTCAAGTCGATGGTGGAAGCGGGGCTGTTGTCTGACCGCATCTCCGCGGCGTCGTTCGGCGACACGCGACCCATCGTGCCCAACGAGAGCAAGGAGCAGAAGGCGCAGAACCGTCGCATCGAGATCATCATCGTGCCTGACCTCTCGCAGCTCCCCGGCTTCGAGGAACTCAAGGCGCTCGACGCGAAGCAGTGATTCGTCGCGGAGCGGCTGGCGCGCAAGTTGCGCCAGCTTCAGCGAGTTACGAGGCGAAGATTCGCCCAGCGAAGCGACCAGAAGCACAGCGGAGCGGCTGGCTCGCGGTTGCGCCAGCTTCAGCGAGTTACGAGGCGAAGATTCGCCCAGCGAAGCGACCAGAGCACAGCGGAGCGGCTGGCTCGCGGTTGAGCCAGTTTCAGCGAATTACGCGCGAAGACTTGCCCAGCGAAAGCGACCAGAAGCACAGCGGAGCGGCTGGCTCGCGGTTGTGCGAACTCCAGCGAGTCGCGCGCGAAGACTCGCCCAGCGAAGCGACCAGAAACACACCGGAGCGGCTGGCTCGCGGTTGCGCCAGTTTCAGCGAGTCGCGCGCGAAGACTTGCCCAGCGAAGCGACCAGAAACACAGCGGAGCGGCTGGCTCGCGGTTGCGCCAGCTCCAGCGAGTCGTGAGCGAAGCAACCACAAACACCGCGAAGTGGCTCGCGCGCAAGTTGCGCCAGTCCAGCGAGCGCGCCCAAAGCGAACGACTTGACTGGCGAAGCGATCAGAAGCACGGCGGAGCGGTTGACGCGCGGTTGCAGCAGCTCGAGTGAGTCGCGAGCGAAGCGACCAGGGCTACGAATCAGTTCGGGAGCTGCGGACGCCCGAAGTCTTCGAGGATCTTCCAGAGGTCTGGCAGGGAGATCTCGTGCTTGGTGTTGCAGAAGTGGCACGTGACCGCCGTGCTGCCCATGGTGTCGACGATGCTCTGCACTTCATCGGCGCCGAGTGACGCGAGCGTGTTCATCGCGCGCTCCTTGCTGCACGTGCACTGAAACCGCAGAGGTGTCTCGGCGAGCACTTTCTCGGACGGGAAAAGCGCTTCGAGCAAACCCGCCGCCGACCCACCACCCGCAGCGGCCCACGCGGTGAGCTGCTCCGGCACGCGCTTCGCGATGGCCTCGAGCGCGGCGACATCGCCGTCAGGGAGCGCCTGCACCAGCACTCCCGCGGCCACGCCCAGCTCTTCGCCCGCGAGGTGGGCGACGTCGAGGAAGACACGCGTCGGCACCTGCTCCGACACGCGGAAGAAGTGATTGAGATCTTCGGAGAGCTGCATCGACTGCAGCTCGACCGAGGAGCGGTAGTACTCGGGCCCCACGTCGCGCAGCACGGAGATGAACCCGCTGTTGCCCAGCGCCGCGCGCCACTGGAATTCGCCCTGCGCGAGCTCGACCTCGACGTTGGGGTTCTTCACGTACCCACGCAACGCGCCCGACACCGATGCGTCGACGAAATAGCCTCGCAGCGGCCCGTCGCATTCGAGCTGCAGGTTGATGCGCGATTCGTCTTTCTGCAGCGACGCCATCAAGGCGCCCGCCGCCAGCCCCTGCGCGAACAGCGTCGCCGCCGCCGGAGCCAGCCCGTGCCGGCGACGCGCCTCTCGCGCCACGCCGGTCACCACCACCACCGACACCTTCAGACTGGGCTCCTGCAACAGCGCACGCACCACGGCGTCAGACATGAACTCCTCCAAAAACAACAAAGGGCGACAGCCTTTCGACTGTCGCCCCTTGCCTACTGAATCAACGAAACGTCACTCGCAGGTCGAGTAGGGGCTGCCCTGAACGATGGGCTCGCACATATAGCCGCTGCGGCAACCGGGCAGCACGAAGCCACCATCGGTGGTGCCGCCGTCGGTCACGGTGCCGCCGTCGGTCTCGGTACCCGCGTCGGTCTCGGTGTCGGCGTCGACTTTCATACCTGCGTCGGTCTCGGTGCCCGCGT
>JBEHYH010000087.1:0-16412 GCA_048498275.1 Myxococcota bacterium | reverse complement strand
ACAACTTCTCGACGTGGGAAGGCAAGCGCGGGCTGTACCTCGAAGATCTCTACGTCGAGCGGGCGGCGCGCGGAGCAGGGCTCGGCAAGGCGCTGCTGATTCACCTCGCGAAGCTCGCCGTCGAGCGAAACTGCGCGCGGTTCGAATGGTCGGTGCTCGACTGGAACACGCCCGCGCTCGAGTTCTACGCGGCGCTCGGCGCGCTCCCGATGACGGAGTGGACCGTTCATCGCGTCGATGGAGCCGCGCTCGTGAAGCTCGCGCGCATGTGACGCAGAACCCCGCTTTCACGAGCGAATTCGTGCCGGCCGTCGAGAATTTCGAAATCGGCGCTGTCCATCTGTCGGGAGGAATTCGTTGACGAAGCGCATCACAAGAAAGTAGCGAGCCCGGCTCCATGGCAGCCAAGCCTCTCGTGATCGTCGAATCTCCCGCGAAGGCCAAGACCATCGGCCAGTTTCTGGGGAATAAGTTTCAGGTGATGGCCTCGGTCGGCCACGTCGTCGATTTGCCCTCGACCGGTCTGTGCGTCGATGTCGATCACGACTTCAAGCTGACCTACGAGGTCACCAAGCCGGAGGTCATCAAGGCGCTCAAAGACGCGCTCAAGTCGGCCGACGCCCTCTATCTGGCCACCGACGAAGACCGCGAGGGTGAGGCGATCGCCTGGCACCTGCGGGAGCAGCTCAAGCCGAAGGTGCCGGTCAAGCGCATGGTGTTCCACGAGATCACCAGGAAGGCGATCTCAGACGCGGTCGATCATTCGCGCGATCTGAACCTCGGCCTCGTCGACGCGCAGGAAACGCGGCGTACGCTCGACCGGTTGTACGGCTACGAGGTCTCGCCGGTGCTCTGGCGCAAGGTGAAGGGCGGCCTCTCTGCCGGCCGTGTGCAGTCACCTGCGATTCGGCTCATCGTTCAGCGCGAGCTCGAGCGCATGAACTTCCGCTCGGTCTCGTACTGGGACATCGGCGCCAAGCACCCGACGTCGCCGGCGTTCGAATCGACGCTCTGGAGCATCAACGGCAAGCGCGTCGCGACCGGCAAGGACTTCAGCGATCAGGGCAAGCTGACGACCGCGAACACCACGTGGCTCGACGAAGAGAAGGCGAAGAACCTCGCCGAAGCGCTCAAGGGCAAGAGCTTCACCGTCAAATCGCTGGAGACGCGCCCGTACCGTTCGGCTCCGAAACCTCCGTTCATGACCTCGACGCTGCAGCAGGAAGGCGGCCGCAAGCTCGGCATGTCTGCACAGCAGGTGATGCGCGTCGCGCAGGGGCTCTACGAGCGCGGCTACATCACGTACATGCGTACCGACTCCACGACGCTGTCGGAGACGGCGCTCAACGCCGCGCGCGCGCAGGTCGAGCAGTTGTGGGGCAAGCAGTTCTTGCCGGCGGGCCCGCGTCAGTACGTGCGCAAGGTGAAGAACGCGCAGGAAGCGCACGAAGCGATCCGTCCCGCGGGCGACGCGTTCCGCACGCCGCAGGAGCTCAGCAGCGAGCTCGGTTCGGCTGAGCTCAAGCTGTACGAGCTCATCTGGAAGCGCACCATCGCCAGCCAGATGAGTGACGCCGAAGGTGAATCGGTGTCGCTCAAGTTGTCGGCGATCGCGGCGATGTCGGAGGTCGAATTCTCCGCGAGCGGCCGCACCATCACCTTCCCCGGTTACCTGCGCGCGTATGTGGAGAGCAGCGATGACTCCGGCGAGTCTGACGATCAGGAATCGCCGTTGCCGTCGCTCAAGATGGGCGACACCGTGCCGGTCTCCGAGCTCGAAGCGAAGGGCCACACCACCACGCCGCCTGCGCGTTTCACCGAAGCGTCGCTGGTGAAGCGGCTCGAAGAACTCGGCATCGGCCGCCCGTCGACCTACGCGTCGATCATGGGCACGCTCCAGGCGAAGTATGTCTGGAAGAAGGGCCAGGCGCTGATCCCCAACTGGGAAGCGTTCGCCGTCGTGAAGCTGATGGAGAAGCACTTCGGCGATCTCGTCGACCTCCAGTTCACCGCGGAGATGGAAGAGGACCTCGACAAGGTCGCCGGCGGCGAGCTGGAGAAGGTCGCGTACCTGAAGGAGTTCTATTTCGGCAGCCGCAAGCACACCGGCCTCAAGAAGCTCGTGTCGCAGAACCTCGAGGGCATCGACGCGGCCGAGATCAACTCCATCTACATCGGTGGAAAAGAGTCGGGCATCGTCGTCAAGCCGGGCCGCTACGGGCCGTACATCAAGCGCGGCGAAGACACGGTGTCGGTGCCGGAGTCGATCCCGCCGGATGAAGTGACGGTGGAGAAGGCCGAAGCGCTGCTCGCGGCGCCGAAGGGCGACACGCCGATCGGCACCGACCCGGAGACGAAGCTCCCGGTGTTCGTGAAGCAGGGCCGCTTTGGGCCGTACGTGCAGCTCGGTGAGATGAGCGACGAGTCGAAGCCCAAGACCGCCTCGCTCTTCAAGTCGATGAAGCCCGAGAACGTGACGCTCGCCGATGCGCTGCAGTTGCTCAGCCTGCCGCGCACCATCGGCAAGTCGCTCGACGGCGTCGACATCACCGCGCAGAACGGCCGCTACGGCCCGTACATCACCAAGGGCACCGACAGCCGCAACCTCGGCGTCGAGAACGAAGCGAAGCTGCTGACGATCACGCTCGAAGAGGCCGAGGAGATCTTCAAGCAGCCCAAACAGTTCCGCGGCCGTGGGCAGGCGAAGCCCGCGATCATCGTCGGGAAAGACTCCGCGAGCGGGAAGGACATCCAGCTCAAGGAAGGCCGCTTCGGTTGGTACGTGACCGATGGCGAGACCAACGCGTCGCTCCGCAAGGGTGATGACCATTCGGAGCTGACCGCTGACCGCGCGTCTGAGCTGCTCGCGCAGCGCCGCGAATACATGGCGTCGCCCGAAGGTCAGGCGAAGGCCAAGCAGCGCGGCGACAAGAAGGCGATGAAGGCCGCGAAGTCGGCGAAGTCGGCGAAGAAAGCGGCCAGGGCGACGAAGGCTCCGAAGGCGAAGAAGGAAGACGCGCCCGGTGTCGACGCTGCGCGCGCGTTGGTCGCGAAGGCGACGAGCAAGAAGGCGCCTGCGAAGGCCGCTGCCAGGAAGGCCGCGCCCGCGAAGAAGGGGAAGAAGAAGTGAAGCGCGAGTTCCCGCGGCCTTCGGTTGCGGTGGACCTCGTGATCTTCACGATCATCGATGCCGAGCTCCGCGTGCTTCTGGTCAAGCGCGGGGAGGCTCCGTTCAAGGGCGACTGGGCGCTGCCCGGCGGCTTCGTTCGCGTGCAGGAAGGCCCGAAGGAGCAGGGCGAAGATCTCGACACCGCCGCGCGCCGTGAGCTGCACGAGGAGACCGGGCTCGACCCGGCGCGCGTGCGCATCGAGCAGCTCTATACGTTCGGAAAAGCCGGCCGCGATCCGCGTACGCGGGTGATCGCGGTTTCGTATTTCGCGCTCGTGCGGCCCGACCTCGCGCCGCTGGTGAACGCCGGTGGTGACGCGAGTCACGCGCAGTGGCATTCGTTGGACGCGCTCAAGAAGCTGAAGCTCGCGTTCGATCACGAGGAGATCGTCGCCGTCGCGATCGAGCGCATCCGCGGCAAGCTCGAGTATTCCGACATCGCGTTCGATCTGGTGCCGATGACCTTCACCATCCCCGAACTTCGCCACGTGCACTCCGTCGTGCTCGCGAAGGAGATGGACCCGGGCAACTTCCGCCGGAAGTTCAATCGCATGCTCGACGACGGGCTCATCGAGCAGGCGCCGGGCAAACGCATCACCGCGTCGAAACCTGCCACCGTCTATCGCTTCAAGAGGCCTTGAATGCTCCGCACGCTCTCGGTCGTCGCGTTGTTGTTCGTCGCCGGCTGCAAGAAAGACCCACCGCCCGCGCCGCCGGCGCCTCCCCCGGCGTCGAACCCTGACGTCGAGTTCTGGAACTGGGTGCGCGCGCATACCGCGGAGCTGAAGAGCACCAGGACCGGTCAAGAACCGGTGCTCAACGAGCTGTCGGCCGAGCTGAACAAGGCCGCGCCCGGTGTGGTGTTCGAGCTCGGCGTGAACTCCACACCGTTCGAATTCATTCTCAGCGCCGACGGCGTGATGGAGCACTTCGGCGCGGTGATGCGCCTGACCGCCGCGGCCGGTGAGGTGCCCGGCATGAAGGTCGTCGCGTTTCGTCAGCGCAAGAAGATCGACGGCCTCGAGCTGCGTGTCGACGAGCAGAAGATCGCCGCCAACAACGTGATGTTCGTCTCGTCGAAAGACAAAGACCCCGCGAAGCTCGCGCTCGACCTCTACATCGAGGGCTACGACGAGAAGAACGCGGAGCTGGTGGAGCGTGGCGCGTTCCTGCTCCTCGACACCGCGATCGGCGAATACGACATGGAGACGAAGGTCGGCGGCATCCGCTTCCACGGGTTCCCCGCGCCGGCCGGGGCGAAAGCGCTCCCGCAGCTCGCGGCGGAGATCGACGCGCTGAAGAAGTAGTCTCGCGCGCCATGAACGCGCTGCTGCTGGGCCGCTTTCACGCCGTCACGAAAGCGCAGTCTGAATGGCTCGAGTCGCTCAAGCGCGCTCCGGTCGAGAAGCTGATCTGTGTCATCACCAGCGCCGACCTGTCGGGCACGCGGCGCAACCCGCTCGATGCCGACACGCGCGAGAAGATGCTGCGGCCGGCGTTGGAACGCAGCGGCAAGCCGTTTCACATCGTGCGCATCAACGACATCGCCGATTCGGAGCAATGGGTCGCGCACGTCGCGGCAGAAGTCCGTGCGCAGTCGGGGCTCGCGATCGCGCCCGAGAACACGGCGTTGTTTTCGGCGAACCGTGACGTCGAGCGGCTCTTTCGCGCGCGGGGCTTCACCATCGTCACGCAAGAAGTGAAGGGCCTCACGCCGCACGAGCTCGTGCAACGCATCGCCGCGGGTCAGCCGTGGAGCGACGAGGCCTCACCCGAAACGCGTGAAGTGTTCGCACGCTCGGAGCTCTCGGGCCGGTTGCGCGACGTGTTCCGCCAGACGCTGCTCAATGACGACGGCGAGCTCGGGCACTTCCGCGACTTCCTCTCGTACGGCGCGCAGATGGACGCGTCGATGGTGCAGAAGTTGGAAGACCTGCTGCCGTTCGTGAAACCCGGCTGCATCGTCGACAAGGGCTGCGGCACGGGGAAGTTGATGGTCGAGCTCTCGCGGCTGTTCCCCGATTCGCGGCTGGTCGGCGTCGATCTCTCTCGCGAATTCTTGAGGCTCTGTGACGAGAACACCTACGCGTCGCAAGACGTCGCGCTGGTGTTCGGCAACGTCATCGATCGCAACGTGGCGCCCGGGAGCGCGACCACCGTCATCTATTCGAGCGTGATGCACGAGGTGCATTCGTACACGAACTACGACGTGACGAAGATCGACCTCGCGCTGCGCAATTGCTTCGAGGAACTCGCGAGCGGCGGCCGCGTGCTGATTCGCGATGGCGTGAGCCCTCCGCCGGCGACATGGAGACTCGAGCTGCTCACGCCGCAGGCGCGCGAGATGTTCACGCGGTTCGCCGTCGAGTTCTGTCACGGCCGCGGCGCGAAGTTCGAACGCCTCGCTGACGACGTGGTTCGCCTCTCGTCACACGATGCGAACGAGTTCCTTTGCAAGAAGGACTACCTCAAGAACTGGCACATCGAAGTGCATGAAGAATTCGGGCCACTCACGCTCGATGGCTGGCGTGAAGCGCTCCAACGCGCGGGCTTCAAACCGGTCGAGCTCAAGCAATACGTGAACGGGTGGATCGCGAAGAATCGCTACGAGGACGCGGCGCGGGTGTTCGACGATGCCGGCCATCAACTGCCGTGGCCCGCCACGAACATGGTGGTCGTCGGCGAGAAGCCCTGACGCATGAACACACCGCGCAGATTCTCGAGCGCGGCCGCGAGCCGGGCTTCGTGGCGCGTGATGCGTTCCTGCAATTCACGAATTCGTCGATCGAAGTGACGCACCTCGTTTTCGACGGTGCTGACGAGCGAAGCGAGCTCGTGAAAGCCGCGCGCGAGGAGCGCTTCCGCCAGCGCCGACGGCTCCAACACGCGACCGAGTTGTTGTTTGAGCCCGGAGTTCGCGAGCGCCACGCGCAGTTTGCGGATGCGTGAGCTCGTCGAACGTTGCGCCGCGCGGAGCACGCTGAGCTCAGTCGCCATGCGTTCGCCGGTACCGAGCGCGACGAGCAGATGTTCTTCGGCGTGGAGCACCTCTTCGACAGGCGCTGCTCTTCTCAGCTTCGTCGCCAGTTGCCGGTACGCGCGCTGCGCTTTCCAGAGTTCCATGCGGGCGCGGAGCAAGCACACACGATGCCACATGTGTTCTGCGCGAGTTTCAGCAGGTTACGTGTGAACCCACCGTCTCATTCGAAGCGCGGGAGTCTCGCGGTCAACTCGGCGAGCGGCAGCGCGGCAGCGTCTTTCTTCGACAGCGCCGGCTCTTTCACCGGCCACGCGATGCCGAGGGCCGGGTCGTTCCACAACACCGACGCTTCGTTCTGCGGCGCGTAGAGCTGCGTGCATTTGTAGACGAAGTCGGCTTCGTCGCTCAGCACGCAGAAACCGTGCGCGAAACCGGGCGGCACCCAGAGTTGCTGTTTGTTCGACTCAGACAGCTCGCAACCGAACCACTTGCCGAAGTGCGGTGAGCCGAGGCGAACGTCGACCGCGACGTCGTAGACCGAACCGCGCATCACGCCGACCAACTTGCCCTGCGCGTTCGGGTTCTGGAAATGCAGGCCGCGGAGGATGTTCTTCGCGGAGCGGCTCCAGTTGTCCTGAATGAAGGGCTGCGCGATGCCGGCGTCGGCGTAACGGGCGCTGCTGAAGGTCTCGAGAAAGAACCCGCGCGCGTCGCCGAAGACCTTCGGAGTCACCAGCAGCACGCCCGGCAGCGGAGTCGCGTCGACGTTCACGGCTTCTTCCCGAGCAGCGAGAGCAGGTACTGGCCGTACTCGTTCTTCTTCATCGGCTGCGCGAGCTTCTCGAGCTGCGCGTCGTCGAGGTACTTCATGCGCCAGCAGATCTCCTCGAGGCACGCGACCTTGAGGCCGGTGCGCGATTCGATGACGTGAATGAACTGCGAGGCCTCCATCAGTGAGGCGTGCGTGCCGGTGTCGAGCCACGCGAACCCGCGCGACATCACTTCGACACGGAGATCGCCGCGCTTCAGGTACGCGTCGTTGATCGAGGTGATTTCCAACTCGCCGCGCGCCGAGGGCTTGACCTCGCTGGCGATGCGCACCACGTCGTTGTCGTAGAAATACAGCCCGGTGACCGCGTAGTTCGACTTCGGCGCTTTGGGTTTCTCCTCGATGGAGAGCGCCTTGCCGGTCGCGTCGAGTTCCACCACGCCGTAGCGCTCGGGGTCTTGCACCTGATACCCGAAGACCGTCGCGCCCTTCGTGGTCTTCGCCGCGCGCTGCAACAGCGTGGAGAAGCCATCGCCGAAGAAGATGTTGTCGCCGAGCACCAAAGCGCACGGATCGTCGCCGATGAATTGTTTGCCGATGATGAACGCCTGCGCGAGGCCATCGGGCGAGGGTTGTTCGGCGTAGGTGAACGAGACGCCCCACTGCGAGCCGTCGCCGAGTAGCTCCTTGAAGCGCGGCAGATCGACCGGCGTGGAGATGATCAGGATCTCCCGGATGCCCGCCAGCAGCAGCGTGCTGATGGGGTAGTAGACCATCGGCTTGTCGTGAATCGGCAGCAACTGCTTCGAGACCACACGCGTGAGCGGGTAGAGGCGGGTGCCTGAACCGCCGGCGAGAACGATGCCCTTCATGACTCTCCTTTGAATTCCGCGTGGAGCCGCTCCAACGCCTGAGCGACGGTCCACGGAGTGGCTTCGAGCATGTTCGCGCTCTGGGTGACGATGAGGCCGCTCTTCGCGGGGCGCGGGCTGGGGAGGCGAACGTCGGCCATGCGCGAAGGGTTGATGAGTGAGGCGTCGAAGCCGAAGCGCGCGCAGAGGCGTTTTCCGAACTCCACGCGGTCGGTCACCTCACTGCCCGAGGTGTGCCAGACGCCAGGCAGCTTGCGGCTCCCGATTTCAGCGAGCATCGCGGCGACGTTGGTGGCGTGGCTCGTCGAGACCCACTGGTCGGAAAACAGGTTCACGCTCTTGCCCGCGCTGAAGCTCGAGAGCAGCCAGGTGCCGAAGTTGTTCTTGCCGGTCGACGGCCAGCCATAGACGACCGCGGTGCGCGCGATGGCCCACGCGCTCGCGGGCAGAATCGACTTCACCGCCAGCTCGCCGGCGAACTTGGTGATCGCGTACACGCCGCGCGGGTTCGGCGTGGCATCGACGTCGTAGGGGCCGGCATCTCCGTCGAACACGTAGTCGGTGGAGACGTGGAGCAGGAAGCTGCCGAGCTCACGCGCCGCGCGCGCCAGGAACGCCGGCGCTTCGGCGTTCGCCGCCCACGCGCCCGATGGGTATTTCTCGCAGCCATCGACGTCGGTCATCGCGGCCGGGTTGATGAACGCCTGCGGCATGGTGGCGCGCGCCGCGTTCGCGACCGCGCTCGCGTCGGTCAGATCGACGGAGACGTACTTCGCGTCGCCGAGCTCGGCGCGTTGTGCTCCCCGCGCCCAGGCGACGACATCATGGCCCGCGCCACGCAGCGCGCGCACCACCCGGCTGCCGACGAGACCGTTTGCTCCGGTGACGACGAAGCGCATCTCAGCTCCCGAGGCGCGAGGCGTACTGCGTGTCGAAGTAGCTCTTGTACGCCCCTGAGACGATGCGCTCCCACCACGGGCGGTTCTTCACGTACCACTCGACGGTCTGCTGCAACGCCTGCTCGAACACGAAGCTCGGCGCCCAGCCCAGCTCGCGTTTGATCTTCGACGCGTCGATGGCGTAGCGCTTGTCGTGGCCCGGGCGGTCGGTGACGTACTTGATGAGTGATTCGGGTTTGCCGAGCGCGCCGAGGATGGCCTTCACGAGCTGAAGGTTCTGCCGCTCGGAGTTGCCGCCGATGTTGTAGACCTCGCCCTTCTTGCCTTTTTCGAGCGCGAGCGTCAGCGCGGCGCAGTGGTCTTCGACGTGCAGCCAGTCGCGCACGTTGGTGCCGTCGCCGTAGACCGGCAGTGGCTTGTCGTTGAGCGCGTTCGCCACCATCAGGGGGATCAGCTTCTCGGGGAACTGGTACGGCCCGTAGTTGTTGGAACACCGGGTGACGACGACATCGAGCCCGAAGGTGTGCGCGTACGCGAGGCTGATGAGGTCTGACGACGCCTTCGACGACGAGTAGGGCGAGGAGGGATCCAACGGAGTCGTCTCGGTGAACAGCCCCGTCGGCCCGAGCGAGCCGTAGACCTCATCGGTCGAGACCATCAGGAAGCGCGAGAGCTTCGCGTGGCGCGCGGCCTCGAGGAGCACGTTGGTGCCCAGCACGTTGGTGGTGATGAACGCCTCCGGCCCGAGGATCGAACGATCGACGTGGCTCTCGGCGGCGAGGTGCGCGATGGCGTCGATTTTGTGCGTGCGGATCAGGTGGTCGACGAGCTCGCGGTTGCCGATGTCTCCGCGCACGAAGACGTGGTTCGGGTCGCCTTCGAGATCTTTCAGGTTCTCGAGGTTGCCCGCGTAGGTGAGCTTGTCGAGGTTGACCAGCTTCCACGCCGGCCGGTTCTTGCGGAGGTACTTCACGAGGTTCGAGCCGATGAACCCGCAGCCGCCCGTTACGAGCACGTTCATGGCTCTGACGTAGCACTACCCGCCGAGCCGGGAGAGCGCGTAAACGTTCGCGTCATGAAGGTGCTCGTCACTGGAGGCGCTGGCTACATCGGCAGTCACACCTGCGTGGAGTTGATCTCCGCCGGCTTCGAGCCCGTGGTCGTCGACAACCTCTGCAACTCATCGGAGAGCGCGATCGCGCGCATCGAGACCATCACCGGCGAGAAGGTGCCGTTCGTCAAAGCCGACCTCCGCGATACCGCCGCGCTTCGTGCGGTGTTCGCGGCCCATTCTTTTCACTCGGTCATCCACTTCGCGGGGCTGAAGGCCGTCGGCGAATCAGTGGAAAAGCCGGTGCTCTATTACGAGAACAACCTGCTGAGCACGCTGCGCCTGTTGGAGTGCATGCGCGAAGCGAACGTTCGCAAGCTCGTCTTCTCGTCGTCAGCCACGGTCTATGGCTGGCCGAAGAGCAACCCCATCGACGAATCGTTCCCCATCCACGCGACGAACCCGTACGGCCGTACCAAGCTCTTCATTGAAGAGATGCTGCGAGATCTCGCGCGTTCGGAGAAGGGTTGGGACCTTTCGATTCTGCGCTACTTCAACCCCGTCGGTGCGCACGCCAGCGGGCTCATCGGTGAAGACCCGCGCGGCATCCCCAACAACCTGATGCCGTATGCGATGCAGACGGCCATCGGCATGCGGCCGTCGTTGACCATTCACGGCGGTGACTACGAGACGAAAGATGGCACCGGCGTGCGCGACTACATTCACGTGGTCGACCTCGCGTTGGGTCACGTCGCGGCGCTGCGGCACGCGGTCGACGGAGCGCGCGAGTTCAACCTCGGTACGGGTCACGGGTATTCGGTGCTCGACGTGGTGAAGGCCGTGAGCCGAGCGTCGGGCCGGGAGCTGCCGTACACGATTGGCGCGCGTCGTTCTGGCGATGTCGCCGAGTGCTTCGCGAATGCCTCACGTGCGCACGAAGAACTCGGCTGGCGCGCGACGCGAACGATGGACGAGATGTGCCGCGACGCGTGGAACTGGCAGTCGAAGAACCCGAGCGGCTACGCGGCGAAGTGACTACTCGATGCCGGTGATCGCCACGTGGAGTCGCGGCGCATCGGTGGTGGGGGTCCTGAACAACGTGAGCCCTCCGTCGGGCGATTGAGCAGCGTTCGCACCGGCGTCACGCAGCAATGCGTGCCGGAGCTGACGCAACCCGGTCGACGAGAGCAGCACGCGGCGCGCATCGAGCACCGCGGTGAAGCGCGTCGTGACCTCCGGGAGTTTTTCACCGCGCGCGACGTGACGTGCAACGACGCCGAGGTGTTCTTCGACGGAGAACATCGCGCGCTCTGGAGCTTCACCGGCGACGAACCAGGTCACGGAATGTTCGGGTTCGACATCCAGCGCCTCGGCGCGCGCAGCCCAGGTGTTGCCGATGCGGAAGCGTGCCGTTGCTTCTTCCTCAGGCGCCGTGGCCTGAGCACAGGCGCTGGCGAAAGCCTCTGGCGACTCGGCCATGGTGACACCGGCCATGCCTTGCAGCTCGAGCATCGGCGTCGCGACGACCGGGCGACCCATGAAGAGGTATTCGAACACCTTGATGGGTGAGACGGCGTCGGTCAGCGCTCCCGGCTTGAAGGGAATCAGCGTGGCGTGTGCGTGTGCGAGGTAACGAGGCACATCGGTGACCGCTCTTGGCCCGAGCGACACCACACCGCGCGGCAACGCACGCTGATGCGGGAGGTCGCCGATCAAATACACCGTCGAACCCTCGACGCGACCGGCAGCTTCGAGGTGCTCCCAACTGAGCCATTCGCCCGACAACGTGCCGACATACAGCAGCGCGCGCGTTTCGTTTGCGAACTCAGACGGCCGTGGGAAAGCCTGCGGGCGGAAGAGCACTTCGTCTGCGGCGTTCGGTAGATACACGGCGTCGGGCCGGCCGAACTGCTTTGCGAGCTGTTGCTGCAACACCTTCGCAGTACCCGTCACCAGTTCGCAGCCCGCCACGAAGCGCTGCATCAGCTCGCGGCTGTACCAATCAGCACCGAGCGTGGTGTCCCAATCGTCGATGAGCTCGAAGACGGTGCGCAGGCCTGAGGTCAGTGCGGCTTCGAGGTACGGGGCGAAGCGCGGGTGGGGTGCTTCGAAGATCACCAAGGAGCCTTCACGCAACCCTCCGAACGCTTCGCGAGGCGAGACGTGCGCGACGTGTTCGTGCTGCGCGAGATGCGCGGGCGCGGCGAGCTGCTCGACGGCTCCACGCGCGAAGTTGAAGCTGTCGGCCGCGTAGAAGTAGCGCACGCGCGACCCTCTCCGCGCATACGCACGCGCGAGCTGTGCGCTGCGTTGCCCGCCGCCGGCCTGCGCCGCGGGCAGCAGCGCGAAGATCACGACCTCGGTGTCGAAGTGGAACGTCGTCGGCGTGGCCGATTGCTCCACTGGTTGCTCATCAGCGGCGAACAGTCGAGCGAGACCACGTCGTCGGAGCGCGTTGGCGACTCGACGCAACGGGCTCGTCACGCGCCACGAGAGGCTGCGTTGCAGTTGTTCGACTTCTTCACGGAGCCGCGCATTGTCGCGGCGCAGTTCGTCGCGCTCCGGGTCGCTCATGCAGTCGCGAGCTGCTCGTCGAGAATCTTCACGATGCGCTCGGCGGCGTGCCCGTCTCCGTAGGGGTTCTGCGCTTGTGACATGCGTGCGTACGTCGCGGCGTCACTCAACAGGAGCTGCGCGGTCTCGACGATGCGCTTCTCGTTGGTGCCCACCAGCAACGCGCAACCCGCGGTGATGCCTTCGGGGCGCTCGGTCACTTCACGCATCACCAGCACCGGTTTGCCCAGCGAGGGCGCCTCTTCTTGAATGCCTCCCGAATCGGTCAACACGAACCAGGCGCGCGACAAGAGCCACACCAGCCGCGGGTAGTCGACCGGCTCGATGAGGTGGATTCGCGGAGTGCCCTTGAGAATGCGATCGACCGGCGCGCGCACGTTCGGGTTGAGGTGCACCGGGTAGATGAACTCCACGTTCTCATTGCGCTCCGACAGCGTGCGGATGGCGCGGCAGATATTCTCGAACGGCTCACCGAAGCTCTCCCGGCGATGACCGGTGACGAGCACCAGCTTGCGGTTCGCGTCGAGGTAAGAAAATTCCTTCGCGAATTCCTTGCCGTGCTGCGCATCGACGAGCTTCCTGGCCGTCATCAGCGCGTCGGTGACGGTGTTGCCGGTGACGAAGACGCCCTTCGTGATCTGCTCAGCGGCGAGCGCGGCGCGCGAGGTTTCGGTCGGCGCGAAGTGGAAGTCGGTCAGCCGCGTGATCAGCACGCGATTCATCTCTTCGGGGAAGGGAGAATACTTGTCGCCGGTGCGGAGGCCCGCTTCGACATGGCCGACCTTCACCTTCTCGTAGAACGCGGCCATCGAGCCCGCGAGCGCGGTGGTGGTGTCGCCCTGCACGAGCACCACGTGCGGCTTCACTTCGTCCATCACCGGCTTGAGCTTGAGCAGCGCATTGGCGGTGACGTCGTAGAGCGTCTGCCCCGGCTTCATGAGCGCGAGGTCGAAGTCGGGTTTGAGCGCGAAGAAACGCAGAATCGGCTCGAGCATCTCGCGGTGCTGGCCGGTGACGCACAGCTTCGTCTCGAAGCGGTCCGCGTGGTGCCGCAACGCATGCAAGACGGGCGCGAGCTTGATGCCTTCAGGCCGGGTACCGCAGATGACGAGAACGCGTTTCATCTCAGTAGGTCAGTCGCTCGACGATGTTGGTTTTCACGCGCATCTTGAGGTCTTGATACTTGCGGAAGGGGAAGTTGATGAACCCTTCGAGGTGCTCATCGAGTTGCCAGACCGAGTGGCGCATCTTCCATGACCACGCGAGCGGCTTGTAACCGACCTTGCGGGCGTAACGAATGAGCTTGGCCCGGCGTTCACCCGCGACCTTGGTCAGCGGAGCGCCAAGCCACGAATCGCCGAAGAAGTCGTCGAGTACGGCGAAGAGCTCCGCCATCGCGTCGACCTGTGAATACCCGCTCAGCGTGCGGATCTTGTCGGTCCACGAGACGACGTGACGGAGCGTGTACCCCACGAGTTCCGACTGCCACGTGCTGAATGCGCCTTTGTCTTTGTAGAACTGAAGCATGTCCCTCAATGAGGGAATGACGTTGAGGATCTTCTTGTCAGTTTGCTTCATCGACTGTGTCGGGCGCGTTACGTCATAATTGTAGTACTCTTTGTTGACGTAATAGATGCGTCGCGCAGCATAGAAGGTCTTCGGTGCGAAATTGACGTCAGCGAAGATGATGCCAGGCAACAGGCGAACCTGCGCGTCGTCGAACATCTCTCGCCGGTAGATTCGCGCACACGGCGTCGCCCAGTTATCGAAGAGCTTCTTGCGATCAGTCCTGGTCAGCAGACGCTCGTCGCGAATGTCGATCGGGCGGAAGACGTCCTTGTTTCCTCCCATGAGGTGGTACTTGAGATTACCCATCACCATGTCGGCGTCGTGGTCGATGGCCTTGCGGTACATTTCAGTGCATGTGGTGCGATCGAGATAATCGTCACCATCGAGAATCATCACGTATTCGCCAGTCGCGTGCTCGATACCGAAATTGCACGCTGAACCGTGACCGCCGTTCTTCTTGTGAAACACCTTGAATCGCGTGTCGCCTTCCGAGAACTCGTCGACCAGCATTGGGCTGTCGTCGGTGCTCCCGTCGTCGACAATCAGCACTTCGATGGTCTTGAGCGTCTGTGCGCGTACGCTCTGGAGGCAACGCTCGATGTAGAACTCGAGGTTGTAGACGGGGATGACGATGGAGATCGCGGCGCGGCGCGGCTGCGCCTTCCGCGACGGCTTCTTCTGACGTCGCGCGCTCATGACGCGTGCCTCACGGACTGGTGCAACGGTGCCTCGAGTTCAATGCGGAGCCGCGAGATCGCCTGTGGCCCCTGCATCGCTGCGCGAAACGCCTTTTCCATCTCCGCGCCCACCACCGAAATCTCATATCGGGCATAGGAGGAAAAATTGTAGTCAACCTTACGGTCGAGATAGCGCTTCATGACGTACGCGATGCGGTCGATGCGCTCGTCCGCCGCGAGGTTGCCACTGGCTTTCATCAAGTCGGCCGTCGGGCCGATGGGCATCGTGACGCTCAAGATCGGCTTCCGCGCGCCCATGTAGTCGGTCAGCTTGCCGGGGAAGAAGGGGCTCGCCGGCACGCCTTCGTCTGCGTGGAAGATGCCGTCGATGTTCACCAGCACGTCGGCGGTGCGCATCAGCCGCAGGCTCTCGCTGTATGCGACGCTCCCGTTCATCTTCACGTGGTTGGCGTGCCGCATGCGCGCGTGCGTATCGAGGTCATTCTGGTAGTAGCCTCCACCCCAGAACTGCATCTCGAACTGGTCTGTATATTGGGGGTAGATTTCGAGCAATCGATCAATGGCGGTGAGCACTGGCGCGGCCGTGCGGCGTATATGGTACAGCGTGCCGACGTGCATGAACGTGAAGCGCTTGTTCGGGCGTAGCTTCGTCCGCGCGAACATCTTCGGGTCGAAACAGTGCGGTATGACGAGCGCCTTCGATTTGTACTTCTCGAGTTCGCCCACGAACATCGCGTCTCGCTGATAGCGATTGTTGCAGATGACGACGTCGGCGTGCTTGATGGTCTCCGCTTCGGTTCGACAGTCTTCATCGTTCAGCGGGTAGTTCGTCATGAACTTCACGAACGGGTTCGCCGCCACCACATCGCCGAAGTACGCCACCCACGGGAGGTGCGGCGCTCGGCGTTTGCACTCCATCGCGACCTGATGCGACGGCACCTCGTTGGAGTGCGAGATGATCAAATCATACGAATCGAGGTTCTTCTTGAAGGTCTCGAGCGCCGCCTTGTGGAAGTCGTCTCGCGTGGCGCGGGTGCGCGGAGCGCGGTGGTCGGTCGATACTTCGATGCGCCGAAACCTGGCGCCATCGACGAAGTCGAGCACGCGCTGATCTTGATTCTCTCGGCGCACCTGCACGACGTCGAAGTCCATCTTGCAGTTCTTGATTCGCTTGAAGAAATCGAGGTCAGCGGAGCCCAGGTAGGGCGCAAAGAACCAGGACGATACGAATGCTTTGGTTCGCTTTTTCATTGGGTGTCGGGTCGTGGTGCGACGTCAGATTCCGTGACTCTGTTTGGCGAAGTTCGTACCGAAAAGCGCGTCGTACTCAAGTATCCACCACGCCCGCCTGATCTCCAGCCACTCCGCCGGTTCCTCCGCGAGGAGATTGCCATCGGCGTCGGCGAGAATCTGCGGCGTCACCACCGGGAAGCGTTTGCGCACGCTCGAAAGAAAATTGGTGTACGGCGTGCCGGGCGTGCCCGTCTCTTCGAGGAGCATTGGCCCAAGGAACGACGAACTCCAGTTGCCGAGGTCGCGTTTGCCCGGCCGCACGTTGCTCCACAACACCAGCGGCACTTCGTAGAGGAACGCGCGTTGCTGCAGCGTCAATTCGGCGGTGCCGTCGATGGCCGGCGTCACGCCCGTCTGGCGGAGCGTCAGTGGAATCGACGGGAGATGGTCTCCGAAGAACACCACCACCGCCGGGCGCTTGCGGTTCTCGAGGTACTCGATGAGGTGGCCGAGCTCGCGATCGGCGTGATTGATGGCCTCGGTGTACGTCGTCAGCTCGGCGCGCGCGGCGTCATCGAGGGGGCCTTCGATGCGCACA
>JBEHYH010000086.1:0-16428 GCA_048498275.1 Myxococcota bacterium | reverse complement strand
GGGCCGCAATTGGAAGTGGCTGCTCCCCTTGGGCTGCCTGCTGCCGGTGCTGTGTTGTGGCTCCTTCGTCGGCACCATCTTCTTCACGGTCACCAAGGCCATGCAGGCCAGCGACGCGTTCAAGCAGGGGCTCATCCGCGCAAACGAGAACGCGGAGGTGCAGACGTTGCTTGGAACTCCGCTGTCGCCGGGCATGACGGCGACGGGGTCGCTCGAGAACAACGTCTCCAACTTCGACGCGGCCATCAAGGGGCCGAAGGGCGAGGGCACGCTGCACGTCGAAGGGCGCGAGGGCGGAGGCGCTGTGACGTTCACCGCGCTCGAGGTCCGCGCCAGCGGCAAGGTCATCAACCTGCTGCGCCCTCCCGGCCCGCCGACGCGGGGTGCCGATGGCCAGCCTGATGAGGGCGACGAGGTGAACGACGGCGAAGACGCTGATGACGGTGACGACGCGCCGACGAAGCCTGAATGACGTGCGTCGGGTGAGGCCGAAACGAAAAAGGGCGTGCTGCGTATGTCTTTCACCATGAGATTGCTCGCCGTCTGCCTCACGCTTCTGTGCACCGCCTGCGCGACCTCCAACACGCCTGCCGTGATGACCTCGGTGAAGAACGAATTGCAGGGTGAAGGCGCGAAGGCGAAGTGCCTCGTGCTCTTCCTCCCCGGTGTCGGCGACAGCGCGTCGCACTTCGACAAACACGGCTTCACGCAGGCGATGCGCGAGAAAGGCTTGTCGGTCGACATGGTCGCCGCTGACGCGACCATCGGGTACTACATGAAGGGCCTGATGCCGGAGCAGTACGAGCGCGACGTCGCCGGGCCCGCGCGCGCGAAGGGCTATGAGCATACCTGGGTCATCGGCACGTCGATGGGCGGCCTCGGCACCGCGCTGTACGCCCGCGCACACCCCGTCGATGGCGTCTTGATGATTGCCCCGTTTCTCGGCGACCCGGCCATCGCCATCGAGGCCAAAGAGCAGGGCGGGCTCTCGAAGTGGAAGGCGCCCGCGAAGGTCGAACAGCTCACCCCCGACAACTACCAACGCGAGCTGTGGCGCTGGTTTCAGGCGGTGACCACCGGCGCGGAGAAGGGCCCGAACATGTACCTGGGTTGGGGTACGGAAGATTCACTCGGGAAATCGGCGGCGGTGCTCGGTGAGGAACTCCCCGCAGGTCACGTGTTCAAGGTGCCCGGCGCGCACAAGTGGGCGACGTGGAAGGTGATCCTCGACCAGTTCCTCGCTGATTCTGAGTTCGCGAAGACCTGCGCTCCGTAGTCGAGCCGCATTGAAGGGTGAGAATGCTCGAGGTTTGGCGGCGTGCTCGCTTCTGACGAGCGCGTCCACCCCGAGCGAACTTCCTCAAGCGCGGTGCGAACTGATTTTGGGTACGCGGAGCTCCCGCCCCTCGTCGGCCCCTGCCGCAAGTCGGCCTTCGCCGATTGATCGGAGCTTCGTCGCGCGTCACCTGGACCTGCGTCCTTCAGCACCGAGTCGTATGGAACAGGGCTTCGCGCTCACTTGAGCTGTTCAAAGAGGTCGTTGAGTTCTTGATCTGAAATGTCGTGTTGAAGCCCGGCGTACTCACGGAGCTCCGCAGTGAACCCAGCGCGGCGCAGTTCAGAGATTGATGCGCGAGCGCTTTGCGTCGGCACCGCGAGATCAGACGCGCCGTGAAACGCGATGATCAACGGCAACTCCGAGGTGATGGTCGTCGACGGGTAGAGCGACGGCGGGAGCATTCCGCCCAGGGGGAACACCGCTGAGAACTGATCAGGGTGCGTGACGGCGAGCGCGAACGCCATGATGCCGCCCTGCGAGAAGCCGGTGACGATGGGCTTGCCGACCGTCGGCCGCGCAGCAGCGAGCGCCGTGATTGCTGAAGCAAGTCGATCCGCTTCGCGCGTCACCACAGACGCAGCGACATCTTCACGAACTGATTCGTACCAGCGCCATTTGCCGCCGCTCGGCTGGCCGTACGGAAGAATGAGCCGCGCACGTCCCGGGTAGCGCTGGAACATCTGCAGCATGTCCGCCGGGTCTCCGCCCATCGGGTGCAACACGATGATCATGGGCACGCGTTCATCGGAGCGCGCTCCGCCGGTCATGTGCTCGAGGTAACGCACGCCCGCGATCTCGCCGGTGGTGTCGCTGACCGGCGCGCTTGGCTCTGGAGCTTTCAGCCGGCTGCACGCGATCGCGAACAAGGCGAAACACAGACCCAGTGGCGCGCGGCTGATCATGCAGCGACATCATGAGCCGACAGCTCTTCTTGTTTCACCCGTTGTCCATATTCTTGAACACAGCTGCGGAGCGTCCGCCTCTCACTGCTCCTCGTTGCAACAATCGCGAACGCTGAAACGCCTGACGCAGGTTGGGCGCCGCACGTCGACGAGCGCATCGTCGTCAAAGCCGGCAATCGAAAGTGCGTCGTGTCTGCGAGCCGATTTGAAGATGGGTGCTTCGTTGAGCAGATCGACGAAGCCGTGGAGCACCGACGCAGCTTTACTGCGGAGACCATCACGGCCGCGCGGAAGGAGCGTTAGTCGCCTTCGAGCGCCTCCGCGCATCGCTGGAGCAGTTCATTCAGTTGCGCGGTCTCCTTCGCTGAAAGCAACGAGAGCATCTGCTTCTCCACGGCTTCCGCCGCCTCGGCGCCGGCCGCGACCACCTTCTGACCCGTTTTGGTGAGCTCGCTCATGATCACCCGCCCGTGCTCCGGGTGCGGCGTGCGCTTGATCAACCCATCACGTTCGAGGTTCACGAGGATGCCCTGCATGCTCTGTGGCGTGACGAACGCAGCGCGCGCGAGCTCCGCGTTCGAGATGCGCGGGTTCCCCGAGATCGCCAGCAGCGCCGCGTTCTGAGACGACGTCACTCCCAGCGCTACGAGCTCCGCATCGAGCCGCAACCGCAACCGGTGCTGCGTGATCTTCAGATTGTAACCCACGTAGTCGGTCGCGGTCCTGGGGGTTCGACTTGACATATAAGGATCCTGACAATAGTATAAGGAGGCTGATACTCACCACAAGGAATGCACCATGACAACGCCCATCGGCCCCGATTTCATTGCGCTGCAGGTCCGCGACCTCGCGGCCTCCATGAAGTTCTACGTCGAGATCTTCGGCTTCGAGGCCGAAGCGAAGAACCCGCCCGGAGCCATCGTGTTCAAGACGCAGCCCATCGCGCTCGCCATTCGTGAACCGATCCGCCCGTTGCCGGCGGAAGGCCCGCTCGGCGTCGGTATGGCGCTGTGGGTCGCGTGCAAAGACGCCGATGCGCTGCACGATCTGATCATCAAGCGCGGAGGCCGCATTCTCGCGCCGGTGAGCAACGGCCCCTTCGGCCGCTTCTTCGTCGCCGCTGATCCCGATGGCTACGGCATCACGTTCCACACCGCGCAGAAGTAGGCTCCGTGTGCTCTTCGCTGCGTGCTTCCCGCCGAAATCGGGCGCGCACAGCGCAAGCGGAGCCGAGAGACCACCTCGGGGCATGAACGAATGCGCCGAAGCACTGCGACTGCTGAGAAAGCCGAACGTCGCGCTTTCGGCGTACTGCCGCGCCGCGCACACGTCGGGACGAGATGTCGAAGCGTTGGCGCCCGACGTACCTCCCGTGGATTGAAGCACTGACCACCGCAGATGAAGCGAAGTGCCTGCGGTGGTTCGAGGAGTTGCTTCAGTCGAACCGCACGGGCAACCCGCTCGGCTGACCCTGCAGCGCACCGTCACGCATCACGAAGCGCCCGCGCACGACCGTCGCCATCGGCCAGCCCGTCACCTGCATGCCGTCGAACGGAGTCCACCCGCACTTCGACTTCGACCATTCATTCGTAATCGTCTTCTTCGCGCTCAAATCGACGAGCGTGAGGTCGCAGTCGTAACCCGGCGCGAGCCTCCCCTTGCCGCGCATGCCGAAGATCCGCGCGGGGCCGGCCGAGGTCAAATCGACGAAGCGTTCCAGCGTGAGCCGCCCCGCGTTCACGTGATTGAGCATCAACGGCACCAGCGTCTGCACACCGGGCATGCCCGACGGCGACGCGGGCCACGGCTTCGCTTTCTCCTCGAGCGAATGCGGAGCGTGATCACTCCCGAGCACATCTGCCGCGCCATTCTGAATCGCCGCCCACAGCGCGCGCTGATGCCGCTCATCACGAATCGGCGGGTTCATCTGCGCCAGCGTGCCGAGCCGCTCGTAACATTCCGGCGCCGCCAGGGTCAGATGCTGCGGGCACACCTCGAAGCTCGCGAGGTGTTTGTTCTCAGACAGCAGCGGAATCTCGCCCGCCGTCGTCACGTGCAGAATGTGCAGACGCCGCCCGGTCTCCTTCGCGAGCTGCAGCAGATTGCGCGTCGAAATCACCGCGCAGTCTTCATCGCGCCACTCCGGGTGGAACTTCACGTCACCCGAGAACAGGCCCTTGCGTTCCTGCAGACGCGCCTCGTCTTCGCTGTGACAGCAGATGCGCTTGCGGCCGTGCTTCATCACGCGGCGCTGATTCTCGGGCTTGTCGACCAGCAGCGTGCCCGTCGATGACCCGCAGAACATCTTCACGCCCGCGCAACCTTCGAGCGTCTCCCACTCACCAAGGTGCTCCGCGTTCTCGTTCGTCGCGCCGATGAAGAACCCGAAGTCGACCCACGACGTCTCACGGCCGCGCGCCACCTTCCACGCGAGGCGGTCGGGCGAGTCGGTGTTCGGCGTGGTGTTCGGCATCTCGAAGAAGGTGGTGACGCCACCGAGCGCCGCGCACGCGCTCCCGCTGTTGAGGTCTTCCTTGTGGGTCAACCCCGGCTCGCGGAAGTGACACTGCGGGTCGACGACGCCGGGCAAGACATGCAGGCCCTTCGCGTCGAACGTCTCCTTCGCCGCCGAGTCGTCGAATGTGCCGAGAGCGGCGATGCGCCCGTCTTTCACTGCGACGTCAGCCTCCACGCGGCCCGAGGGAGTGACGCAGATGCCGTTGCGAATCACGAGGTCGAACATGGAGGTTTCATGCGCCGATGAGCCCGGCAAGACAACTCCGATTCAAGGCGGCAGAGTCGAGTCATGCGCTCCCTCACCGCGGTCCTCGTCGGCTGTGTCCTGTGTGCGTGTCCCGCGCCCTCGAAGAATGACGGCGGCGCCGGCGGCGGGGTCTTCGGCGGGCTGGGCGGCGGCTTCGGTGGAGGAAGCGGCGCCACCGGTGGTGGCTTCGCGGCGCTCACCCTCGATGACTACTGCGCGTTTCTCTCGGGTGACGGCTCGTGCGAGCTCGCGGCGGCGTGCGGGCTGTACTCCGACGCACCGAGCTGCTCCGCGTACTTCGCGGGTCAGCAGGGCCAGCAGACGGAACTCTGTGCGCTCGCGCGCGTCGCCATCGACGCGGGGTTGGTGCGCTTCGATTCACACGCCGCGGCTGAATGCGAATCATCGTACGGCACCTGCGGTGACGCGCAGGCCTCGTGCGCGCTCGTGCTCGTCGGCAGGGGTGACAATGGTGACGACTGTGATTCGCAGCGGCCCTGCCGGCCCGGCTTCTATTGCGCGAGCAACGGCACCTGCCCCGGTCAGTGCACGCCGCAGAAGCCCGGCGGCTCGACGGTGTACGCGGCGGTCGCGTGCGCCGACAGCACGTACGCGCGCACCGAGCTCGACGGCGGCTTCCACTACGTGTGCACCGCGCGCGTGCCGCTGGGTCACGCGTGCACGTCGCTCAGCGCCTGTGTCGAGGGCACGAAGTGTGACGCGATGGGCATCTGCTCGCCTCCGGGCGGCGCGAATACGTCGTGCGGCTCGCCGGCGGAGTTCTCACCGTTCTGCGGCCCATTGCTGACGCTCGCCTGCCAGCCGGCGCTCGATGGCGGCGCGGCGCGATGTGGTGCGCGCGCGCGTCGCGGCGAGCCGTGCGGTTTCTGTGTCGCCGACCTTCGCTGCGTGACCGACGGCGGCGCGTTCGGCGTGTGCGGAGACCGCGCGCAGCAGGGCGAGACCTGTTTCAGCGCCGACGACTGCGTCAGCCAGTCGCTCACCTGCGAAGGCGGCCATTGCGTGACGTTGCCCGGTGAGGGCGGCGCGTGTGACACCAGCTTCCGTTGCGCGGCCGGCCTCGCGTGCCACGGCACCTTCGTTGCCGACGGCGGCTACGAATCACGCTGCGAGACGTACGATGCCGGTCCCCCCACTCCCACTTGTTACAACACCGAGTCTCCATGATGCGTTCGTCGGTTCTGTCGTTGGTCGTGTTGTCGTTGTGCGCGTGCCCGCCCGCCGGTGAAGGTGACGGAGGCACCGGCGGCGGCTCGGGAGGTGGCACCGGGAACACGTTGTCGGCGTTCTCGTTCTGCGAGCAGGTGCAGAATCAGCGCTGCGATTTCGCGGTGCGCTGCGGGCAATACGTCGCGGTGAGCGCGTGCGACGCGGCGAACGCGCGGTTGCACCTGCAGTTCCCCGACACGAACCTGTCGTGCCTCGATGTCGTCGCGCCCATCAACGAGGGCCGGCGCGCGTTTCATTCAGACGTCGCCTCCGCGTGTTTGAGCGCCGCGCAGACGAGCTGCGACGCGCAGACGCTCGATTGCCCCGGCGCGACGACCGGCCTCGGGAACGTCGGCGATGACTGCTTCGTGAACGACGACTGCGGCACCGGGTTGCACTGCGGAGGCGACGGTACATGCCCCGGTCACTGCGCGCCCGACAAAGCCGAAGGCGTCGAAGTGCAGAGCGGCGTCGCGTGCGGCGCCGACCTCTTCGCGCACCCGGAGCAGGACGGCGGCGCCTTCGTGCTCGTCTGCCGCGAACAGGGTGACGCGGGGGGGCCGTGCGCGCAGGCCGACGCGTGCCTCGATGGGCTCGTCTGCGAGTTCAATTCAGGCGTGTGCGTGAAGCAGGGCGGCGAGGGCGCGCTGTGCAACGACAACAGCCTGCTGTGCGCCACCGGGCTCGCGTGTCAGCCGTCGACCGATGGCGGCATGTCGAGGTGCGGCCGCTACGCGTCACGCGGCGAGCCGTGCGGTCAATGCAAGTTGGACCTGCGTTGTCTTCGCGACGGCGGAGTGAACGGCGTGTGCGGCGACTTGAGTGGCGAGGGTGGTGATTGTTTCGCCGACGGCGATTGCGCGACGCCGCTGTGGTGCAACTCGCTCGCGGGGGAATGCCAGCCGCCTCCGGGCGAAGGCGATTCGTGTGACGGCATTTCATGCCCCGCGGGCTTGAGCTGTCTCCTCGGCGACGCGGGCACGGAGGTGTGCGTCGCCATCGATGGCGGCGCGTTCGAAGTCACCTGCGCAGACACCGGCGAGTGAGCTGACCGAAACGAACCCCATTCAGGTCGAGGGGGAGGGGGCGTCACTTTCGGCGCGAGAAACTGCGCAGCAGAACCCCCACACCGACTGCCGCGAGCACCGCGATGGCCTTCGTGTGACGGAACTGCCCGCTCTCGCTCACCGCCTCGACCTGCGTCGCGAGCAACCCCACCGCGAGCAGGCACATGCCCAACCCGACGATGAGATACGGGCCGTTGAACGACACGCGCGGAGTCGCTTCGCGCATCACGTTCGAGATGTCCTCCGCGCTCAGCCCGCGCGTGAGCAGCTCGAGCCGCAACTCCGCGTCGCTCGCGCCTGCCTTCAGCCGCTTTCGCACTTCGTCGACGTTGGGGTTCATGTGGTCAGAAAGTCCGCCGCCGCTTCTGCCACCGCGCGCGGGTCCCTCATCCATCTGAAGTGCGGGTCTTGCCGCTTCGGCTCCGCGGGCGGTTCGACCTCGGCCCACGACACCTGCGCGTTGACGAGCTTGCCGACCAGCCGCTCCGTCGAGCGCCGCGGCGCGAACGTGTCGCCCTTCACGTGAATCGCCAGCACGCGCGGCGAGAACTTCTCCAGCTCGCGCTCGAAGCGGAACGTGCCGGTGCGCGACGCGTGCGCCCAATCGACGATGAGCCGCTTGCCCTGCACGCCGCCGAACCCGAGTCGGTCTCCGGGGAAGAAGCCGAGCACCTGCGACACCACGCTCGCGAACTGCGTGCCCGCGAGCACGCGCCACTTCTCGAGCCCTTCGTACGCGCGAAAATGAACCGTTCCCGAACCGACGACGATGACCTTCGCGCCCGGCTCATGCCACCGCGCGACGCCCGCGACTGAAATCTGCCCGCCGAGCGAATGCCCGAGCACGTGCGTCGGCAGTCCCGAATTTTCACGCAGCCACTTCAGGTGCGTCACCGTGTCGCCGAGCAGCTCTTCGTACCCGTAGTCGACGCCGCGGCGCGGCTTCACCGTCGAACTCTCACCACCACGCAGCTCGCTCACCAACGCCGTCACGCCGCGCGCCGCCAGCGCTTCACCGAACGCGTCGTACTTGCGCGCATCGACGCCCATCGCCGGCACCACGAGCAACGCCGCGCGCGGCGCCGGAGCTTCGAACAGCCGCGCCTCACTGCGCGCCCCGCCGCTCAACTCCATGGCGATCGGCGTCATCAGTGCTTGTCGGAAGGCATGCCGCGGTTCATCACTTCAGACAGCGTGCGCTGCGCGTAGGCCTTCGGCAGCTCGAACTTCGCCGCCGGCTGCGATGCGCTCGAGATGCTCTTGAGCGTCACTTCCGTCTTCGTTCCGCCCGGCAGAATGCGAACGCGCCACACCACGAGCCCCGGCGCTTCGGCGATCTCGTCGACTTCACCCTGCGCCTCGGCCGGCAGCGCGACGCGCATCGCCGCCTGGTAGTCCTTCACCGTCAGGCCGACGTCTTTCCACGCCGCGAAACAGCCTTCGCCGCCCTGCACGCCGTCGCGCTTGATGACGTAGTCGGAGCACGTGAAGCCCGAGATGGTGCGCGCGGGAGACTCCTTCTTCTCCCACGTCACCACCGGCTTCCTGGTCGCCGGCGCCCGTTGCTGCAGCATCGTCTGCTCCATGCGCGCGCGCTTCTCGGGCGGCAGCTTGGCGAGCTGCTCGGCCAGCTCCGCGCGGAAGCGCTCCTGATTCGGGCCGTCGCCTTTCGGCTGCGGCTCCGGCATCACCACCACCTCTTTCTGCTCGTGGTTGATGACGAACATCGTCTTCTGCGCGGAGTCGCGCAGCATGACGCGCTTCTTCTCGCCTTCCTGCACCTCGAACAGCGCCTTGCCGCCCTTCACCGCGAGGGTGGAGAGCTGCGTGGGCTTGCCGGGGATCACCGTCTCGGTGGTCGCGGTGAGGTCGGCCAGCGCGGCGCCGGAGGTCAGGAGCGAAGTCAGAATCAGGGTACGCATGCCGCCGACATTACGCTTCCTTGGCCTTCGCTTCAGCGATGTCGGCCTTCACCTTGTTCATGTCGAGCTCGCGCACCTGCTTGATGACGCCTTCCAGGGCCTGCGCGGGGAGCGCTCCCGGGTTGGCGGCGAGCAGAATGCCGTCGCGGAAGATGGCGAGCGTGGGGATCGAGCGGATCTCGAACGCCTGCGCGAGCGCCTGCTGCGCGTCGGTGTCGACCTTGGCGAAGGTGATGTCTTTGTGCGTGTCGGCGGCGGCCTCGAAGGTCGGCGCGAAGGCGCGGCACGGGCCACACCACGCGGCCCAGAAGTCGATGAGGAGGATGCCGCCCTTCTGCAGGGTCGCCTCGAAGTTCTTGTCGGTCAGTTCCAGTGTGCTGCCACTCATGGGGTTCTTCCTTTCGGCCCGTATAGATGCGCCAGACGCCGTTCAGTTTCGGGGCGCATGGCTGCCCGGCCGCTGGTGCTGTAGCGCATCTATCCCTGCGGCTCGCATGGGGAATTGCGGCGGGTTTGGCCCCGGCGTGTTCGAAGGCACGGTCGCCGGGCATTCGCTCGAGGTGACGTCGTCGTTTTCGTTCGATGTCCAGGGTGAGCATCGTGTGGTGCCCGGCGTCGTTCACTGAACCGGTGCTCGAGGTACCCACCCACGGCGAGCTCCGCATCGGTCACGGCGGGCCGTTGGGGCAGGCGCCCGCGGAGCTCCGTGTGGGCACCTCCGCCGACTTCGGAGTCGATGCTCTTCCGGTTTCAGACAACGTGACGACCCCCCGGTGCGAGTGAGCGCACGTAGCGAGACGGCGAGACACCCGTGAGCGCCTTGAAGTCGCGGGCGAAGTGGGCCTGATCCGCGTAGCCGAGCGACTGCGCGAGGTGGGTGAGCGGCTGGCGCCCGCGCTCGAGCTCCGACAGCGCGGCGTGAAGCCGGTAGCGCTGAATCATCCACTTCGGGGTGATGCCGACGGCGTCATCGAACCAGCGCTGCAGCTCGCGAAGGTGCATGCCGGCGCGCGCGCGGAGCTGTTCGACCGAGGTGATGGTTCTGTCTTCCGTCGCGGCCTTCACGAGCTGCGCGAGCAGCGAGGCGTCGTGCGCCGGCGCGGGCATCAACGCGTTCCAGAACTCCGTCGCGAACTTCACGCGCGCATCGTCATCGGGCGCGTTCGCGAGCGCGTCGCGGTAGCTGCGCGCCTTTTTCGCTCCGAGCACTTCGCTCAGCGGAATCGTGGAGTCGGTGATGGATGAAACCGGCGCTCCGAGAATCGCGCGGAACGCGCCGGGGTGGAATTTCGCGGCGAACGCGCGCGACTCACCGTGCATCTCGCGTGTGAAGCGGCCGGTGACGACGCCAACCACACGAACCTCGTCGGCTTCCCAGACGACATGAATCGAGGGATGCGGAAGTGACGACGCTGCGTGGGTGACGCCTTTCGGGAGCTTCCACGCGACCGACCAGAAGTGTTCGATGTGTTGATCCAGCGGCGCGTCGACCTCGTAGCGGAGGTGCGTGAGGTCGAGCCCCGGTTTGGCCGGTGACTTGATGAGACCTCGCGGAGGTGCGCGCTTGAGCCGGGCCACGGCGCGCTTTTCTCACGAAACCCCGCACGAAATTCGAAGCGGTCTCGTCCTCCGTTGTGAACCCCCACAACGGAGGCCACAACCCCATGAACCGTTTCGCGTTCTTGACCTCGTCGTCGCCTCGTCGGCCTTCGCAGACTTGAAGGTCTTCAACGTGTTACCCGGTGAAGACCGCGTGGACGTCACCACGCCGAACGGTGACCTCGACAAGAGCACGCTGCGTGGAGCGACCCCCGGCGCGAGCTCGGCGAGCTTCATTTTCCCTCCCGGCTCAAGACCGTTCCCGCTCGCGTGAAAGGGCACGGCGGGTGTGAATGACGCGTGGGTGCTGGTGCCCGACGGCAAAGGCGTGAAGGCGATCTTCGCGGGCACCTGCGGAGACCGCGGAGTGCGGGTGGCGATGGTGCTCAACGCGACCGGTGAGAAGTTGTCGGTCGACCTCGTCGGCATGAACGGTCTCGCTGCGGGGCGCGACCTCAAGCCCGGCACCTCGTTCGACGCGAACGGCGTGAAGCTCGACCCGAGTGAGTCGACGTTCAAGGTCATCGCGAAGATGGGCGACGCCGATGCCATCGACCTCGAGTCGGCGGTGATGCCCTCGACGTATTGCATCTTCTTCAAGAACACGCAGGGCCAGCTCAAGGTGGTGCACGTGGGCGACGTCGTGAAGAAGTGACTCTGTCGCGTTCCTTCAAGTGCGCCGGGCGCGAGCGGCGTAGAGGTCGGGCATGAAAACCATCACCGCCACCCTCTATGTCGCTGCGAAGCCCGAGGTGATTTTCGACGCCCTGACGAAAGGTCCCGGCGTCGCCGCGTTGTTGTTCGGGAGCCGGCTGGATACGACCTTCACACCCGGCGCTCCGTATTCGTACGTCGGGCCCGACGGGAAGGGCGGCGAGACGGTGCATGTCGAGGGTGAAGTGCTGGCGTGCGAACCGGGGAAGAAGTTGGTGCTCCGGCATCGCGCGGGGCCGATGTGGCGCGGCGACGGGAAGGTCTTCGCTTCGCGCCTGACGTACGCGCTCGACGACCGCGGCTTCGCGACGCAGGTGACCATCACCCACGACGAGATTGAAGACGACGACCCGGGTTACGCGCACAACAAAGACGGGTGGATCATCTTCATCTCGCGGCTGAAGACGTTCGTGGAGACCGGCAAGGCGTTCGACGTGCCGCTCGGTTGATCAGTCGACCCACTTCACGTGCCACACGGCGTGCTCGCCCTCGTCGCGCACGCGGGTGACGCTGATGTCCCTGGCTCCGAGAATGCGCGGGCATTCTTCGAGCACGCCTTCGTAGTAGCTGCGCGGGCCGACGAGCGGGCCCAGCTCCATCTCGAGCGCGTTGGGGCCGAGCTCCGTCACCTTGCCCTCGATGTAGTTGTTGCCGTTCTTCATCACCGAGCCGAAGCGCTTGAGCGAGCGCCGCACGCCGAGGAGCCGCGCCGCCTGCAGCACCGCGCGCCCGAGGAAGGTGGCCTCGAGGCCGCGACGCACCGCCAGCCGGCCGATTTCCCGCATCGCCTCTTCTTCCGCGACTTCGCTGAACTTGTGCTTCGCGGCGACGCTCACGAACTTGAAGAACACGGCCGCGGGGTACGCGGGCTGAAGATTCGTGAGGTCGAGCCCGGCGTGCCGCAGCTTCTCGACCAACTGCGCGTCGCTGCGCGCCTCGAGCGCACCGATGATCAGCCCGTCGAGGGTCTGCCCGAATTCGAAGCGTTCTTGCGGCATCGCTCGACTCTACGCCGTCAGACGAGCGGGTGCTCGACGAGCTGAATGTGCCGCCACGCGCCGAGGCGGAAGCGCATGAACAGAATCGCCGCGAGCGCCGCGAGGTGAATCACGAACCAGGAGATGGCCTGCACCGCGTTCCACCCCAGCACGTGGACGCTGAAGTAGCTGCCCGGTGCGAAGACGAGCCACGCGAGCGCGATGCGCAACATCATCGGCACGAAGGTGTCGCCGGCTCCGCGAAGGGTCTCGGTCTGCGTCATCGCCATCGCGTCGAACAACCCCCACAGCGCCGCGACGCGCAGCATCTGCACGCCGATGGCCACCACCTCCGGGCCTTTCTCGCCTTCAGCCGCGAAGCCGATGAGCAGTTGCGGAATCACCAGGCACACGAAACCGACGGCGCCCTGCCAGACGAGCGCGGTCTTCATGGTGAGCTTGAGGATGCCCGGCACGTCGTCGCGGCGGTTCGCGCCGATGGCCTGCCCGACGAGAATCGCGCCCGAGCTCGCGAGCCCGAACGCCGGCATGAACGACACCGAGTTCACCGTCAGCACCGCGTTCATCGCCGCCAGCGACGTGGTGCCGAGCGAAGCCATCGTCACGTTGGTGAAAAAGACGAAGCTGCCGAACTCGAAGAACCAGTTGAACCCTTCGGGGATGCCGAAGCGCAACATGCGGAAGAACTCGCTCGCCGAGAGCTTCACGCGCGGGCCTTCCATCAAGAAGTAGATGAGGAAGCCGGCGAACGCGACGCCCGAGGCGAGCGCGCTGGCGAGCGCCGAACCGGCGACGCCCATCGCGGGCAGCCCGAAGAGCCCGTCGATGAGCACCCAGTTGCCGGCGACGTTGAGCACCATCGCGGAGATGTTCGCGACCATGCCCGGGCGCGTGCGGCCGAGACCGCCGAAGTAGCTGCCGAGCGCTTCGATGCCGATGACCGCGCCGCCCGACAGCAGACGGATGCGCAGGTACGACGCCATCAGCTCACGCACGTCTGATTCGTACGGGAGCAGCTCGAGCACGCGCCCGATCTGCGGCCACGCGAGCAGGCACGCGACCTGCGTGAGCGCCGCGAGCATGAGGCCGTACCAGCCGTAGCGGCGCGCGCCGGCGAGGTCGTTCTTCGCGAAGAGCTGACTGGCGAAGCTCTGCACGATGAAGCTGATGCCGAGCGGGAGCATCAACACCGTCATCGCGTTGATGGCGCCGGTGGCGGTCGACGCGAGCGCGGCGGCACCGAGATGCGCGACCAGCAGCGCGTCGGACAGCGAGATGACGGTCTGGCTCGCGCGGCTCACGACGATGGGCCACGCCAGCTTCAGCAGAGTGCTGAGAGTTGCTTTCTGAACGGGCGCGTCCATGTGAGGGAGTTCCGGCGGACGCGGCTTGAAGCACGCGACTGACGGCGTTGTCTCTGTGATTCGGGGCAGCCCGTTCAGTGAGCGGCCGGCGAGCGCAAAGAAAGCGGCTCAGAGAACGGCGTTGAGCTGCGCATCAAGGCCTTGCTCGCCTCCGACGTGCGCTTCAGCTTCGAGCGGACTGGTTCAAGCACCTGCCGAACTGATTTTACGTACGCGGAGCTCCCGCCCGTCGACGTCCCCTGCCGCTCGTGGCTTCGCCATCGCGTCTTCGATGCGCTGTGGCGCGTAAGGGCCCAACGGCCCGCGAGCACCGAGGAGCATCAGCAACGGATGCACACCCGCTTCGCGAAGCCGATGCACATGATGTCTGCTCGAAGACGCGGACTTCGTGGCGAAGGCCAGGCGCTCCACTCGAAGGCTCAGCGGCGAAGCCGGTGGCGGCAGGGGCCGACGAGGGGCGGGAGCTCCGCGTACGTAAAATCAGTTCGGCCGGTGCTTGATGAAGTCTGGCTGAGGTGGAGAGCCAGCGCGCGACGAGCACCGATGATCAGCTGATCAATCGGCATCAACCCCGGGCAGCAACCGCTCGGGCAACTCCTCACCCGGCTCGAGCTCCGCGTACGCGCGCGCGGCCTTCACCACCGCCTCCGCGTCGTCATCAGAGTTCACTTCCGTTCGCGTATACGTCGAGCGCTTCTTCCCCTCGAACATCACGTTGCACGGCGAATCACACAGCGACAGGCACTTCACCGCGTCGACATCGAACAGCGGCTTGTACCCGAGCTGCTTCCGCAGCTTCTTCACCGCGTCATAGAGGTCTTCCCCGCGCTCCCCGCGCCCTTCGTCACAGCGCACGCAGATGGAGATGAGCGGTTTCGAAGACATGGAGGGACGCAGAAACACCTCGGGCCGCGCTCCTGAAGTTAGGAAGACGCGGCCCGATTGGTTGAAGCGCTTACAGCGAAGCGTTCAGACTTCGCCGGCCGCCTTCAGCTCGGCGTACACGGCGTCGATGCCGCGCTTGTTGATGATGCGGATACCGTGCGCCGACAACCGCAGGGTCACCCACTTCTTCTCGTTGGTGAGATAGAAACGGTGCTTCTGCAGATTGGGCAGCGAGCGGGTCTTCGACTTGTTGTTGGCGTGGCTGACCTTGTTGCCAACCAGGGGGCGCTTGCCCGTCACCTGACACACGCGGGACATTGTTGTTCTCTCTTTCTTTCTTACCAGCTGGCCTTGACCACGCCGGTCAACTCACCGGCCAGCGCCTTGTCGCGGAACTGCATGCGCGAGAGGCCGAACTTGCGGAGGTTGCCACGCGGACGGCCCGTGACAGCGCAACGGAGCGTCACGCGGATGGGGTTCGCATCGCGCGGCTGCTTCGCCAGCTTCACCTGCGCGGCGGCGCGGTCTTCACCTGACGTCGCCGGATTCTTGATGATCGCCTTGAGCTCCTTGCGACGGGTCGAGTACTTCGCGACCGTCGCCTTGCGGCGCTCATTCTTGTTAACGGAGGACGTCTTCGCCATTGAATGATTCCTTGAAGAAAAATCGGGAGCGGCCCCTTACACACATTCGCCGGTTCGGATCAAGTTGATCCATTGCATTTCGCCGGAACCCAAGGCTATAGGCGCCCCCCACCATGGGCACTTTCGCTGATTTTTTGACGGCCAAGAAGATCTCCCCCAAGCAGATTGCGATCACCAGCAAGCGCATCGAGACCGAAGATGAAGCGTCTCGCGTGCTGCAGCAGAAGCGCTGGGCCAAGCGCTACAACAAGGAGAACGCCGGCAAGAAGTACGCCGAGTTGGACATCGGCAAGCCGGTGCACCTCGGCCGTGGCGTGTCGGAAAAGCTGGTCGTCGACGCCTCGAAGGACGTCGCCGTCTCGCGCAAGGCCCGCACCAAGATCGTGAAGGCCGTGAACGTGATTCTCGCCGCGAAGAAGGACACCGCGGTCGACCACAAGGCGCTCTTCGAGGGCACCAAGGCCCGCGCCGGCAAGAAGCCGGTCGACCCCAAGGCCGCCGCGAAGAAGTAATCACTTCCTCCCAGGTGCCTCCGGCCCTGCGATGACGCTCACGACTGGGCGCCGCGCGGGGCCGAGTCATGTCTGGCGGCTGGAGCAATCGCCACCCGGCGCGTACGTTGAACCATCATGAGATTCGCGCTGCTGGTGTTGTTCGCGTCGTGCGCCACGCTGAACACCTCGGGCATGAGCGATTCGTGCCGCACGCTCTACAACGCGTGCCTCAATCGCTGCCCGTCGGCGCAGACCGCGTCGCGCAGACCCATCGAGAACCCGAACGGCCCGGCCGCGCGCACCGACTCATCTCGAGCGCTGATGGTCGACGTCGCCAGTTGCACCAACACGTGCAACGACGAGGCGAAGACCTGCCGGTAGCGGCAGGCCGTCAGCGCTCCCGCTGATCAGCCGCGGGCTTCACGCTGGGCGCGCTCGATGCTCTCGAACAGCGCCTTGAAGTTGCCGCCGCCGAAGCCCTTGTCGCCCTTGCGCTGGATGATCTC
>JBEHYH010000085.1:0-16461 GCA_048498275.1 Myxococcota bacterium | reverse complement strand
CCGTGGCACGCCGACGTCGAAGCGTTCCTCGAGCTGCGCGACAACACCGGTGACGAAGCGAGCCGCACGCACAATCTGAATCTCGCGAACTGGGTGCCTGACTTGTTCATGCGCCGTGTGGAAGCAGACGCGTCGTGGAGCCTGTTCGATCCCAAAGACACTCCGGCGCTCACCGATTTGTACGGCCCTGATTTCGACGCGGCGTACGCGGAGGCTGAAGCGAAGGGCCTCGCGAAGCGCACCGTGAAGGCGCGCGACTTGTACGCGCGAATGATGAAGACGCTCGCGCAGACCGGCAACGGGTGGATGACCTTCAAGGACAAGTCGAACCTCGCGTGCAATCAGACGGCGCTCGCGGGCCGCACCGTGCATCTGTCGAACCTCTGCACCGAGATCCTCGAGGTCACGTCGAACGATGAGACCGCGGTGTGCAACCTGGGCTCCATCAATCTCGCGCGGCATCTGATGACGAATGATGCGGGCGCCCTGGTGTTCGACTTCGCGAAGCTCGCGCGCTCAGTGCGCACGGCGCTGCGTCAGTTGGACCGTGTCATCGACCTGAACCTGTACCCCGTCGAGAACGCGAAGAAGTCGAACCTGCGCTGGCGCCCGGTGGGGCTCGGCGTGATGGGTCTGCAAGATCTCTTCTTCCAGCTCGAGCTGGCGTTCGACTCCGCGGAAGCGCGCGCGCTGTCGAAGCAGATCGCCGAAGAGGTCTATTTCCACGCGCTCGTCACCTCGATGGAGCTCGCGGAAGAGAAGGGCGCGCACCCCTCGTTCTCCGAGACGCGCGCGGCGAATGGTGAACTGCAGTTCCACGCGTGGGGCATCACGCCGGCCGACACCGAACGTTGGAATGGGCTCGCCGAGCGCATCAAGCAGGTCGGTCTGCGCAACTCGCTGCTGATCGCCATCGCGCCGACGGCCACCATCGCGTCGATCGCCGGTTGCTCCGAATGCATCGAGCCGCTGGTCTCGAACCTCTTCAAGCGCGAGACGCTGTCGGGCGACTTCCTGCAGATGAATCGCTACCTGGTGCAGGCGTTGCGCGACGCTGGAGTGTGGAACGACGACACCCGCGCGAAGTTGAAGCTCGCCGAAGGTTCCGTGCAGGGCCTCACCGAGATTCCCGAGAGCGTGCGTCTGCGGTTCCGCACCGCGTGGGAGCTCCCGATGCGTTCACTCGTCGACATGGCCGCCGATCGCGGCGCGTTCATCGATCAGAGCCAGTCGCTCAACCTGTTCATCGAGAGCCCGAACATCGGCCAGCTCTCGTCGATGTACATGTACGCGTGGAAGAAGGGCCTCAAGACCACGTATTACCTGCGCTCGCGCCCCGCGACGCGCATCGCGAAGGCGACCATCGTCGAGAAAGAAAAGGTCACCGATTCTGACGCGGTGGCGTGCTCCCTCGAGAACCCTGAAGCGTGCGAGGCGTGCCAGTGAGCCTCCTCGATCACGGCATGTCGTTGACGTTGCGGCCGATGAAGTACCCGGTCTTCTTCGAGATGTACCGGTCGGCCATCAAGAACACGTGGACCGTCGAGGAGGTCGACTTCTCGACCGACGTGCGCGACCTCACGGTGAAGATGAGCGTCGCTGAACGGCATCTCATTCAGCGGCTCGTGGCGTTCTTCGCGACCGGTGATTCGATCGTCTCGAACAACCTGGTGCTCAATCTCTACAAGCACATCAACTCGCCCGAGGCGCGCATGTACCTCTCGCGGCAGCTCTACGAAGAGGCGCTCCACGTTCAGTTCTACCTGACGCTGCTCGACACCTACGTGCCTGATCACGAAGAGCGCGTGCGCGCGTTTCAGGCCGTCGAGACGATCCCCTCGATTCGTCGCAAGGCGGAGTTCTGCTTCAAGTGGATCGACTCGATTCAGTCGCTCGAAAAGCTCGAGACCAAAGCGCAGCGGCGGCAGTTTCTGTTGAACCTCATCTGCTTCGCGGCGTGCATCGAAGGGCTCTTCTTCTTCGCGGCGTTCGCGTACGTGTATTTCCTGCGGAGCAAAGGGCTGCTCCACGGGCTCGCCTCGGGCACGAACTGGGTGTTCCGCGACGAGAGCGCGCACATGGCGTTCGCGCTCAAGGTGGTCGACACCGTGCGCGCCGAAGAGCCCGATCTCTTCGACGCTGAGATGCAGGCGCAGATCGTGGCGATGCTCGATGAAGCCATCGGCTGCGAGACGCAGTTCGCCGAAGATCTGCTCTCCGGCGGCGTCGCGGGACTTTCGGTGAAGGAGGTGCGCCAGTACCTCGAGTTCGTCGCTGATCAGCGCCTCGCGATGCTGGGCATGCCGCGCCACTACGGCGCGAAGAACCCGTTCCCCTTCATGGATCTGCAGGACGTGCAGGAGCTCGCCAACTTCTTCGAGCGGCGCGTCTCGGCGTACCAGGTGGGCGTGACCGGCGAAGTGACCTTCGACGCCGCGTTCTGATCAAGCGGCGGGCGACCACGACAACATCGCGTGGAGGGGGACGAACAACTCGTCTCCTTCCTTGCCGAGCAGCACGTCGAACGGGCCGACCGCGATGAGCGTCTCGGTCAGCTTGATGCCGTTGCGGAGCTGCACGCTGATGCGCTTGCCCTGATGTTCGACGAAGCCGCGCGGGTCGCTCACCGGGCGGCGCGAAGGCTGCCGCGACACCTGCGCGGGCTTCTGCGCGAGCTTGCTGTCGCGCTCCAGCTTCGGCGTGAGCGCCTCCCACGTCGATTTGCGCGAGAGCGCCACGACATGGAGCTTCTCGATTTTCCCCGAGCGCTCCCCGGTGAACGACACCGGCTGCACCTCGGTGAGCACGTCGATCGCGGTGCGCTCACCCATCACGATGCACAGCTCGGTCTTCTCCGCGATGCGCGTGGCGATGAACGCGTCGATGACCTCGGGCGCGACGTCGGCGCGCGCTTCCTTGATCGCCTCCCGCTTGCGCGCGCGCGCCCGGCGGGCCCGGTATTCCTCCACCGTCATGCCGCTCTGCACGATGCCGAACGCGTCGGCGAGCTCGAGGCCCGGCGTCTTCTCGGCGAGCGTCCACGCCTGGTCGAAGCGCTTCGCCTCTTCGGCGTGCAGCTTCTTCCAGATGCGGCACTTCATCTTCCCTTCGAGTTCGCCCTTCGCGATGCGCGCGGGCACGCGTTCTTTCTGCGCCAGCGCGGCGATGGCTTCAGGCGTCGGAGGCGTACGCGGCCCACTGCTGCGCGCCGGCCCGCGGAAGGTCGGCTTGCTCCCGGCCGGGCGGGTGCTGACGGCGACCGGCGAGGCTGACGGCCGGGGCGCGAGAGACGTCGGGCGAGGCGACGGCGTCGGCGAAGGGCGCGCGGCCGGCACGGGCGAGACGACCTTGCGGACGGGCACGACGGGAGCGGGCGCAACGGCCACGCCTCCAGGCGAGACCGGCGCGCCCAGCGGTTTGCGGATGACCTGCACCTGCGGCGCAGGCGGTTTCGACTTCGGCTTGTCAGTCACTGTCGCCACTTCACTTCAGTTGGTCCGAGAGGTCGATGAGCCACCTCCCGGAGTTTTTCACCAGCTTCACGTCCTGCTCACCACCGGCGCTCGCTACCTTGAGCACCGCGCGCTCCCCATCATCGGACAGCGTCTTGATTTCACCGACCGCACCCGCGCGACCGGCCTGAAACAACAACACCTCGGGCTCGTCGCGCACCGTGCCATGTGAAGCTTCGGCGATGGCTTTCGATTTCGCCGCCACCACGTCTTTCGTCGAGGGAGTCAGCAGCGACCATGCCGTCTTCGCGTCTCCGCGTGACAGCGCCGTTTCAAACGCGACGTACGTGGCATCGGGCGTGCCGGGCTTCGGCGCCTGCCTGCAACCCGCGACAGCCAGCATCGCCACCAGAAAGAGCCCGCGCATCGGTTCGCCTCTTAGCCGCATCGCCTCAGGCCTGCCGCACCTGATTGCGGCCATTCGATTTCGCGGCGTACAGGCATTCGTCGGCGATCTGCACCAACGCCGTCATCGATGACACGCCCTCGCTGGGGAACGTCGAGACACCGATGGAGGCGGTCACTCTCACAGTGTGGGGAAGACCATCGACCTCGGTGGACAACTGCATCGCTTCGATGCCCATACGAACGCGCTCCGCCGCCCGCCATGCCTCTTCCGGGGAGGTCTCCGGCAGCAGCGCGACCAGTTCTTCCCCGCCGTAGCGCGCGAGGATGTCGACGTCGCGCAGCACCTTTCGCGCGGCCGCCGCGACCTCACGCAACACGACGTCGCCGAAGGGGTGCCCCCAGGTGTCGTTGACCTTCTTGAAGTGATCGATGTCGAGGAGGAAGCAGCTCAGCGGTGACCGGTACCGCTCGCTGCGCGCGAACTCCGACGCGAGGCGCTCCTCGAAGTGCCGGCGATTGACGAGCCCGGTGAGGCCGTCGGTGCGTGAGAGGTGCAGCAGCTCCTGACGCTTCTCTTCGAGCTCCTTGTTCGCGCGGTCGAGCTCGCGGTTCTTGTCGACGAGCTGGTCCTGCAGCACCTTGAGCCGCAGCATCGACTTCACGCGCGCCGACAGCTCCAGCATGTCGAAGGGTTTGATGAGGTAGTCGTCGGCGCCCAGCTCGAGGCCTTCGACTTTGCCCGTGCGCCCCGCGGTCATCAGGATCACGGGGATGAAGCCGAAGCTCGGCGTGGCCTTCACGATGCGGCACACCTCGACGCCGCCGAGGCCGGGCATCTCCACGTCCATCAACAGCAGGTCGGGTTGGTTCGCGCGAATGGCCGAGAGCACCTGCGGGCCGTCGTGGCACTCCACGAAGTCGTAGCCGGAGCCGTCGAGCCCCGCGCGGACCTGCGAGATGATGGTGCGATCGTCGTCAGCGACGAGAATCGTACGGCCTTCGAGTGGCGCGCCTCGGCTGACCATCAAACGCTCCTGATTGTGTCACTTCTTGACGAGCCGTGCGCGGTACACCGGGGCGCCGGAGATGAGGTAGCGGCGTTCGCGCGTCGACGGCGCTTCTTCAGGGTCATAGGGGTGGAACACCAGCGGCCCCAGGGGGTTGTGGAAGCCCGCGTCTTCCAGCACCTTGATGCCGCGCTCGCCGACGTCTTGCACATCGGTGCGGAAGTCGAAGCGCCCGCCGGCTTCGAGGAGCGTCAGCAGGAAGCGCGTGAACTCAGGCTGCAGAATCGCGCGCTTCTGGTGCGCACGCTTCCACCACGGGTCGGGGAACTGGAGGTGCAGTTGCGACAGGCTGCCCGGCGTGAACAGCAACGGCACCTGTTCGCGCGCGTCGCCTTCGATGACCTTGAGGTTCTTCAGCCCGTGTTTCTCGCCGCGGTAGGCGACCTCGCGCGCGTACTTTTTGCGCCACTCGAAGGCGACGTAGTTGATTTCGGGGTGACGGCGGCAGTGTTCGAGGGCGAAGCCTCCGGCGCCACAGCCGATTTCGAGTTCGAGCGGAGCCTTGCGGCCGAAGACCTTCTCCCAATCGGGAGGCGTCTTGAGATCGAGAAGTTCAGCGCCGGCGGGTTCAGGGCGCAGTGGGATGCGGCTCATTGCGCGCGCGCCGCTAGCACGAATTCAGGCCGGCATAACCGGTTCGTCACTCCGCGATTGGTACCAGGGTGCACATGAACAAACTCGTGCTTGGGCTGCTTCTGGTCGGTTGTGGTGCCAACCCCGGAGGTTCGGGGACCGGTGGTGGCGGAGGCAGCGCGGCGGTGCCCATCGACTGTTCCGGGGGAAATTCAGTGAAGGCCTGCGAGAGCTGGACGGTCGACGAGAGCCCGTTCATGAGTCGCTACGGCAGTCACACCTGCGTGCAGTGGAAGGACGCGGCCGGAGTGACGCTGCATTCGAGCTCCGTCGATGCGTGCAAGCCGGCGGAGGGCGCTGACCCGAACACCATCGTGCGCGTCGTCGATCACTGCCCTGAGACCGCGCGCTCCGGCGGCTGCATGGCCGCGACCGAGTACTCGTGCGAGGTGCAGTATTACTACCACGACGATTCACTCGAGACCGGCCGCGCCGTGCAGAGCGGCGACGTGCAGACGCTCTGCTCGCAGGCGGGCTCGCAGTTCGTCGAGTGAACGCGATTCAGGGCGGCTGCTTGCCGCTGCGGTATGCCGAAATGACGTCGAGCCACATGACCTTCTTGTTCTGCAGCAGCACCAGGAGACGACGCTGATTCTTCTCGACGATGGTGACGGGCGTGCCCGCGATCTCGAAGGGGATGAGTGCGTAGAACAACTGACGTTCTTCTGACGTCGCCGGGCGCACGGTGGCTCCGCGCATCGACTTGCCGACGGCTTGAAACACCGCGACCTCGACGAGCTCTTCGAGCGCGGCGTCGTCGGTGAAGGTGCGCATCGGCATGGTCTGCAGGCCGGCCGCGCTGGGGATCATCGCGTTGCTGCTCGTGCCGAGGTCGGCGACTTTCGGATCGAGTTGCGTGAGCGAGGCCCACAACGCGGGCCCGATCACCACGACGTTCCCGAGCACGGCACGCGAGCGTTTGCCGCCGTCCGCGATCGCGGCGAGCGCATCGGTGACGGCCTTCTCTTCAGCGGGGTCGCTGACCGGCGGGCCCCACGGCTTGTCGTCTTTCTTTGCCGGCGCCGATTCGGGCGCGACGACCTTCGAGCGCTTCGGAGTCTCCGCGCGAGCACTTCCCACCCCCGCCAACATCACGCCCACCACCAGCCAGCTCCGCGCGTTGATCATGGAGAAACCGTAGCACCGCGCGTTTGGCGTTATAGGTCTGGGCCATGAAGGTCTTTTCTTCGCTGACGGCTGCATCGACCGGTGAACTCAAGGGCTGCGCGCTCGCGCTCGGCAATTTCGACGGCGTGCACCTCGGGCATCGCGCGCTGTTCGCTGAAGCCGCGAAGCATGGAGCCGTCGCCGCGCTCACGTTTCAACCGCACCCGGGCAAGGTGTTGCAGCCGCAGCTCGCGCCGAAATTGATCTCCACGCAGGCGCGCAAACTCGAGTTGCTCGAAGCCGCGGGCGTGCAGGCGGTCATCGTGCAGCCGTTCTCGATGGAATACGCGCGCACCGCTCCGGCGGAGTTCGAGGCCGCGCTCTTCGACGGTGTTGGCGCGAAGACCATCGTCGTCGGGTACGACTTCACCTACGGCAGCAAGCGCGCGGGCACGGTGAAGACGCTCGAGGTCGCTGCCGCGTCACGTGGAGCGAAGGTTCAGGTCGTCAGCGCGGTCAGCATCGAAGGTGTGGTGGTCTCGTCGAGCAAGGTGCGCGAGTACGTGCTCGATGGCCGGGTCGAAGCGGCGGCCCGCCTGCTCGGGCGGCCGTTCGACATCGACGGCGTGGTGGTGCGCGGAGCGGGGCGTGGCCGCACGATCGGCTTCCCCACCGCGAACATCGACACGCTCAACGAGCTGCGGCCGGCGCCGGGGGTGTACGCGCTGCGCGTACGCGTCGACGAACGCTGGGTTGCGGGCGCGGCGAACATCGGCGTGAAGCCGACTTTTGGTGGCGGAGAGGTCACCATCGAAGCGCACCTCCTCGACTTCACGGGTGATCTGTATGGCCGCACTTTGCGACTGCAGTTCATCGAGCGGCTGCGCGGTGAACAGCGCTTCGCGTCAGTCGACGAGCTCAAGTCGCAGATCGCCCGCGACATCGAAGCGACGCGCTCCGCGATCGCCCGTGTAGGTGCGTAAGTTTCGTTGCGTTGCGCTGATCAAACGGGGTTGAATCTGCCCGCTTCGAAACCGAAGCGTTTTTCAACCGAGGAACGCCCCCTATGTCAGGCCGTCTTGGCGAGCTGCTGGTTCGCGAAAATCTCATTTCCGTTCAGCAGCTCCGCAAAGCGCAGGAAGAGCAGCAGAAGACCGGTACCCGTATCGGCACCGCCCTCATCAAGGTCGGCGCCATCGAAGAGACGAAGCTCACCGACTTCCTCTCGAAGCAGTACGGCGTGCCGTCGATCAACCTGAAAGACTTCGAAGTCGAACCCGAAATCATCAAGTTGGTGCCCAAGGACGTCGCCGAGAAGCACCTCGTGGTGCCGGTGAATCGCGCGGGCAGCGCGCTGATCGTGGCGATGTGTGACCCGTCGAACATCTACGCGGTCGACGACCTCAAGTTCCTCACCGGGTACAACATCGAAGCGGTCGTCGCTTCGGAGCCTGCGATTCGCGAAGCCATCGAGCGTTACTACGCCGAGAAGGGCCCGAGCTTCGACGACATCATGGGCGACATGGACGACGGCGACGACGTCGAGGTCGCCGCCGGTGAAGTCGACAACATCGAAGAGGCGGCCCGCGCCGCCGATGACGCGCCCGTCATCAAGCTGGTGAACCTGATCCTCAAAGACGCGATCGGCAAGCGCGCGTCAGACATTCACGTCGAGCCGTACGAGAAGGACTTCCGCGTCCGCTTTCGCATCGACGGCGTGATGTACGAAGTGATGAAGCCGCCGATGAAGCTCCGCAACGCGATCATCTCGCGTCTGAAGATCATGGCGTCGCTCGACATTTCTGAACGCCGCCTCCCGCAAGACGGCCGCATCAAGATCAAGCTGGGCGGCGGCAAGGAGATGGACTTCCGCGTGTCGGTCTGCCCGACGCTGTTCGGCGAAAAAGTCGTCATGCGTCTGCTCGACAAGTCGAACCTCCAGCTCGACATGACGAAGCTGGGCTTCGACCCGGAGCCGCTCAAGTGGTTCAAGGAAGCCATCGATCGCCCATACGGCATGGTGCTCGTCACCGGCCCCACGGGTTCCGGCAAGACCACGACGCTCTATTCGGCGCTCGCGGCGCTCAACGACCCGACCACCAACGTGTCGACCGCCGAAGACCCGGTGGAGTTCAACTTCGCCGGCATCAACCAGGTGCAGATGCAGGACTCCATCGGCCTCAACTTCGCGGCCGCGCTGCGCAGCTTCCTGCGGCAAGACCCTGACACCATCATGATCGGTGAGATCCGCGACTTCGAGACCGCGGAAATCGGCGTGAATGCGGCGCTCACGGGCCACCTCGTGTTGTCGACGCTGCACACCAACGACGCGCCGGGCACGGTCAGCCGCCTGCTGAACATGGGCATCGAACCGTTCATGGTGACCGCGTCGCTCAACCTGATTCTCGCCCAGCGTCTGCTCCGCCGCCTGTGTCAGACCTGCAAGAAGGCCGTGCAGAACGTCGATGAGCAGGCGCTGATCGACGCCGGCATCCCCGCTGACAAGATCGGGAGCTTCACGCTCTACGAAAAGGGCGGCTGCAAGGAATGCAACGACCGCGGCTATCGCGGCCGCGTCGCCGTGTACGAGGTCATGCCGTTCTGGGACCCGCTCAAGGAAATCGTCATCAACGGCGCGTCGGCGGCTGAATTGAAGGCCGAAGCGGTGCGCCTCGGTATGCAGACCCTGCGCATGGCCGCGCTCTCGAAGGTGGTGGCCGGCGTTTCAACCATCGAAGAAGCAGTCAGCAACACGGCGCCTGACCGGTTCTGAAAGGAAGAATTCGTGGCGAACCTGCATCAGCTCCTCAAGGCGATGGTCGATCGCGGCGCGAGCGACCTCCACATCACCACCGGCTCGCCTCCGCAGTTACGCATCGACGGCGAGCTGGTGCCGCTGAAGATGAACCCGTTGACGCCGGTTGAAACGAAGCAGCTCTGCTATTCGATTCTCACCGACGCGCAGAAGCACAAGTTCGAAGAAGAGAACGAGCTCGACCTCTCGTTCGGCGTGAAGGGCCTGTCGCGGTTTCGCAGCAACATCTTCATGCAGCGCGGCGCGGTGGCCGGCGCGTTCCGCACGATCCCCTTCAAGATCCTCACCTTCAATGAGCTCGGGCTCCCGCCGATCGTCGCTGAACTGACGAAGAAGCCGCGCGGGCTGCTGCTGGTGACGGGCCCGACGGGTTCAGGCAAGTCGACCACGCTCGCGTCGATCATCGACAAGATCAACACCGACCGTCACGAGCACATCATGACGATCGAAGATCCGATCGAGTACCTGCACCCGCACAAGAACTGCCTCGTGAATCAGCGCGAAGTCGGCGCCGATACCAAGAGCTTCAAGCTGGCGCTCAAATACATCCTCCGGCAAGACCCCGACGTGGTGCTGGTCGGCGAGATGCGCGACCTCGAGACCATCGAATCGGCGCTGGTCATCGCCGAGACCGGTCACGTGGCGTACGCGACGCTGCACACCAACAGCGCGGTGCAGACCATCAACCGCGTGCTCGACGTGTTCCCGCCGTACCAGCAGCCGCAGGTGCGCGCGCAACTGAGCTTCGTGCTCGAAGGCATCATGTCGCAGTCGTTGCTCGCGAAGGCGCAGGGTGGAGGCCGCGTGCTGGCGCTGGAGATCATGATCCCCAACCCGGCGATCCGAAACCTGATCCGCGAAGACAAGGTGCACCAGATCTATTCGTCGATGCAGGTCGGCCAGTCGAAGTACGGCATGCAGACCTTCAATCAGGCGCTGGCGTCACTGTTGGCGCGGCGCATCATCAGCACCGAAGAGGCGTTCGGGCGCAGCTCCGACCCTGATGAGCTCAAGAACATCATGGCGAGCGGCGGCGGCGTGAATCTCCCCGGCCATCAGGCCTCGGGAGCGGTGCCGCGCCCCGGAACTCCGCCGGGTAGGTGACGGTCGTCCATTTGGAGATTCTCTCCATTCCGCTACTGTGAGGCGCCATGGCTCAGCAAGCCGCCACGATCAAGTCGAACGCCGCGAAGTCAGCGGTCAAGAAGAGCAGCACGCCCCTCTTCCTGTGGGAAGCGAAGACCAAGCAGGGTGAGGTCAAGAAGGGCGAGATGGAGGCCGGCGACCTCAAGGCCGTCGAGGCGCGTCTCGTCTCGCTCGGTCTGACGCCGACCAAGGTCAAGAAGAAGGGTCTGCTCGACTCGAACATCTCGTTGCCGCAGAGCATCGCCGGCCGCGACATCCTGATCTTCACGCGCCAGTTCGCGACGATGATCGACGCCGGTCTGCCGCTCGTTCAATGCCTCGACATTCTCGGCAGCCAGACGGAGAACGCTTCGTTCCGCAAGGTGATCTTCGCGATCAAGGCGCGCGTCGAAGGTGGTTCGAGCTTCTCGGACGCGCTCAAAGATCACCCGAAGGTCTTCGACGAGCTCTACCAGCAGCTCTGCGCCGCCGGTGAAGTCGGCGGTATTCTCGACACCATTCTCAATCGTCTCGCGGTGTACCGGGAAAAGAACGAGAAGCTGAAGGGCAAGGTCAAGGGCGCGCTCACGTACCCGGTGGCCGTCGTGTGCATCGGTATCGTGGTGACCGCGGTGTTGCTCGTGAAGGTGACCCCGGTCTTCCAGAAGATGTTCCAGGACTTCGGTTCTGAGCTCCCGGGCCCGACGCAGTTCGTCGTCGATCTCTCGGAGTGGCTGCAGCACTACATCATTCACCTGATCGTCGGCATCGCGGTCTTCGTGTTCTCGTTCATCCAGTTCTACCGGAACCCGCGCGGCCGTGAGATCTTCGACAAGAGCGTCCTCTACATGCCGGCGGTGGGTGACCTGATCCGCAAGCTGGCGGTCGCGCGTTTCACCCGCACGCTCGGCACGATGATCAGCTCCGGCGTGCCGATTCTCGACGCGCTCGACGTCACCGCGAAGACCGCTGGCAATCGAACCATCGAAAAAGCGATCTTCTACGTCCGCAGCAAGATCTCCGAAGGTAAGAACATCGCGGGCCCGCTCGCGGAGACCAAGGTCTTCCCCTCGATGGTCGTGCAGATGATCGGCGTCGGTGAAGCGACCGGCGCGATGGACGCGATGTTGGGCAAGATCGCAGACTTCTACGACGACGAGGTCGACCAGGGCGTCGCGGGTCTCACCTCGCTCATCGAACCCATCATGATGGTCTTCCTCGGCGGCGTGGTCGGTGGCTTCCTCATCGCCATGTACCTGCCGATCTTCAGCATCGCCGGTGCCATCAAGTAGGCTGCTGCCGTCCCCCGCGAGAGATTTGCGGGTCAGGCTCCTCTGGCTGTCGATCTTCCGGACCGCCGTCACCACGCTGGTGATGGGGTGGTTCGCGGTGCAGCTCACCGGCGAATCGCGCACCGAGCTCGGCACCGCCGACTACGCGAGCTTCGGGCTCATCGGCCTCAGCTACGTCTTCACGCTCATCAACGGGTTGTTGTTGCGCGGCGATCGCATCGCGCAGGGCGCGGCGTGGGCGCAGATACCGTTCGACGTCGTGCTGGCGTGCGCGGTGGTCTTCCTTTCGGGCGGCGAGCGCTCACCGTTCACGTTCCTGTTCCTGGTGTCGATCATCGGCGCGGCGGTGCTCCTGGGGACCCGCGGCGCAGTGGTGGGGCTGATCGGCGCGGCGGGCGGGTACATGTTGGTGCTCGCGACGCGGCTCGAGCTGCAGGGGCGCCCGGTCGCGGAGCTGCCGCTCGGCGAGATGGCGCTGCAGGTGGTGGCGCAGGTGTTGATCGCCATCTTGAGCGGGTACATCGGCGAACAGCTGGTGCGTGCCGGCGGCAGTCTGTCGGCGCGTGAGCGCGACCTCCGGGAACTCACGCAACTCCAGAACGAGATCGTTCGCGCGATGCCCTCGGGGCTGGTGACGGCCGACGACGCGCGTCGCGTTTCGTTCGCCAACCCCGCTGCGGAGCTGATTCTCGGCCGGCCGCTCGACGAGCTGGTGACGATGCCGCTCGCCGACCTCGTGCCGGGCATCGAGGGCGCACCCGCGGGCCGGCGCATCGAGCGAACGGTGTCGACGCCGCGTGGCGAACGCGTGCTCGGTCTGTCGGTGACCCGGCTCACGGGCGCCGACGGGTTGTTGCTGGTGTTTCAAGACCTCACCGAGCTGCGGCGGATGGAAGGCGAGCTGGAGCGCATCGATCATCTGGCGACGCTCGGGCGCGTCTCGGCGCAGCTCGCGCACGAGATCCGCAACCCGCTCGCGGCGATGCGCGGGTCTGCGCAGATGCTGGCGACCGACGCCGCGGGTGCGCCCAACGAACGCCTCGCGAAGCTCATCGTGCGCGAATCAGATCGCCTCGCGGAGCTGGTGGAGGGCTACCTCAAGCTCGCCCGGCCGCCGCCGCCCGACCTTCGGCCGACGCGCGTCGATCAGGTGGTGCTCGACACCCTGGAGGTGCTGCGCGCAGACCCGGCGTTCGCTTCAGTCGACGTGGAGGAACGGCTCGAGCCGGTCGACGCGATGGCCGACGCCGGCCAGCTTCGTCAGGTGTTGATCAACCTGCTGCGCAACGCCGCGCAGGCGATTCGTGGCACGCGCGGGGGCCTGCGGGTGCGTTGCGGCTCGGAGGCGGGCACACCGATGCTCGAGGTGTGGGACAGCGCGGGCACCATCGCCGCCGAAGACGTGGGCCGCGTGTTCGAGCCCTTCTTCAGCAAGGCGAAGGGCGGCAGCGGGCTCGGTCTGTCGACGGTGCAGGCCATCGTGCAGGCGCACGGCGGCTCGGTGAAGGTGACGTCATCGCAGGCCACCGGCACCGCGTTCGTCGTCAAGCTCAAGCCCGTTGCGTAAGAAGGGCCCATGGCGCGCATTCTGGTCGTCGACGATGAAGCTTCGATTCGCGAGTTCCTCGAGCTGTTGCTCTCGCGCGCGGGCCATCAGATCTCGCTCGCCGGCAGCTTCGCCGAGGCGAAGAGCGCGCTCCAGACCTCGGCGTTCGAGCTGGTCATCACCGACTTCCGCCTCGGGCGGGATTCAGGCGTCGACGTGCTCAAGCTGGCGCGGGCGATCGCTCCGCCCCCAGAGGTGATCGTCATCACCGCGTACGGCACGCCGGCGTCGGCCGTCGAGGCGATGCGGCAGGGCGCGTACGACTACATCTCCAAGCCCTTCGACAACGACGAGCTGATGCTGCTGGTCGAGCGCGCGCTCGAGAAGTCGAAGCTGCAGGAAGAGAACCGGCAGCTCAAACAATCGCTCATTCCCCGCGCGGGGTATTTTCTCGGCGCGAGCGCGGCGATGTCGCAGGTCTGGGCGCTGGTCGAAAAAGTGGCCGCGGCGCGCACCACGGTGCTCATCACCGGCGAGAGCGGCACCGGCAAGGAGGTCGTCGCGCGCGCCATTCACAATCGCGGCCCGCGGGCGAATTCGCCCTTCGTGCCCGTGAACTGCGGCGCGCTCGCCGAGGGCATTCTCGAGAGCGAATTGTTCGGCCACGTGAAGGGCTCCTTCACCGGAGCGCAGGGCGATCGCCCGGGCATCCTGGTTTCGGCCGGTGACGGCACGGTGCTGCTCGACGAAGTGGGCGAGCTCCCGCCGTCGACGCAGGTGAAGCTGCTGCGCGTGTTGCAGGAGCGCCGCGTGAAGCCGGTCGGCAGCTCGAGGGAAATTCCCTTCGAGGCGCGCGTGCTGGCCGCGACCAATCGGCGGCTCGACGAAGAAGTGAAGGCGGGGCGCTTCCGCGAAGACCTCTTCTTCCGCCTCAACGTCATCAACATCGAATTGCCGCCGCTGCGCGCGCGGCGTGAAGACATCCGCCCGTTGACGCAGTTCTTCCTCGGGCGCTTCGCCGAAGAGCTCGGGCGGCCGAGCCTCCATTTCACCGAGGAGGCGCTCAAGAAGTTCGAGGCGTATTCGTTCAGCGGCAACGTGCGGCAGCTCGAGAATCTCATCGAGCGCGCGGCGACGCTGGCCGACGGCGATGAACTCACGCTCGACAGCCTGCCGCCGGCCGTCACCGGCGCGCCTGATGCCGCGTCACCTTCGCAGGTGACCATCGGCGAGCGCTTCTCGCTCGAACGCCACCTCGACGAGGTCGAACGGCGGTTTCTGCAGGAAGCGCTCAAGCGTTCTGGCGGCGTGAAGATGCGCGCGGCCGCGCTGCTCGGGCTCACCTTCCGTTCATTGCGTTACCGCCTCGCGAAGCAGGGCCTCGGAGAGAAAGACGACGCATGAGGTGGAGGCTCTTCTTCACCACGCTGGCGATCACCGCGCTCTCGGTGGGCGCGACGTGGCTGACGCTGCAGCCGCTGCTCGCGCGCGCCGCGAAGGGCGGCGAGTGGCATCAGGCGAACACGTTGGTGCTGGGCCTCGATCTCGCCGTCAGCGCGTTGTTGGTCTTCTTGATCCTCAACGTGTTCATCGGCCGCGCGTCTGAACGCACCGAAGCCGCGGCGCTCAAACGCTGGAGCTCGGAGCTCGCGTTGGAGCGCCAGGTGAATCAGCACCGGCTCGAAGAACTCAGCCGCTCGAACGACGCGCTGCTGCGTCTGCAGGCGGAGCTCGTCGCCGCTGATCGCCTCGCCACCGTCGGCAAGCTCGCGTCGGGGGTCGCGCACGAGGTGGGAAACCCCCTCTCGGGGATCCTCGGGTACCTCTCGGTGCTGCGGATGCGCGCGAAAGACAACGCGGAGGTTCAAGACCTGCTCACGCGCGTCGAGAACGAGGTGCAGCGCATCGATTCGATCGTGCGCAGCCTGCTGGAGCTCGGGCGGCCGTCACGCGGCAAGGCGCAGCCCATCGATGTTCGGCCCGTCATCGATTCGTGCGTGAAGCTGCTCGGGGCGGGCAAGGAGTTTCAGAACGTGCGCGTGAAGATCGAGGGGCCCGGCGCGCTCTGGTTGCGGGCTGAGCCCGGGCCGCTTTCTCAGGTGCTCGTGAACCTGTTGATCAACGGCGCGCAGGCGATGGGCGGGCAGGGAGACCTCACCATCACGCTGGAGGAATCGGGTCGGGTGGTCGTCGACGATTCAGGCCCGGGCATCCCCACGGAGGTGAAGGCGCGGCTCTTCGCGCCGTTCTTCACGACGAAACCCGCGGGGCAGGGCACGGGCCTCGGGCTCGCGGTTTCGCGGCACCTGCTCTCGCAGTTCGAAGGCACGTTGGACCTCGCCGACAAGCCTCCGCCGGGCGCGCGCTTCGTCATCACGCTCCCGGTGCCGTGATAGACCCGTCTCAATGCCCGCGCTGCGCCACGTGTTGATCGCCGATGACGAAGCCTCGATTCGTCACGTGCTGACGCTGGTGCTTTCCGAACACGGCTACGACGTGCGCGCGGTGTCCGACGGTGAAGAAGCGCTCAAGGAGCTCGCGGCGCGCGACTACGACGTGGTGCTGTCTGACGTGCGCATGCCGAAGGTCGATGGCCTGCTGCTGCTCGAGAAAGCCAGGGCGCAGCACCCCGCGCTCACGTTTCTGGTGATGAGCGCGTATGGCAGCAAGGACCTCGCGCTCGAGGCCGTGGCGAAGGGCGCCTACGACTTCATCGAGAAACCCTTCAAGCCCGAAGAAGTCGTCTTCGTGCTCAAGAAGGTCGAAGAGCGTCAGCGCCTCCTGCGCGAAAATCAGCGGCTGCGCGGCGACATCACGCCTTCGGGGCCGCTGCAGCGATTGCTCGGCGACAGTGAGCCGATGCAGGCGCTGAAGAAGCAGGTCGCGAAGCTCGCGCCGGTGATGAGCACCGTGCTGATCACGGGTGAATCAGGCACCGGCAAGGAGCTCGTCGCGCGCGCGCTCCATGAACTCTCGCCGCGCGCCGCGATGCCGTTCGTCGCCATCAACTGCGGAG
>JBEHYH010000084.1:0-16472 GCA_048498275.1 Myxococcota bacterium | reverse complement strand
CACGAGCTGGAGGCCGAGGGCTTGATCGAACGAGTGTTCGGGACCAAGCGCGGCTTCGCTTGGCGACTCACGCAAGCCGCTCCGCCGTGCCCGAAGATGGGCTTGCGCGAGAAGTTCGCGATGTACCGGAAGCGCTCGTCATTCGCGCGGCGCAGCTCTTCACGCAGATGTTCGACGTCGCGCAGCCGCACCACGTCGACGCGCCAGCCAGAAGGAACGATTCCCGCCGACTCACGCGCGAGCTGATCCAACGACATCGCGCGGAGGCCGAACTTCGAGAACGGGTTGCGACCGCGGTCGGCACCGATGGATTGCAGCACGTTGCCCGCGCTCGTCGGCCCGCAGATGCTGGTCATGTTCTGCGAGCGCAGCGGCTGGTACTTCTTCGCGCTGGGCAGATTCCACGCGCGGTTCAGCAATTCGTCTTCGCGAACGACGGAGCGCAGCATCGCGGGGAGTTAATCACCCGCGATGTTCCGCGCAGCGGCTCACCCCTTGAACGTCCAGTGCCAGGGCTCGCCGCCGACGTCGTTCTTGAAGCCGTACGCCGCCGCGTGCGCCTTGAGCCACTTGTAGGTCGAGCCGCTGTAGCCGCCGGGCATGTTGATGTCGGCCGAGAGACCGCCCTGGTGATTCGAATACCCGGGGCGCGCCGCGAGGTTGCCCTTGCCGGCGAGGTACAGGTTGTAGAGGTAGCGCTGCTCCGCCTGCGTGCGGAAGCCCGACACGACGGACAGGTTGATGCCCGCGCGCGCGGCCGCCGCCTTCATCGCGTTGAACTTCGCCGCCGCATCGGTGCGCATGAACTTGCCGTTGCCGACGCTCGAGACGGTGATGCTGCGCGGCACGCCGTTCACGTAGCCGGTGACCTTCTTGCCGCCGCTCGCGGGAGGCGTGGGCGAGCCCGTGGGCTTCGCCTTCAACTTCGCCCAGGTCTTCGGCCCGACGACGCCGTCAGCGGTCAGACCCTTCGCGCGCTGAAACTGACGAACCGCGTTCGCGGTCTTCGCGCCGAAATCTCCGTCGACGCTGACGTTGTAGCCGTGCGCGCGCAGGCGCTGCTGGAGGTCGCTCACGGCGGCGCCGTGCGAACCCGTCTTCAAGGTGGGCGATGAGCTCGACGGAGCCGCCGGCGGCTTCGGCGCGGCGGCGTTCAGCTTCGCCCACGTCTTCGGGCCGACGACGCCATCGGCGGTCAGCTTCTGCGACTTCTGAAACGCCTTCACGGCGGCGGCGGTCTTCGGGCCGAAGTCTCCGTCGACCGATACGTTGTAGCCCCTGGCTTTGAGCTTCTGCTGGAGCGTCTTCACAACCGTGCCGTGGGCGCCCTGGCGCAGCACGGGAGTGGAAGAGGCTGCGGCAGACGTCGAGACACGGCGAACGGTGGTCACGGTCATGGTGGGAGGTTGTCCTCCCTGTGTTGCGGGTGTTTCTGCCCCGGAATGTCAAAGATCCTGCACTCCGAAGGGGTGTCGTAGGTGTGCCTGAGTGGGTGGCGCGCGTGTCTCCACCGCTTTCCCCCTACGAAAAAGGAGTCTCACTCTCGCGTTGGACGGTGGGCGAGCGTCGTCGGCGCGTCGCTCCTTCGCGTTGGACGGTGGGCGAGCGTCGTCGGCGAGTCACTCCCTCACGTTGGACAGTGGGCGAGCGTCATCGGCGAGTCACTCCCTCTCGTTGGACAGTGGGCGAGCGTCGTCGGCGAGTCACTCCCTCGCGTTGGACAGTGGGCGAGCGTCATCGGTGAGTCGCTCCCTCACGTTGGACGGTCGCTCAGAGCCGTCGAAGAGTCGCCGCCTCACGTCGGCGGAGTGCCTGGTGAATGTGTCTCGTTCTTCAGTGAGCGCGACTCGTCCATTCGCTGCTGAGGCGATGTCAGCGAAACGGAGTGCATGGTCAATGCGCGCTCCGCGGCGAGCGACCAGACGCCACTCACGCGTGAATCGCATCGGAGATGTCGATGAGCGCGTCGAGCTGCTTGAGGTCGAGTTCCTTCGTTTTCTTTCGCGGGTCGTACGCGTGCTCGGCGCGCGCGAGCTCGATGACACGGCGAACGATGCGGTTGGTGATGACGAGCTGATGTTCGTCGCTGGTCCGTCCGTTGCCGCGATCGACGAGCGTGTGCTGGTAGTCGAACATGCAGTGGATGGCCGCGCCGACGTCATGAGCGGGCCAGATGGTGAGATCAATCCACCCGTCGTTGCCGGTCGCTCGCCAGCGGTACTCGACTTCATCGACGACGATGTGCCGCGCGCCCTTGCTCGCCTTCGCCATGCGGCGAGCTTACGGAGTCAGCGTGCCGTTGTTCAGCAGCACCAGCAGCGTCACCCCGAGCACGATTCGGTAGACGACGAACGCGGTCATCGAACGGCTGCGCACGAACGCGAGCATTCCCGAAATCGCCGCGAGGCCTGACACGAAGCTCACCACGATGCCGATGACGAGCATCACCGTCGGAGGCCGGTCGGTGTCCTTGAAGAAGTCCTTCAACTCCAGCAGCCCCGCGAGCGTGGTGGAGGGAATGGAGAGCAGGAACGAATAGCGGGCCGCATCGGCGCGCTTCAAGCCCTGCACGAACGCGCCGGTGATGGTGGAGCCGCTCCGTGAACACCCCGGCACCAACGCGAGCGCCTGCCAGAAGCCGATGGCGAGGCCGTCTTTGAGCGTCAGGTCTTCGATGGTGCGCGTCTGCTTCGCGAGCCGCTCCACGATGAACAGCACGACGGCCAGCGCGATGAGCGCGATGGCGATGACATGCAGGTTGCGCAGCGGGCCTTTGATGATGGGTTTGAACGCGAGCCCGAGCACCCCGATGGGAATGGTGCCGAGCCCCACGAACCACGCGAGCCGTGAATCGGCGGTGCCGAACGGTTTCTTCTCCACCAGCCCGGCGATGAACGCGCGCGTCAGCCGCAGCAGATCAGCGCGGAAGTAGAAGAGCACCGCCAGCACCGTGCCCAACTGAATGATGGCCGAATACGCGGCGCCGGGGTCTTGCCAGCCGAGCAGCGCGGGCACGACGCGCAGGTGCGCCGTCGAAGAAATCGGGAGGAACTCGGTGAGCCCCTGAACGAGGCCCAGCACCACGGCCTGCAGAATGGTCACGGCTTGCTCGAGAACAGGTCCCACACGTCGCCGCCGAGCTCGGCCTTCTTGAGTTCCCACGCGGCGAGCACGTCGGCGGTGTGCGCGAGATACTGCGATGAGGCCTCGAAGCGGTGCTCCTTCGCGTACTGCGTGAGGAACTCCTTCAAGACCGGCGAGAGGAAGTGCGTCGCCAGGATCACCTGGCTGCCGTCGAAGTACTCGCTGAAGCGCAGCGCGAACCCCGGCTGCCGGCCTTCGGCGGTCTCGACGCGCACCACTTCGCCCTTCACATGCACGTCGCGCCCGCCCTGCGGCAGCGAGAGGTGAATGTGCAGCTTCGTGCCCAGCTTCAGGAAGAAGCTCGACTCCAGGAACATGCCGCCGACCGACAGGTTCACCGTCGGCAGCGTCGCTTCGAAGACGTGGCTCGGGTCGTCAGCCAGCGACAGCCGCGCGCGCACCGCGATGTCGGCGCGCGGGTACTGCCGGCGAACGTCGGCTTTCGCGGCCGGCGCCTTCGGTGCGTTGAACTTCGCGAACACCGGCGGGCGCGACGGAGCAGGCGCGGGCGCCTTCTGCATCGACTTGAGCGCCTGTTCGCGCAGCACCGAGGTGCTGGTGGAGGGGATGGTCACTGCCGAGGGCTTGCGCTCCAACGCCTGCGCGATGCGCTGCGCGGGCGTAGGGGCATGCGCGCGCTCCCGCACCAACGAGGCGGGGAGCGTGTTCGACTTCGTGCCTGACGGTTTCGACCCCCGCGCCATGGCCGTGGAGCTTACGCCGCCTTCGAACCGCGCACGCCGGCAGCTTCGCGGAGCGCGTCCTTCTTGTCGGTGCGCTCCCAGCTGAACTCGGCGCGGCCGAAGTGACCGTACGCCGCGGTGCGCTGGTAGATGGGCTTGAGCAGATCGAGGTGCTCGATGATCTCGCGCGGCTTGAGGCCGAACGTGGCGCGAACCGCCCTGGCGATCTTCTCTTCATCGACGATGGCGGTGCCGAAGGTGTCGACCATCACGCTGACGGGCTCGGCGACGCCGATGGCGTAGCTGACCTGCACTTCGCAACGCGTCGCGAGACCGGCGGCGACCACGTTCTTCGCGATGTAGCGGCCCATGTACGCGGCCGAGCGATCGACCTTCGTCGGGTCCTTGCCGGAGAACGCGCCGCCGCCGTGACGGCCCATGCCGCCGTAGGTGTCGACGATGATCTTGCGGCCGGTGACGCCGGAGTCGCCCATGGGGCCGCCGATGACGAAGCGGCCGGTGGGGTTGATGAAGAACTTGGTCTTCTTGTCGAGGAGCTTGCTGGGGAGCGCGCCCTTGATGACCTCGTCCATGATCACTTCGCGGATCTTCTTGTTGGTCGCTTCTTCCGCGTGCTGCGTGGACACCACCACCGCGTCGATGCGGGTGGCCTTGCCGTCTTTGTACTCGACGGTGACCTGCGACTTGCCGTCGGGGCGCAGCCACGAGTGCTTCTTCTTGCGGACGTCGGCGAGCTTCCTGGTGAGCGCGTGCGCGTAGTGGATCGGCGCGGGCATCAATTCAGGCGTCTCGTTGCAGGCGTACCCGAACATCATGCCCTGGTCGCCGGCGCCGATTTCCTTGGTGCCCTTCTGGTCGACGCCGCGGTTGATGTCCTGGCTCTGGCCTTCGATGGCGACCATCACGCCGCAGGTGTGGCCGTCGTAGCCCATCGCCGAATCGGTGTAGCCGATGTTGCAGATGGTCTTGCGCACGATGGTGGGGATGTCGATCCACGCGTTGGTGGTGACTTCACCGGCGACCATCGCGAAGCCGGTCTTCACGAGCGTCTCGACCGCGATGCGGGCCATCGGGTCTTTCGCGATCAGCGCGTCCACGACGCCGTCGGAGATCTGGTCGCAGATCTTGTCCGGGTGGCCTTCGGTGACTGATTCAGAGGTGAAGAGGTAATCCTTCGGCATGTGCGTGTTGTCCTTCGTGGGGTGAAAACTGAAGGGCCGCCGTCTAGCGGGAACGACACATCGCAGCAAGGCGCGTCGAAGGCCATCAAGGCAGGTGAGGAGACGCCGTGAATGCTCCCCACCTCATTCCGTTCATGGCGTACACATGCACTTCATGAAACGCGCTCTGACTTTTGCTCTCTTGCTCTCGCTGCCCGCGCTCGCTGGTCCGAAAGACGACATCAGCAAGCCGCTCAAGACCATCGTGAACTCGGTTCGCTACGGCAAAGACAACGCCGCGCTCAAGCTCTTCGCGACCGACGAGCAGGGCAAGTTGATGGTCGCCGACTCGTGGGCGAAGGGCACCCCCGCGCAGCAGAAGGAATTTCAGGACCTGTTCATGACGCTGTTCGGGAAGATCGCGTTCCCCAAGATCCGCAAGAACTTCGAGAACCTCGACACCGTGCTCTACGAAGAGCCGGCGGTCGATGGCGACAAAGCGAACATCGCGTCGACCATCCTCATCAACCACCCGCTCAAGAAGCAGGAGCTGAAGGTGAAGTACCAGCTCGTGAAGCAGGGCGGCGCGTGGAAGGTCGTCGACGTGGCGGTGCTCGGTGACTCGATGCTGATCGGCATTCGCGATGATCAGGTGCAGCCGCTGCTCAAGGAAGGCGGCTGGGACGCGTTGCTGAAGGCGATGCGCGACAAGGCCGCCGAGCTGAAAGACATTCAGCTCAAGTAAGCGCGAACTTTTTTCCGCCTGCGGTTTCTCCGGTGAGTCCCCCTCACTGGAGGTTCGCATGGTGCAGTTCATGTTGGACGGCGGGTTCACGATGCTCCCGCTCCTGTTGGCCGGCTTCTGTCTGACCGCGGTCGCGGTTCTCTACGCGGCGCGGCCCTCTGAACGTCTCCGCGCGGTCGCCCGAAATCTCGGCGCGGCGGTGTTGTTCGGAGGGCTGCTCGGTGGCGCGCAGGCCGCGCACACGGTGTTCCGCGTCGCGGCGGCCGGCGAAGACGCCGAAGCCCGTCTGCAAATCGTGCTCGGCGGTCTGTCGGAGTCGGCCAACAACCTCGTGCTCGCGTTCTTCTTCCTCGCGCTCTCCGCGGTGATGCTGAGCGTCGGCGCTTGGCGGGAAAAACGTGCGCTCTGATGAAGCGCTGCTCGAGGGCTGGTTGCGCGGCGAGCTGGCCGCCTTCGACGAGTTGTACCAACGCTACGAAGCGCCGCTGTTCGGCTTCATCCGCCGCATGGGCCCGGCGGACGCCGAAGACGTGCTGCACCACACGTTCCTCGGGTTGATGCGTGAGGCGCGCGGGCGGCGCGTCGGGCACGTGCGCGCGCTGCTCTACGAGATCGCGCGCAACACGTGTCTCAATCACGCACGTTCAGCGCGCCGCGTGGAGCCGGTGAGCGTGCCCGTCGAACCTCCGTCGCCTGAGCTGCAACTGCTCGCGCGAGAACAATCGGCGGCGCTGTCGCAAGCGCTCACGAAGTTGCCGGCGACGTTGTCGGAGACCTGGGCGCTGCGCGCGTCGGGCCTCTCGTACGAAGAGATGTCGCGCGTCTTGAAGGTGCCGCTGGGCACCGTGAAGTCGAGAATGAACGAGCTGTTGAACCGGCTCCGGGAGGAACTGCGATGAGCTGTGAACAAGTGACTCCGCATTTGCTGGCGTTGCACTTCGGTGAACTCGCGGAGCGGGACAGCGTCGAAGCGCATCTCGTCGGGTGCCACGAATGCACCGCGCGATTCTTCGCGCTCAAGCGCGCCGTCGAAGTGCCTGAAGACGCGCGGCCGTCGCAACGCGCGCGCACCGCGCTGCGCGCCGCCGTCGAACAGGAACTGGGCCTCAAGATTTCTCTGTGGGAGCGCGCGCTCGCCTTCTCGATCGCAGCAGGCGCGGTTGCGTGCGCGGTGCTGCTGGTGCGCTGAGAAATGATGCCGCCGTGAAGAACTTGTCGCCGCTTTGGGTGCGAGGGCCTGTTACGCCTCCGCATCATGGGCGACCCGCTCTTCTGGCATCGCTGTCAGTTCGCGTTCACCATCATCTACCACTACCTGTTTCCGCAACTGACGATGGGGCTCGCGCTGCTCATCGTGGTGATGAAGTGGCGCGCGCTGCGCACGGGCGATGAAGAATGGGCGAAGGCGGCGCGCTTCTGGGTGCGCATCTTCGGGCTCAACTTCGCGGTGGGCGTGGTCACCGGCATCCCCATGGAGTTCCAATTCGGGACCAACTGGGCGCGCTTCAGTCAGCTCACCGGCGGCGTCATCGGGCAGACGCTCGCGCTCGAAGGGCTCTTCGCGTTCTTCCTGGAGTCTTCCTTCCTCGCGATGCTGGTGTGGGGAGAGAAGAAACTGGGGCCCCGTAAACACTTTGCCGCGGCCGTCGCGCTGCTCATCGGCAGTTGGCTCTCGGGTGTCTTCATCATCGTCACCAACGCGTTCATGCAGCACCCGGTCGCGTTCGAACGCGACGCCCAGGGGCTCTTCTCGCTCTCGAGCGTGAGCGAGTACCTCTTCAACCCGTGGGCGTTGATTCAATACGCGCACAATCAGATGGCGGCGTTGGTCACCGCGTCATTCGTGGTGAGCGCCGTCGGCGCGTTCTGGATGTTGCGCGGAACGAACCTCGAACAGGCGCGGCTCAATCTGAAGGTCGGCGTCACCGCCGGGCTGATTTCGTCGATGCTGGTCGCGTTCCCCACCGGCGATGCGCAGGCGAAGCTGGTCGCGAAGTACCAACCGCCCGCGCTCGCCGCGATGGAAGGGCACTTCGAATCAGGCCCGCGCGCGGCGCTGCATCTCATCGGTCAGCCCAACGTCGCGGAGCGCAAGCTCGACAACCCCATCGCGTTGCCCGCGGTGCTCTCGTTCATCGCGTACGGCGAGCCCGGGGCGAACGTCGTCGGGCTCAACGACCTCCCGCTCGAGCAATGGCCGACCAACGTGGAGCTCCTCTACTACTCGTTCCACGTGATGGTCGGCCTCGGCACCATCTTCATCGGGCTGATGGCGCTCGCGGTGCTCTTCCGCTGGCGTGGCTGGCTCGAGAAGCAGCGTTGGTTGTTGTGGGCGCTGATGCTGGCGTCTCCGTTCCCGTACATCGCGAACACCGCGGGGTGGATGGTCGCCGAGCTCGGGCGGCAACCGTGGCTCGTGTACGACGTGATGCGAACGGTCGACGGCGCGAGCCCGACCGTGCACGCCGGCAGCACGCTCTTCACGCTCATCGGTTTCGCCGGGCTCTACGCGCTGCTCGGCTTCGTCTACCTGCTGCTCACCGGTCGCGAGATCCTCAACGGCCCGGAGGCGCAGCATGGGTGAGCTCTGGTTCTGGCTCCTCGGCCTGATGTTCATCGCGTGGGCGGTGCTCGACGGGTTCGACTTCGGCGTCGGCATTCTTCATCGCGTCGTCGCGCGCACCGATGAAGAGCGGCGTCTGGTGTTCGCCTCCATCGGCCCGGTGTGGGACGGCAACGAGGTCTGGCTCATCGCCGCGGGCGGCACGACGCTGCTCGCGTTCCCCGGCGTGCTCGCGGCGGGTTTTTCCGGTCTGTATCTCCCGGTCATCTTCGCGGTCTGGGCGCTGATGCTTCGCGGCGCGTCGATCGAGCTGCGCAGTCATTTGAGTTCGCCGTTGTGGCGCTCGTTCTTCGACACCACGTTCTCCGTGTCGTCGCTCGGCGTGCCGGTGTTGATGGGCGCGGCGTTGGGCAACGTGCTCCGCGGAGTTCCGTTGAACGAGAGCGGCTTCTTCGAACTGCCGCTCTTCGCGAGCTGGAGCCCGGACGGCGAGCTCGGCGTGCTCGATTGGTACACGGTGCTCTGTGCGCTGTTCGTCACCGCGACGCTCACGGCGCACGGCGCGAACTGGCTGGTGCTGAAGACGAGCGGCGAAGTGCAGACGCGCGCGCTCGCGCTGCGGCCGAAGTTGTTCATGCTCACCGGCGCGCTGTGGTTGCTCACGGCGGCGGCGACGTTCGTGGTCGCGCCTCCGAGTACGAACTCGTTCTGGTGGCTCGGCGTCGCAGTGTCACTCGCGGGTGCCATCGTCGCCGGGCTTCGAAAATCTGAACGCGCGTCGTTCTTCGGCAGCAGCGCGTTCATCATCGGGCAACTCATCACCGCGTTCGGCGGGCTCTTTCCCGTGCTGCTCCGCGCGCGGGGAAATCCCCGGTTCTCGCTCACCGCGACCTCCGCCGCGTCACACGGCGCGGGCATCAACACGGCGTTGGTCTGGTGGGTGCCCGGCCTGCTGCTGGCCGCCGGTTACTTCTGGTGGGTGCTCAAGCACTTCCGCGGCAAGGCGTCACTCGACTGACACGTCGCCGGTTGCCTTGTGAGGGGCCTGCTAAGTCACTCGCCGACATGGCGACCTCGAAGAACCACGAAACCATCGGCTCCGACATTCTGGCGGTGCTGGGCGTGCTCAAGTTCCCTGAGCAGGTGTTGGGTGATGAATGGCTCGGCCGGTTGCGAGCGCTGAAAGCCGAGAACTGGTACCCGATCGAGACGTTGCTCGAATTGCTCGGCGCGCTCGAGAAACGCGGAGGTCACGCGTCGCTGGTGCAGATGGGCCGCCAGTTGTTCCGCGATTCGCATCAGGCGCGGCTGACGCCAGAGCTCAAGAGCGCGGCCGACGTCGCGTTCGGCATCGACGGCATGTACCACCACGCCAATCGCGGCACCGACATCGGAGGGTGGAAGGTGACGAAGTTCTCGCCCGGCGTCGCGGTGCTGGAGAAGACGACGCCGCATCTGTGCGGGCTCGAAGAAGGCATCTTGTACGAGGCGCTCCACATCGTCGGCGCGGAGTCGCTCATCGTTCAGAACAAGTGCCGCGCGCGCGGCGATGCGCTGTGTGAATTCGAGCTGCGTTCATCGGTGCGCGACGCCCGGTGGATGGGCAATCACGCGCCGGTGTGACGGTGAAGATCCCGCTCAAGAAGTACGTGATGGACGAATCGCTCAGCTGGGAAGAGCGGTACGCGAAGCTCGACGCGCATCATCTCGAAGAGACGCAATGGCTCATCGCGGAGCTCACCCGAACCAGGGAAGCACTTGAGCAAGCGCGGTTCGATGCCATCGAGCTCGAGTGGCAAGCGGGCAACCTCACCCACGGCGAGAAGGAACTGGAATACGCGCGATGGCTCGCGAGCACGGCTTCTTCGTCGTCCTGGTGGCCACGTCTTCCGGAATCGACTCAGGCTCTCATTCGCCAACAGATCGCGCGTCGAGCGGGGGGCACGCTCATCGGCGGCGAAATCACCGATGAAGAGAAAACCCGGTATCGCGCGATGCTCGATCGACTCGCGGAGCAACTCGGTCTGCCGTAACAGATAGAGTGTCAGAGACTTTAAGTGTAAGCCGTCGAGGAGTTCATGAATCTCGTCGATCGACAGAGTCTGATTTCCGCGATGCAGAGCGGTGCGTCGTTCACCTTTCGCCCGTTCTACGGCCACACGCCGCGCGAAGACGGCCGCTTGTCAGACGCATGCTTCTCGCAGTGGTACCGCTCTGATTTCGAAATCGCCGGCGTGAAGTACTCGACCGCGGAGCAGTACATGATGGCCGAGAAGGCGCGGCTGTTCGGCGATGAAGAAGTGCTCGCGAAGATTCTGAAGCTCGTCGACCCATCGCCGGTGAAAGAGCTCGGTCGCGAAGTGCGCGGCTACGACGACGCGAAGTGGGAAGCGCGCCGCTTCGATGCGGTCACTGAAGGTTCGCTCGCGAAGTTCTCTGCGACTCCGGAGATGAAGGCGTACCTTTTGTCGACGGGCGATGAAGTGCTCGTCGAGGCGGCCCCGAGAGATCTCGTGTGGGGCATCGGCTTCGGCCGCGACAACCCGTTGGTGCGTGAACCTGCGAAGTGGCGCGGGCGAAATCTGCTCGGGTTTGCGCTCATGCGTGCGCGCTCTCAATTGCGATAGTCAGCGTCAACATTGCCTCGTGGGAACGCGGGGCGGGCGTGCTAACTCGCCGCGCGTCATGAGTGATCTTCTCGACAACGACCCGCTCCGCGCCCGCCTGAAACGACTCGAAGAACAGGCCGAGCTCGGCGGCGGCGCCGACCGCATCGCCAGGCAGCACAAAGACGGCAAGCTCACCGCGCGCGAGCGCATCGACCTGCTGCTCGACCCGGGCTCGTTCACGGAGTTGGACAAGTTCGTCACGCACCGCGCGGTCGACTTCGGCATGGGCGACAAGAAGATCCCCGGAGACGGCGTCGTCACCGGCTACGGCACCATCGAGGGCCGTCAGGTCTTCGTCTTCGCGCAGGACTTCACGGTCTTCGGCGGCTCGCTCTCGGGCGCGTACGCGCAGAAGATCTGCAAGGTGATGGACATGGCGACCCGCGTCGGCGCGCCCATCATCGGCCTCAATGATTCGGGCGGCGCGCGCATTCAGGAAGGCGTCGAATCGCTCGCGGGTTACGCCGACATCTTCCTGCGCAACACGCTGGCGTCGGGCGTGGTGCCGCAGCTCTCGCTGATTCTCGGGCCGTGCGCGGGCGGCGCGGTCTATTCGCCGGCCATCACCGACTTCATCTTGATGACCAAGCAGAGCAGCTACATGTTCATCACCGGCCCCGACGTCATCAAGACGGTGACGCACGAAGAGGTGACGAAGGACGCGCTCGGCGGCGCCAACGCGCACAACCAGAAGTCGGGCGTGGCGCACTTCGCGGCTGAGAACGAACACGCGGCGATCGGCATGACGCGCGAGCTGCTCTCGTACATTCCGTCGAACAACGCTGACGACGCGCCGATGGGCCCGACCGATGACCCGGCCGACCGCAAAGACGAATCGCTGGCGACGGTGGTGCCGACCAACCCCAACAAGCCGTACGACATTCGCGACGTCATCAAGAAGGTCGTCGACCACAAGCGCTTCTTCGAGGTGCAGGAGCACTACGCGAAGAACATCGTCATCGGCTTCGCGCGCTTGAACGGCCGCTCCGTCGGCATCGTGGGCAACAACCCGGCGGTGCTCGCGGGCTGTCTCGACATCGACGCGTCGGTGAAGGCCGCGCGCTTCGTGCGCTTCTGCGACTGCTTCAACATTCCCCTCGTCACGCTGGTCGACGTGCCCGGCTTCCTGCCCGGCACCACGCAGGAATGGGGCGGCATCATCAAGCACGGCGCGAAGCTGCTCTACGCGTACGCCGAAGCGACGGTGCCGAAGGTCACGTTGATTACGCGCAAGGCCTACGGCGGCGCGTACGACGTGATGGCGAGCAAGCACATCCGCGCTGACATCAACTACGCGTACCCCACGGCGGAGATCGCCGTGATGGGCCCCGAAGGCGCGGTGAACATCATCTTCCGCAAGGAAATCGAGAGCGCGACCGACGCGAAGGCCGAGAAAGACCGGCTCGTCGCCGACTACCGAGAGAAGTTCGCCAACCCCTTCAAGGCCGCGGAGCTCGGGTACATCGACGAGGTCATCCGCCCTGAAGAGACGCGGCTCAAGCTCATCCGCGCGCTGGAGATGCTCAAGGACAAGCGGCAGGAAAACCCGCCGCGCAAGCACGGCAACATTCCGCTCTGAACATGTCGCGGCCGACGCGCAATGGGCTGCTCGTCGCGGTGGTGCTGGTGGCCGGAGTGCTGCTGGCTCCGCGCTTGCCTGACGCGGTGGTCTGGGCGCTCGCCGCGTCGGCGATGACGGTGGTGGTGCTGGCGACCACCTTCACCGGCGATTTTCGTGCGGCGCGCGCGCTGTTCGCTGCCAAGAAGTTCGACGAAGCCGCGCTGCGGTTGGCCGCGTTCGAGAAGTCGCTCGCGTCTCCGTTGCGGGCGCGCCTCGCGGGGCTGGCCGTCGGTGTCTACACGTCGAACGCGCTCGCGGCGGCGCGCAACACGCTGGGCGCCGTGCGGCTGGAGCAGGGCAGGTTCGACGAGGCGCAGACGCACTTCGACGCCGCGCTGGAGATGGACGCGCACTACGCGCTCCCATGGGCGAACAAGGCGTTGCTCGCGAAGCGCCGCGGCGAGACGTTCACCGAAGCGCGCAATCGCGCGGTGGCGCTCGGCGCGAAGGCGAAGGTGCTCGATGCCCTGTTGGGTGCTGCGTGACGCTCGAAGACGCGCTCGTGGTCTGGGCGCGCACGCCGCACCCGCTCGTCGCCAATTCCATCGATGCGCTGAGTGAGAAGGCGCTGAAGACCTTCGCCGCACCGAAAGCGAAGACGAAGGAGGCGTTTCACGCGGCGTGGCTCGAACGTGCCGTGAACGCCGACGCGGTGACCATCGGTTGGCTGGCGAAGACGCTGCGCGAGAAGCTCGAGGTTCGGAGCGGTCGAGGCGGTGGAGCCGGACGCGACTATGCGCGCATCAAATACGCGGTGTGGTTCGAGCGACTGGAGGCCATTGCGCCGTACACGAACGACCCGCGCGTAGGGGTCGCCCTGTGTGAGGTTTTTGAAGTGATGCCCTTCGGTGTCGCGATGCTCGAATCCACCTTGCCCGTCTATGCGCCGCTCGCAGACATCCTCGCCGGAAGCGCCGATGCGCGACTCGCTCCACGGCTGCGGGCTGCATGTGACGCGTCGACGGTGAGCAGCACGTTGATGCGCGATGTAGCGCGCGAGCTGCTGCCGTCGGTCGTCGAGGCACTGGAGCGACTGGTCATTCCATCTCTCGAAGAAGAACCCAGATGGAGAGCGCTCGGCGAAGGTGAAGTGCAGCGCGAGGCGCAAGCTGGCGTTCACGAGCCGAAGTTGCTCGAGCACACGCTCGAAAACCCGTCTGACGATTCGGCGCGCATTGTCTACGCAGACGCTCTGCTCGAACGCGGTGAGGCGCGTGGTGAGTTCATCGCGCTTCAGCTCGATGGTTCGCCGGCAGCGCTCAAGCGGGCCAACGCGTTGCTCAAGAAACATCGCGAGTCATGGCTCGGGCCGCTTCACTTCGTGTTGCGCAACGTGGTGTTCGAGCGCGGTTTTCTCGTCGAAGCTGAACTCGAGCGAAACGCCGCGGCGCGCCCTGAACTGTGGAGCGAAGCCGCTCACGATACGCGCCTCACGACGGTGCGCCGCCTGCACAAGGGGCGCGGCAACGTCGAACATCTCTACGAGTTCTACCGGGGTGGCGCGCTTCATTCGCTCGAGCTTTTCGAAGCGCCGACCCAGGACGCGTTCGAACTCGCGCCGACATTCAAGAACACGCTGCGTGAAGTCGTGCTCTCGGAGCGGTGTTCATGCGATCGCGCGGAAGACCTCGCGGAGCTCCCGCATTTCGAGGCGATGCGCACGGCCGGGCACCCCGGAAGATTGAAGCAGTGGATCCAGGCGCTCGACCGCCATCGTCTGTTCTCTCGATTGAAGCGTCTGCACTTCGAACCGACTTTTGCGCGCGTGAGGTACATCGACCCGTTCTGCGACCCGCGCGTATGGGGCGGTGCTCTCGAGCGTTTTCAGCTCAAGAACATCGGCGAACTCCGGAAGACGAGCGGTGGCTTCGAGTTCGATTTCTCAGCCTATTGCGCAAATGAAGGTTTGATCGTTCTGCAGCAGCTCGAAGGCACGTTCGCGCAGGTGCGCTGCGCGTTCAGCGACAAGCTTCCGGTGGAACTCGCGCAGACGCTCGAAGCGGCAGCGACTGCACGAGGTGTGAACATCGAACTCATCGAGTCACTGCCGGCGTGAACGGCAGCACCGCGCGCACGCGCGCGTCACGCAGCCACAAGCCCAGCCACAACAGCATCGCGACGTAGGTGGGGAACAAGACGTGCGAGAAGAGCGGGTTGCCGATGCGCACGTGCGTCGCGACGGCGCCGCCGAGATAGCCGGTCCACAGCAGCGCTCCGAGCACCGACGTCCGCGGCATCAGATACAGCGCCAACAACACGAGCTGCAGCACGCCGATGCCGAAGACCATGCCACCCGGCCAGCCGAGCGCCTCCGTGGCCTGCAGCGCCTCCGGCGGCGCGAAGAGCTTGAAGACGCCGTCGAAGGCGAGGAACAGCACGCCGAGCCCGCTGGCGACGCGGCCGCTCCAGCGCAGCTTCTTCGAGTTGGAGACGGGTTCGAGGTGTGAGGTTGCAGTGGCGGTCATCATGGTGCGCTCCGGTGGGTTGCGGGTTCGCACGTATGGACTGGCCGGCTCACCGAAACTCATCGGTCGCCGCGCATTATTTTTCGGTCAGCGGCAACCCGAACCGGGGGAAGAGCTTCTGCACGTCGAGGTACGCGTTCCACCCGGAGATCCGGTCACCTGCGAGCTCCAGCACCAGCACCGCCCAGGCGTAGAAGCCGCGCGCCGGGTCGAAGCGGTACTGCGCGAACGCGGGCAGGCCGTTGACCGCGAGCGGCACCAGCTTCGAACCACGGCAGCCGCTGCCGGGGCCGCTGAGCCAGGCGCGAATCGGCTCCGGCCCCTGCAGCCAGAAATCGATGGGCGGCATCGAGAGCGTCGCGTCGTCACGGAGCAGCCGCACCAGCGAATCGACGTCGTAGCGGAGAAACGCGTCGACGTAGTGCTGCACCGTCTTCGACTGTTCCGGCGTCAAGGTGCTCGGCGCTTCGTCGTGGTCGAGCTCGCTCATCGTGGCGCGCGCGCGTTGCAGGGCGCTGTTCACCGAGGCGACGGTGGCGTCGAGCGCGTCAGCGATGTCGCCGGCAGACCACCCGAGCACTTCGGCGAGCAGCAACGCCGCACGTTGACGCGCAGGCAGATGCTGCAGCGCCGTCACGAACGCGAGGCGAATGCTCTGCCGCAGCACGAGTTGTTCAGATGGGTCGGCATCGTTCGGCACCACGAGCGAATCGAGCGCGGGCTCGACCCAGTGTTCCCGCGGGAGCTCGGGCAGCGCCGCGCCGACGACTCCGGGCGTTCCACGTTCGATGGGCCGCTCACGCCGCGCACGTTCGCCGAGCAGATCGAGGCACACGTTGGTCGCGATTCGGTACAGCCAGGTGCGCAACGAGGCGCGGCCATCGAACCGCGCGAGGTTCTTCCACGCGCGCTCCATGGTGAGCTGCACCGCGTCGTCGGCGTCGATGAGCGAACCCATCATGCGGTAGCAATGACCGGTGAGCGGCACGCGATGACTTTCGAGCTGCGCGACGTCGATCTGCACGGGCGTGAACTAACTCAGCTCGCTGCCGGCAGTCATTCGAAGTGAGGCGCTCAAGGCGAAGTGACGGCGGGCAGAAACCCCTTCTCGAGGTGACCGGGTTCACGAAACCGGATCGCGCGTGGAATCGGCGTGCAGTCGAGGTCGACGCACTGAAGCTTCGCGCTGCCGTCTTGAATGACGTCACCGCCGGGCAGGGTGAACGGCCGGGTGACCACGTTCGCGGGAGGAGAGAAGTCGTCGAAGCGAGTCAGCGGCGCGTCGGCGAGCTCCAGCGCGAGCGCGAGCGTCAGCACCGCGACGATGACGGCGTGGTGCCAGCGCGTGCGCCGCGATGACCAGCATCACCGTGGGCGTGATCTCCGTGACGTCCACGGCGA
>JBEHYH010000083.1:0-16802 GCA_048498275.1 Myxococcota bacterium | reverse complement strand
GGGCACCGAGCCCCAGTAGATCTGGCTGGTGCGCACGCCGGCCACGGCCTGGCCGGTCACGCGGTCCCGGTAGTCGTCGCGCGGCGCCACCGAGCGCAGGTAGAACAGCGCCAGGCCGAACGGTGGATGCATGAACGAGGTCTGCATGTTGACCGCGATCAGCACGCCGAACCACACCAGGTCGATGCCCATCTTGTCGGCCACCGGGCCAAGCAGCGGGATGATGATGAAGGCCAGCTCGAAGAAGTCGAGGAAGAATGCCGCGACGAAGACGAACAGGCTCACGAAGATGAGGAAGCCCCACTGCCCGCCGGGCAGGTTGATCAGCAGGTGTTCGACCCACAGGTCGCCGTTGACGGCGCGGAACGTCAAGGCGAACACCGTCGAGCCGATCAGGATGAAGATGGCGAAGCAGGTCAGCCGGGTGGTGGAATCCATCGCCTGCCTGAGCAATGTGAGATTCATGCGCCGCCGCACCAGCGCGAGCAACAATGCGCCCACCGCGCCCATGGCGCCGCCTTCGGTGGGCGTGGCCAGGCCGATGAAGATCGTGCCCAGCACCAGGAAGATCAGCGCCAGCGGCGGAATCAGCACGAAGGTGACGCGCTCGGCCACCGCCGACAGCCAGCCCAGCCGCAGCAGCCGGTTGACCAACGCGGCCCCGAAGGCGGTGGCTCGCGCTCGAGGGGATCGTCGAACGGTCATCGGTGAAGTGCACGCCGCCTTGCGCGTCGGTCCACTCGTACATCGTCTGACTCAACAGCGCTGCGAGCAGGAGCGTGAGCATGCGGTCGACGCTACCGCTTCAGCGCGCGACGCACGCGGGCTCGCCCAGCGAAACAGACTGGCCGGCGACGGCCTCGTTCCACGCCGAGATTTCGCAATCGAGCGAGTGCCCGCCCAACTTGAGCAGCGAGGTCACGCGCGCGCCGTCGACCTGCGCGGGCTGACCATCAGCGCCGGGTTGCGTCGCGGCCCAGCCACACGCGTTGCAGCACGGGGTGTTGCAGAACTTCTTGGTGCACATGGTGGCGGCGATGGTGAGCGGCTTCGCGACGCTGGCGTCGGCGCACTTCGGCAGCGCATCGAGCGCGCTCTTCACCGCGGCGCGCGCGGCTTCGGGCTTCGACAGGCTCTGCGCGGGCTCATCTTCGACCTTCTGCGCGGAGCTGCAGGCACAGGCGAACAACACGACCATCAGGAGCTTCTTCATTTTCAACCCTCCCATGAAAGTGAACGGCAGACGGTCATCGCGGCCTCGACTTCATCGCGCCTCGCCGAAGCGGTGGTGCTGCACCAGATGGTGCGCGGGCCGGTCTGTCTGACACCGAGGAACGCGTCGCGCCGCCCCGCATCGTCGCCTTCGACGCCGATGGAGTAGCGGACACCGACGAACGACGAAATCGACTCTTTCTGCTGCATCACCGCGCCGGTGGCTTCGATGGCGGTGACGAGCTGCTCGATGGTGGGCATCGGGCGCTGCGTCTTTTCCAGCTTGATGACGGCCCTGCCCTGCGGCCCGGCGTGGAGGTCGCCGCCGACCGCCGTCGCCTTCCAACCATCGGGCAGCGGTACGCGCAGGCCCTGCGGGAGGTCCGGCGTCGGCGGAGGCGGTTTGCTGCTCTCGCACGCGCACGCGGCGAACAGCAGCGTGACGGCGAGAGACTTCACTTCGCGCCGGGCGGAGGAGGCGCGGCCTTGATTCCGTCCATCTTCATGGTGCCGTCGAAGGTGACCTCGCGCTCCATGGTGACGTTGGGCGACTCGATGGTGCCCTTCACCTTCGCGCCCTTGTGCAGCTCGACGATGGCCGACGCGCGAATGGTGCCCTCGACGGTGCCGCTGATGATGACGGTGCCGGCGGTGACCTCGGCGTTCACCTTCGCCGACGGGCCCACGACGAGGATGTCGTCGGTGTGAATCTGGCCCGAATACCTGCCATCGATGCGCACCTGCCCCTTGAAGGACAGCTTGCCCTCGAACTCGCTGCCTTTTCCCAGCAGCGTGTCGATGTCTGCTCCACCCGGTTTCGCGGACACTGCGTTCTCCTCTTTCGTTGAGCCCTTCTCGAACAAGGCCATGTGACTTCTCTTTTCAGCGGCGAATGACCGCCACGATGCGTTCCAGGTCTTCGTAACCCACAAACTCGATTTGCAGCGTTCCTTTTCCTCCGCCTTTTTCGACGAGGAGCACGCGTGTGCCGAGTTTGCGCTGGAGATCTTCGACGAGCGCGCGCGCGGCCGGCGTCTGCTTCTGCGCGGCGCCCTTCTTCTTCGGCGCCGAGGCCGACGGCGGCTTCTGCGACTTCACGCGCGCCTCGGTCTCACGCACCGTCAACTTGTCACTGACAACATCGTGCGCGAGCACCACCATGTCCTTGGTGTTCGGCAGGCCGAGCAGGGCGCGGGCGTGGCCCATCTCGAGGTCGCCCTCGGCGAGCAACTGCTTCACTTCATTCGGCAACTGCAGCAGGCGGAGCGCGTTCGACACCGCGCTGCGGTCCTTGCCCACGCGGTCGGCGACCTGTTCATGGGTGAGCTTCTTCATCTGCGCGAGGCGCCGGTACGCTTCGGCTTCTTCCAGCGGGTTCAAGTCTTCCCGTTGGATGTTCTCGACCAGCGCGGCTTCGAGCGCCTCGGCGTCGGCGAGCTCGACGACCAGCACCGGTACTTCGCTGAAGCCGGCTTTCTTCGCGGCGCGCCACCGGCGCTCGCCCATCACGATGACGTAGCCCTTCGAGCCGTTCTTGCGGACCACGATGGGCTGCATCAACCCGCGCGTCTTCAGCGAGGCCGCGAGGTCTTCGAGCGCGGCTTCGTCGAAGTGGCGGCGCGGGTTCGACGGGTCGGCGTGCACGTCGCCAATCGCCATCTGCACCAGGCCGGTGTTCGGCGTCGCGGCGGCGGCGCGCGCGGCAGGGGCGGGCGCGCGCGCATCGGCGAGGAGCGCTCCGAGGCCGCGGCCGAGCGCGGGCTTTCGTGCGGCGAGGGGTTGCGTCTTGATGACTGCGGGCATGACGTGAGTCCTTCTCTCTTGGTTGTTCAGCGCGCGGGAGCCGACGCACGCGTGGAGGTCTTCGTGGCGCGCTTCTTTTCCCGGCGCAGCAGTTCTCGCGCGACGCCAAGGTACGCCTCGCAGCCCTTGGAGCGGATGTCGTAGAGCAACACCGGCTTGCCGAAGCTGGGGCTCTCCGCGAGGCGCACGTTGCGCGGCACGACCGTCGAGTAGACGAGCGCCGGGAAGACGCGGCGCACCTCATCGGCGACCTGATGGCTGATGTTCGCGCGCGGGTCGAACATGGTGAACACGATGCCTTCGATGGTGAGGCGCGGGTTCAGGTTCTGCTGCACCAGCTCCACGGTCGACATCAACTGCGCGAGACCTTCCATCGCGTAGTACTCGGTCTGGAGCGGGATCAGCACCTCGTTGGCCGCCGCCAGCGCGTTGAGCGTCAGCAGGCCCAGCGACGGCGGGCAGTCGATGAGGATGAAGTCGTACTTGCGCTTGAGCGGCTCCAACGCGTGCTTCAGCCGGAGCTCCCGGTTCTCCATGCCGACCAGCTCGACCTCGGCGCCGGTGAGGTCGGCGGTGGCGGGCACGACCTCCAGAAACCGCAGCTCGGTCGGCTGGAGCAGGTTCGCCAGGGGCACGTCATTGATGAGCGCGTCGTACACGCTGCCCTGGAGCTGGGTCTTGTCGATGCCCAGCCCCGACCCGGCGTTGCCCTGGGGGTCGAGGTCGATGAGCAGGGTCTTTCGTTCGGCCGCGGCCAATGATGCCGCGAGGTTGATGGCGGTGGTCGTCTTGCCGACGCCGCCTTTCTGATTCGAGATGCAGACGATTCGGCCCATGGGTGCGGCTTCATACACGGTGGCTCCGACATGTCGTGGCGCCGAATCGGGCTTCCTCTGCTTTTTTCGATGGTCGTGAGCAGTTCGCGTGGCGGGAGTACGAAAACCCGGGTGCGCGCCAGCGTCGGAGCCATGGCCGGAGTCGCTGGACGGGCCCGCCGATGTTTCACGTGAAACCTGTTGGAGCCTGAATCGGTGCCGGCTTTCCACGAAGGAAGGTCCGGGGACGGCCGAGAAGGGCGCCAGACCAGGGCGCGGTGTTCCACGTGAAACCGCCGACGAACAGCTCAAGAGGGCCGGGTCGGGCGCATCGCCGGCACGTACGCCGGGGCGCTACGTTGAGTCGCCTCCCCCGATGGCTCTCGGCCCCTCGACCTCAGGCCTGGGAAGCCTGTGCTCTGCCCACGGAGCCGCTCGACACCTCCGTTTCCCGCAGTCACGGCTCGCGTTGAACACCGCAACACCACGCGGGTCGCCGGAGAACGGGTTCGTCGCTCAGCGCACGTGCGGAAAGGACGAGGAGCGCGAGTTCGGGCGCGGAACATCGCAATACCGAGGTCGTCGGAGGAAACGAACTTGAGGGCCGTGGTTTCTGCGTTCGTCGCTCAGCGTGCGCGTGGAAAGGAGGAGGAGCACAGCAACACCACCGCTCACGGAGAACGGAGCGTCGGGGAAACGAGTTTTGAGGGCATGCGCCGCGCGCATGAATGCTCACCTTGAAATGAGCTCACGCCTGCGCGCTCTGGTTGTTGTCAGGGCGCGTGCTGCGAAGAAGGCGAGCGCGAAACTCAGGCGCTGAACACCGCGACGCCGCGCGGGTCGCCGGAGAACGGGAGCGTGAAGGTTCTCCGTGACACGAGCTTGAGGCCGGCGGCCGCTGCGTGCGTCTTCAGCGTTTCTTCAGCCGGCGTCTGCCCGAGCATCGTCACCACACGCGCGCCGGGAGCGAGATAGTTCCGCGCGAGCAGGAGAAAGGGCCCGACGTCCATGAACGCGCGAGAGATGACGCACTCGACGAGCGGCAGACCTTCTTTCTCTGCGTTTCCTTCCGCGCGCGCGTGAATCGCCCGAACGCGCGACGCGACTCCGGCCTTCACCGCCCCTGTCTTTATGAAGCTCACCTTCTTGGCGACCGCGTCGACGAGCGTGCAGTGCAGAGAGGGCAGGGCGACGGCGAGTGGAATGCCCGGCAGACCCGCTCCCGCGCCGAGATCGAGCAGAGAAGAGGCCGTCAGTTCGGGCATCACCGCGAGTGAATCGAGCAGATGCTTCTCCACGACCTCATCGGGGCGGGTAATCGCGGTGAGCGATACCTTCTCATTCCACTTGAGCAACTCCGACGCGTACGCGAGCAGCCGCGACTGCGCCTCGGAGGGGATTTCCAGCCCGAGTTTCTGAAGGCCCGTCGAGAGAAGAGAAGCAGAGTTGTCCACAGCGTGATTCTCCTGAGGAAAGCGGCCGTTTCTCACAGCTTCTCCACAGGCGCACGTTTCACGTGAAACACCGGAGAGAAGTAATGAAGGAAGCAGTCGCATTTGCCGAGCACGCCGCGCGTTTCTGCGAGTTCATCGAGAACTGCTCCAAGTTGCCGCTCGACGAGCGTCTCGCGAAAGCGCGCGTGCTGCTCGTAGAGCTCTACCGTGCCGCGCTCGAGCTCATCCGCAGCGCCAGCGACCGACGATTTGGCGCCGAGGCCAGCGAGGCCTGCTGAATGGGCCGGCTTCGAGCGCTTCGAGTTCTATCGAACCGCATTCTTCGTTCCGTTCGACCTTGAGGCCGAGACCGTCATCGGGGAACTCTCAGACGACCTGCTCGATATCTATTTCGACGTGCAGGCGGGTCTCACGGTCTGGCGGCTGGGCGAGGCGCGTGCAGACGCTGCATGGCAATGGCGTTTCACCTTCGACTTTTCACTGGGGCGACCACGCGGTGAGCGCGATTCAGGCCCTCCATCACGCGTGCCGAGAGGTCTAATGGGGTTTCACGTGAAACATCGGCGGGCGCGATTCGCGTTTTCGCGAACGCGGCGAGTCTCCGATTTGGTTTCACGTGAAACATTCGCGGCGCTCACCCCGACCCTCTCCCGAAATCGGGAGAGGGGGAGCGATGAGTGACCCCGAAAAAAGCAGAGGAAGCTCAGCGCGCTTCAGATTCGCGTCGCAGCGCGACCAGCAACAGGCTCACCGCGGCCGGAGTCAGACCCGGAATTCGCCGGGCGTGGCCGACGGTTCCGGGCCGATTGCGCTCCAGTTTCTCGACGGCCTCCGACGACAGCCCGCGCACCGTAGAGAACCGGAATGATTCGGGAATCTGCCATGCGTCGTGCACGTCGCCCTTGCGCGTCCACGCTGCGTTCGCTTGGCGGACGTACCCCGCATACTTGGCCTCGACCTCGACCTCGGCGGCCACCTCGGCGGGCAGCGCAGGGCGGTTCGGGTCCTCCGAAGCAAGCGATTCGTAGGTGACCTCGGTGCGGCGAAGTTTGGTCAACAGCCGCGCCGCTTCGAGCCGCGCGAGCTCGCCACGAATCTGGGCCGCGCGCGTTTCGGTCTCGCGAGCCGCCGCAGCCGATACCAGCCCGACGCGCGCACCGTGACCACGCAACCGGTACTCCGCGTTGCCTTCACGCAACACGAGCCGGTGCTCGCTGCGGCTGGTCAACATGCGGAACGGCTCGTCGACACCACGGCTCACGAGCTCATCGAGCAGCACCGCGCCATGCGCTTCATGACGGCCCAGCACCAACGCCGGTTCGCCCTTCACCTGCAGACCCGCGTTGATGCCGGCGAGCAGCCCCTGAAACGCGGCTTCTTCGTAGCCAGACGTTCCATTCAACTGCCCCGCGAAGAAGAGGCCGTGAACGCGTCTGGTCTCCAACGTCGAGTGGAGCTGCGTCGGCGGCGAATAGTCGTATTCGACCGCGTAGCCGTAGCGCGCGACCTTCACGTCTTCGAGCCCGGGGATGCTGCGCAGAAATTCCAACTGCACTTCGGCCGGCATGCTCGTCGACAGGCCCGCCGGGTATACGAGGTTCGACGTCGGGCCCTCGGGCTCGAGAAAAATGGTGTGCCGTTCGCGATTCGAGAAGCGCACGACCTTGTCTTCGAGCGACGGGCAATAGCGTGGGCCACGGCCGACGATCTGCCCCTGGTACAGCGGCGAGCAGTGCAGATTCGCGCGCAGAATGTCGTGCGTGCGCGTCGTCGTATGCGTCACGTAGCAGTCGACATGCGGCTTCACGGGGAACTGATGGAGTCGCGTTTGCAGTGAAAAGGGTCGTGGAGACTGTTCTCCCGGCTGAACCTCGCACCGCTCCCAGTGAATCGAGTCGCGGAAGAGCCGCGCGGGCGTGCCGGTCTTGAAGCGGCCCAGCGTGAAGCCGAGCGACTTGAGCGAGCCGGACAACCCGGTCGCCGCCGCGTCACCGAGCCGCCCGCCGACCGACTTCTCATCGCCCACGTGCATCAGCGCCTGAAGAAAAGTGCCCGTCGTGACGACGACCGCGCGCGATGAAAACGAGCGCCCATCTCCCAACCGCGCGCCCACCACGCGCCCGTCTTGCACGAGCAGTTCGGAGCATTCGCCTTCGACGACGGTGAGGTTCGGCGTCGAAAAAATCACCGACTGCATCTGCGCCGCGTACGCATCACGTTCACACAACACGCGCGTCGCGCGCACCGCCGGGCCCTTCGACGCGTTCAACGTCACGAAGTGCGTGCCCGTCAGGTCGGCCGCGTGCGCCATCTCGCCGCCGAGCGCATCGAGTTCCTTCACGAGGTGACCCTTCGCGGTGCCGCCGATGGCCGGGTTGCAGCTCATCACCGCGATGCCGCTCTTGCGCAGCGTGAGCGCGAGCGTCGAGAGCCCCATGCGCGCGCTCGCCAGCGCCGCTTCACAGCCGGCGTGACCGAGGCCCACCACGATGACGTCGAAAGACTCCATGAAAGTGCGTGTACCTTAAGTCTCGATGAAACCCGTACTGCGTGGCCCGCGAGTGGTGCTCCGAATGGTGGAGCCCGGTGATTGCCCGAGGTTGCTCGCGATTCAACGCGAGCCGGAGGTGATGCGCTTCTGGACCTCCGACGACGCTGCTGACGACCTGCTGACACATGAGACCGACGACGAGCGGCTCACCGCGTACGCCATCACCGTCGACACCGAGGTCATCGGCTGGATGGGCGTCGCGGAGAATCTCGATGACACGTACCGCTCCGCCGGCCTCGACCTGTTCATCACCACCGCGCGACAGGGGAACGGGTTCGGCACTGAAGCCATCTCACTGGTGACGCGTGAACTCTTCGAGGCATGCGGCCACCATCGCGTGACCATCGACCCTTCGGCGGGGAACGCGCGCGCGATTCGCGCCTACGAAAAGGTAGGGTTCCGCCGTGTGGGCGTGTTGCGGCAATACGAGCGCGGGCGCGACGGCACGTTTCACGATGGCCTGCTGATGGAGTTGATCCGTGGAGAGTGAATGAACCGCCTACATCTGCGTCCAGGGGCCATGTCTTCACGCGTGCTGCTGGCCGTCATCGCGCTGCAGAGCCTGGGTGCGTTCGCGCAAGACGTGACGCCGCCTCCGATGGTGCCGGTCGACGAGCCTGAGCAGCAGGCGACCGATGAACAGCCGCCTCCGCCGCCAGACCAGCAACCGCCGCAACAATTTCAGTACGCGGAGCCGGGCACGTATTCGAACGCGGAGGTCGACCCCAACGCGCAGACGCAGCAGCAACAACCGCAGAACCCCAATCAGCCGCAGCCGAAGAAGACGTTCGCCGGTACCTTCATGGAGTCGACGCGCGAGAAGCACTTCCTCGCGCTGGCTTCGGGAGCGATTGGCGTGACGCGCGCGTCTCCCGGCCTGGCGCTCGACGTTCGCGCTGAAGCCGACATCGGGAAAATCGCGCTGCTGGCCGGGTACACCGGGTTCGGCGACGCGAACTACACGAGCTTCACGGGCCACTTCATCGGCATGGCCGGCTGGGACATCTTCGCGCGCGAAGAGTTCACCTGGCGCGTGCTTGCCGGCATCGACGTCATCAACACACCCGACGTCGCGGCGGTGGGCTTCGTGTTCGGCTCGAACATTCGCGCGATGTTCGCGGAGAACTTCGGCATCGACTCGGCGGTGTTGATGACGCCGGTGCCGTTCCGTCAGTTCGAGTTCCGCATCGCGGTGGTGTTGCGTTGGTGGAGCATCTTCGAGGCGCACCTCGGCTGGCGGTACCAGGCGCTCGAGGCGAGTCAGTTCGGCAATCTGGGCACGCTGTTCAACTCCGCGCCCAGCATCAACGGCCCGATGATCGGCGTCGGCCTGACGTTCTGAAGTTCACGCCATCGAAATCGGTATCGGCATGAAGGTGAGCCCGGTCATCACCCACGTGATGACGACGATGACCCGCTGCGTGCGGCTCAGCGGAAGGTCGGGTCTTTCCACCGGTGGGTGCGTCACGCGCACCACGCGGGTGATGAGAAAGAACCAGACCAGCCACGAGGTGCTGAAGAGCAGGGCGGCGATGAGCGCGCCCGAAGCGATGCGGCGCCCGAGCGCTTCGGCTCCGTCGCCGTACCAGGCGTGCGTGAGGTGGCCTCCGTCGAGCTGACCGACGGGGAGCAGGTTCAGCATCGTCACCACCAGCCCGAACCACGCGCCCAGGAAAACCGGGTGCGCGATGAGGTCGCTCCCGACCGGCAACGAGCCGTGGGTGACGCGCGTCGCGAAGAGCGTGAGCAGGTTGTCGCCGAAGAACTGGTAGCGCGGGAGCTCCACCGGCACGCCGCCGAAGAACTGCGATTTCACCCAGAGCCCGAGGTCAGACGCGAGGTGCAGCAGCGACATCGCCGGAGGCAGCGAGAGGCCGACGTCTCCGGGCAGTCGTTCAACCGACGAGAGTGACGCGCCGACGAAGAGCATCGGTATCGCGATGAGCAGCCCGCACAACGGGCCCGCCGCGCCGATGTCGACCAGGGCATCGCGCGTGGGGATGCGCCCGCGCAACCGAATCACCGCGCCCAGCGTGCCGAAGCCGAACGGCAGCGGAATGAAGTACGGCCAGCTCGAGTCGACGCCGTGCGCGCGCGCCATCAGGAAGTGGCCCATCTCGTGCGCGGTGAGGATCAACATCACCACGAACGCGAAGAGCGCCGCGCCGGCCCACTTGTCGGCGTCGGAGCCATCGACGCCACCATCGAACGAATTGCGAAACGTGAAACACGTGCTCGCGCACGTGGCCAGAAACAGCGAGCCATGCAGCAGGAAGGTCTTCACTTGTCGAACGTGAAGCGATGCACCGTCTCGAGCGCGGTGATGCTCTTGCGGAGATTCCTGGTCTTGCAGACCACGAACGCCTCGGCGCGGCACGCGTTGGCGAGAATCACGTCGCACGCGGCTTCTTCGGCATCGGCGGCGGCCTTCTTCTTCACGCGCGTCACGCACAGGCCGTATTCCTTCGAGTGCTGCTTGTGCCAGGCGGCGATTTCAGCGGCGCGCTCTTCGGGCGTGTTGGTGGTGAGCAGATGCTCCGGCGGCTCGCATTCACCCAGCGGCGGCTCGTACATCGCCGACCAGAACACGCGCAGCGGCTTCATCTCGTGACCCGACAGGAAGAACGAGAGCGATTCGATGCGCGTACCGGAGCCGCCGTCGTCACCTTCATGAAGGCGGCACAACTTCGCGGGCTGCGCGCACCCGGTCTCCTTCACCGCGGGGAGCTCGACGCATTCAGTGACCGCGCGCGCGGCGGCCGTCGTGAGCTGCGGCTTCTTCGACTTCGCCCACTGCGTCGCCGCCGTCAGTCGCGTCGCGGCCTCATCGGCCGACAACGGGTGTGGCGCCTGGGCGAGGAGCACGAGCAACGTCAGGGACATGGCGCCTTTATTGGCACGTACCCGCGGCGGTGCACGTCTGGTTTTGCGGGCACGCCGAGAGAAGCCCGCCGTTGTTGCAGTCAGGGCGGCAGTACTGGTCGCCGCTCGCGGTCGCCTGACAGACGTAGCCCTGACGGCACGGCACGGAGGTCGAGCCGCCGCACGGCTGACGGCAGGTCGACTGCGCCGTTCCGAACACCGTCTCGGTGACACACACCGCGTTGCCCATGCAGCCCTGCGCGCCGCACTGCCGCGTGCAGTAACCGCCGGTGTAGCCGGTGCTCTGGCCGCCCACCGTCTCGGGGATGCACTGCGCGCCCTGCGGGGGCTGGCACTGCTGCGACGACGTGCACGCTGCGCCGACGGGGTGCGCGCCGGTGCCGGCATCGGTGCCTCCCACGAGCGGCGTGCACGTGCGGTTCATGCACGTCGAGCCCACTCCGCACGTTTGGCACACGCTGCCATTGCCGCCGCAGGCCAACTGGTTGTTGCCGCCGCGGCAGGTGCCGGTGCTGTCGCAGCAGCCGTTGCAGTTCGCGCACGTGGGCGGCGTGGTGGTGCAGGCTCCGTTGACGCAGTTGGCGCCGGCGGGGCACGCCATGCACGCCGTGCCGTTCGAGCCGCACGCCTGAGGCGACTGCGCAGAACGGGCGACACAGGTGCCATTCGGCCCGAGGCAGCCGGTGCAGCCCATCGGCTGGCAGGCGCCGTTGCTGCACGAATCACCCTGGGGGCACTGCACGCACACGGTGCCGTTGGCGCCGCAGTTGTTCGCGGTCTGCGCGAAGGGCGGCACGCAGATGCCCTGCAGACAGCAGCCGTTGCACGACTGAGCGCCGCACGATGCCGCCATGCACGCGCCGTTGACGCACTGGTCGCCGAAGTTGCAGGTGGCGCACTGCGCGCCGCCGGTGCCGCACGCGAGCGCGGAGTCACCGGGTTGGCAGCCGAGCACCGAGCTGCAGCCGGTGGTGCACGAAGTGCCGGTGCCGCCGCCGAGCGAGCCGGTTCCTCCGCCGGGGCCGGCGCCCGCGAAGCCGCCGCCCGTCGCTCCGACACCGCCACCAGAACTTCCCGCGCCGCCGCCGGCCGCGTGGTGGCCGCCGCCGGTCACTCCGCCGTCGGAGCCCGCGGTGCAGACGCCGTCGAGGCAGAGGCCCGCGTCACAGTCTGCGTTCTTCACGCATTCGACTTCGACGACGGCGTGAAAACACGAGGCCGCGGTGAGGGCCGCGAGGGCGAGAACGACTCGGCGCATGACTGCTCCGGGCAGGGAGTGAGGGTGTGGTGAGGTCTACCACCGTCAGCGCCGCGACTTCTTCTTCGGCGTCACCGGCCTCTTCTTCGCTGCGACTTTCTTCCTCGGCGACGCCTTCGGGTCGAGATGCCGCCCGGAACCTTGAGCTGGCTCCCGCGATGCTCGGTGAACTCCCCGCGCGCGACGCGAGGTCTTTCACGGAGCCGTCGCCGCTCCGGCGCGGGGCTTTGAAGAACGCGCCTCGACATCTGACGAGTACGGCGACGCCTCTGAGGCCCGCGCCTCGGTGTAAGAAAGGGCGCGTGAAGATTCTGTGCCCGCACTGCGAGCGCCTGTTGGCCGTGACGCAGTTCCGCGTCGAGGGTGGCGTGCTGGTGGTGACCTGCAGCGCGTGCGGCGCTGAATCGCGCAGCGAGGAGACGCGGTTCGCGGCGCAGGCATCGATGCCGTTCGGGAGTTCGCCTCCGCCCTCGCGGGTGTCGCTGGCCTCGGCGGAAGGTGCGAGCAACGTGGTGGTGCTGCGCACCGCGGGTCATGACGCCGTGAACAAGGCGGCGATCGCGGCGGACCTGCCGGAACCATTTCTCGCGCCGCCCAACGTCTGCCCTCGCTGCGTCAGCCCGCGCACCGGCGCCGCGGAGTGCCCGCATTGCGGCGTTCGCTTCGAGGGCTACGAAGAGGCGCTGTCGATGCCTCCGCGCTGGTTGCGTGACGAGTGGCTGCTGCTGCTGCGCGACTGGGGCAACGAAGCGAAGCACGCGCAGTTGCGGCGCAAGGCGCAGCAGTTGGAATCACTCGCCGCGGTCGGCCGGCTGTACCGGTTGCGGCTGGTGGCCGTGCCTGAAGACCCCATCGCCGCGCAGGGCCGTGAAGACGTGCTGCGGCTCGCTTCGGTGCCGATGAACTACGGCGCTTCCGATGACACCCTCGAACAACGCCGGCGCATCATCGCCATCTCGGTGGTGGGCACGGTCGCGCTGCTCATCTCGCTCGCGTTGTGGGTGCTGGTCCGCCGTTGAAACGAAAACGCCGGAGGGTCTCTCCGGCGCCGTGAATCAATCTTTGAAGGGCGGTACGGGCTTCACTTCACCCGGCTTGAGGCCGCCGAGGTGTGTGAGCACCTTCTGGTAGTTCACATCGTTCGGTGCGTAGGTGACGAGTGAGTCGCCCACCATGCCGCCGGGGCCGCTCGCGCGGAGCTTGAGCTCCAGCGTGCCGTCGGGGCGCATCGTGGCTTGTCCGATGTGGTTGCTCATGACGGCGCTCCCGCAGAGTACCTGGTGTTCCAGTACTCCATCATCTTCGGGAAGGCACGGGCCCCCTCGCCGCTCTTGTCGCCGCTGAGGAAGAGCGCGTGCGATTCAGCGAAGGCTTCCGACGGGCCGGCTTCACCGCTCTGCGTGTAGTAGGCGCCGAGGTGACCCGACGCGAGGTCGGCCTTGTACGCAGACTGGAAGTCCTTGTCGTTGAGGCTCGGGTAGCTGCGGGCCGCGTCGAGCGCGTGACCGCCTTCGTGCATCGCGAGGCTCGCCGAACCGTGCTTGTCGCCCGAGGGGAAGACCTCGCGGCCGCCCGCCGGGTTGTCACGCGTCGCCACCACCACCGATTTCTCGGCGGGCATGTACGCGCCCGGCACGTCTTTCCAGCCGCGCCCCGGAGGCCACCCGCGCGGGTGCTCCTTCTCGAGGTACGGGTACGCGTCGGCGACGGAGTCACGGCACGCGACGAAGTTGATTTTGGCCTTCTGGAGATCCTGCATCTCCGAGAGCGGCATCTTCGCGACTTCGCTCACCACCGCGTCGACGTCGGCCTGCGTCGCGGAGCCCATCGGCTTGACGATCTGCCGCGCGAGCGCGAGGCGGGCCGCAGGGTCACCGAGCGCCGCCGTGTTCACCGACGCATCGGCTACTCCGGCGGGCGTGGTCGTCACTTCAGGCTCCGGCGGCACGTCGACTTCAACGGGCGTCTGCGGCTGCGGAGTCGTCTCGGCGGCCGGCGTGCGCACCGGCGTCTGCGCGATGGGCGTCTGCACCGCCGGCTTCGAACCACCCGCGAGCGCCGCCTGCGTCTTCGGGCCCACGAGGCCGTCGACCTGCAGCCCGTGCTTCGCCTGGAAGTCTTTCACCGCGCGCAACGTGGGCGCGTCGAACGTGCCCGTCTGCGCGATGCCCAACTGCCGCTGCATGGTCTTCACGTCTTCGCCCGACTGGCCGGCGCGCATCAACCGCGCTGCCTGCGGAGCGGGCGAGGGCACGCCGAGCGAAGGGCCGCGGCCCGTCACCTCACGACGCGTCGAATTGTTGGAGAGCGCCCAACCTTTGGAAGCCGTCGTCTCAGCGGGAGCCGCTTTCGCTTTCTCCGGGACAGGACGGCTGGGTGTTACTGACTGCGACTTCGGACCCGTGACTCGCGAACTCATACTGAAGTGAGTTGTAGTCAAACCCCGCGAAAAGTTGCGTCTCCAACCCGTGGAGATTTGCGACTTTCGAGAATCAGGCCTGCGTCAGCGCGCGGCCCATGGCGTCGAGCTGCGAGCGCAGCGAGCCGTCGTACTGGTGGCTGCCGACCGTCGCCACCACCCCGCCGAGCAGGGAGGGGTCGACCGACGTTTCCAGAACGACACTGCGCTGCGTGAGCGCCTCGAGCTGCTTCTTGAGCGCCGTGACCTGCGCGTCACCCAGCTTCACCGCCGACGCCACACGGCCACGCACGCGGCCCATGCGCGAGTCGACGAGCTCGCGGTACGCGCGCGAGATGTCGGGCAGCGCCGCGAAGCGGTTGCGGTCGATGAGGAGCTTCAGGAGGTTCGCCAGCACCACGTTCATGCCGGGCGCCGAGGCGATGACCGCGTCGACCACCACCATGCGCTGCGCGCGGGTCTGCGTGGGGTTCGCGGCCGCCTCGAAGAGCTCCTTCTGCTCGGCGAAGAAGCTGGCGAGGCCGGAAAGCTGCTCCAGCACGGCATCAGCGTTGGCTCCAGCGGCGTCGAGGAGGGCACGGGCGTAGCGGCGGGCGACGGGGACATTCGACATGGCGCGGCGCGCCTAGCACCGAAGCGCCACACTCGCCAATGCCCTTGAAGGGAACTGCCCCGGTGGCTCCCGGCGTCGAGAAGCCATGCTTCTCGCCCTCGTTCTCGCCGCGTCGCCGTCCGTGCAGCTCGAGGGGTTCCCCTCGGTGACGCAGAGAGAAGACTTCTGCGGGGAAGCCGCGGTGGAAATGGCGATGCGGCGAGTCGGTGTTTCGCTCACGCAAGACGACGTGTTCAACGTGAGTGGGCTCTCGCCGCTCAAAGGCCGCGGCGTGCATGCCGACGAGCTCGCGACCGCGCTGCGCGCGCTGAACGTCGAGCCCGGGCAGGTGTGGTTTCTGGGCGACGCGAAGACGCAATGGCAGGCGCTGTACGACGACCTGTCGCGCGGCGTGCCGAGCATCGTGTGCATGCACTTCGATTCGTCGCCCCAGACGACGGAGCATTTTCGAATCGTGTCGGGCTACGACGCGAAGACCGATGAAGTCGTCGCGGAGGACCCGGCGGACGGTCAGCGTCATCGGTGGAAGCGTGACGAATTCCTCAAGTTGATGGCGTTCGCGCCGAAGTCGAAGAAGTTCAAGTTCATCAGGCTGCGGCTGCCGGCGCCGGCGAAGGCTCCGAAGCTTCCCGCGGCTGAAACTCCGTCAGCCGCCGAGGTCGCGCAGCACGTGATGGCGCTCGAGCCGGCGCTGCCACACGGCTATGAGCTCGCGTGGGAGTCGCCGTTTTTGATCATCGGCCCCGAGGTGAAGAAGGGGAACGGCGTCGTCTCGTGGACCAAGCGGTTGCTGCTGAAGGACTTCTTCAAGCGCGCTCCGTCGAAGTTGGAAGAGGTGTGGCTCTTCAACGACGCGCCTTCGTACGTGAAGTACTCGCGCGAGCTGTTCCGCATGAACCCCGACACGCCGTACGGCTACTACCTGCCGGGCCGCGAGGCGTTGGTGATGAACGTCCGCCCCGGCTACGGCACGTTGACGCACGAGCTGGTGCACCCGTTCGTGCACGAGAACTGGAGCGACGCGCCAGCCTGGCTCAATGAGGGCCTTGGTTCGCTCTTCGAACAGCCGCAGGAACGTGACGGGCATTTCGCGGGCGGCATCAACTGGCGGCTCCCGCACATTCAGGGCGCGATCGCCGCGCGGCGCGGGCCGAAGCTGTCGGAGCTCACGGCGCTGAGTGACGACGACTTCTACGATGACGACACCGGCGTTCATTACGCGGCCGCGCGATACCTGTGCTTCTGGTTGCAGGAGCGCGGGCTGTTGATCACCTTCGTGCAGCGCGCGTTCGAGACGAAGAACGCGACCGCCGCGCTCGAAGAGGTGCTCGGAGCCCCGCTCGATTCAGTGCAGCGCGACTACGAAGACTTCGTGATGAATCTCAAGCGATACTCGTGAAACCTGAGTTTCGAAGCCGCTGTCTGGTCGCGCATGGCCGGCGGAATGGAGCTCGGAACGAGCAGCAAGGGCGGGAAGAAGGCGCTCGACAGCGCGCTCAACCTCGTGCCGTTCATCGACTTGATGGCGGTGCTCATCGTCTTTCTGATCATGTCTGCGGTGTGGACGCAGCTCGGCCGTCTGCAGGTCGCACAGTCAGGAGGCGTCAGTGAGGCGCTCCCCGTCGAACACGTGGAGTTGCGCGTGCGGGTGACGGAGTCGTCGCTGCAGATCTCCGCGGGGCCGACGCCACCACCCGCGCTTCACCTCACGCGCGACGAGAGCGGCCGCCTGTCGACGGCGCCGCTCGCGCTTCCGATCGCGGCGCTTACCAGTGCTCTGAGGGAAATCGGTGT
>JBEHYH010000082.1:0-17011 GCA_048498275.1 Myxococcota bacterium | reverse complement strand
CGCGCCGCCAAAAGAAAACCGAATCAAGCTCCATCAACATGGCCACAAGCGCGCCGACGCCCGCGAGCAAGGCCACGACGCGCCAGCGCTTGAGCCCGGTCTTCGCGAACGTCGCCGCCACCGCGATGCCGAGCACCTGCACGGTGAAATAGACGAAGTAGATGACCGACGTCGCCGCGGTGAACATCACCGCCACCGCCGCCTTCATCTTGCGTGAACGGAGCTCGATGCCTTTTCTGCTCGTGAGCCAGGCCGCGACCAGCACCACCGCGGGGAAGAAGAAATAGAACGTGTACGAGAAATGGTGGACCGTTCTCATCCACAAAAACGTGGAGAGGCCATAGAGAGAGCCCGCGAGAAATGCGCCTGGCCTCGAGAAGTGAAAACGCCGTGAGACGAAGAACATCGTCAACGCCGCGAGCAGCACCGCGAGACCGTAGAAGATGTTGATCGCGCCGAAGACGCCGGTCACGCGCGCCAGCGTGCCGATCGCGAAGATCAGCAGGTCTTCGTTCACGGGAAAATCGTCCCAGTTGGCGCCGAAAGGCGCGCCGAGCGACGAGATGTTCTTCGAGAGAAACGGCAGGTAGTCGCCACGCTTCGCGGCCGTCACTCCCGCCGCGGTGAAGAGCGCGTCGCCCCGGTATGTGAAGGTCGCCAGCAACGGCTGTTCGCCGAAGAACCCGTGCATGTACGCCCACTGGCCCACGATCAGAACGCCGAGCAGCGCCGCCGCCGCGAGATCTCGTTTCCATATGAGCGACAGCCGCTTGCCGGCGTTGCGTTTCATGGCGCGGGGTTTTGGCACTGCCACGCTCGAAGTACGAACTTTCGCTCACGCCAGCGACGGGTTTGTAAATGTGTGAACGATCACCTAACCCCTCGAAAAGGGCGGCGATTGACAACACAAAACGACGCCACTAGGAAACTCGACATGGCTTCTACGCCCCCTGATTTCGATCGGTTGTTCATTCTTGAGATGGCCAATAATCACATGGGTGATGTGAATCATGGCCTTAAAATCATTCGTGATTTTCACGCCGCTCTCAAGGACTTGCCGTTTCAATTCGCGTTCAAGTTTCAGTACCGCTATCTCGATTCGTTCGTGCACCCCCAGTACAAGGACCGCACTGACATCAAGTTGATCAAGCGCTTTACCGAAACGCTCCTGAGCGAAGACGACTACAAGCGTTTGCGCGATGAAGTTAAGGCGTGTGGCTGGCTGTCTGTCTGTACGCCGTTCGATGAAAAGTCGGTGGCGCTGGTGGTGAAGCACCAGCACGACGTCATCAAGATCCCGAGCTGCTACTTCGCCGATTGGCCCTACCTCGAAGCGGTGGTGCAGACCGACCTGCCCATCATCGCGTCGACCGCGGGAGCGTCGTTGACCGACGTGGACCGGGTGGTGTCGTTCCTCCAGCACCGCAACAAGAACTTCGCGATCATGCACTGCGTGGCCGAGTACCCGACGGCCGATCAAGATCTCCAGTTGAACCAGATCGAGATTCTGCGCGGCCGCTACGCGCGAGTGCCGATCGGCTTCTCCACGCATGAATCACCGAGCAACCTCGATTCGATCAAGGTCGCGGTCGCCAAGGGCGCGCGCCTCTTCGAGAAGCACGTCGGTGTGGCGACTGACAAGTATTCGCTCAACGCATATTCGGCCGACCCGCAGCAGGCGCGTCAGTGGGTGCTCGCGGCGCAGAAGGCGTACGAGATGTGCGGCGTGACCGGCCCGAAGCCGGTGTCGGCGAAAGAAGCCGCCGACCTCCGCGCGCTCTACCGCGGCGTGTTCGCGAAGGAGAAGATCCTCAAGGGGCAGACGCTCAACTCGAGCAACGTCTTCCTCGCGATGCCTTGTCAGGACGGCCAGATCATCGGTCAGGAATTCTCGAAGTATACCGAATATACGGCGCAAACCGACATCGAGCCGCTCGCCCCCGTGTACCACAAAGACACGAAGGTCGTTCAACTGCGCGATTGGGTCGAGAAGACCATTCACCAGGTGAAGGGCATTCTGAAGGCCGGCAACATCAGTCTGCCCAATAAGGTCGAAGTGGAGTTGTCGCACCACAAGGGTGTCGAGAACTTCCAGCAGGTCGGCGGGGTGATCATCAACATCATCAATCGCGAGTACTGCAAAAAGATTCTCATCATGCTGCCGGGCCAGAGCTACCCGACGCACTCGCACAAGGTGAAAGACGAGACGCTCCACATTCTCTACGGGTCAGTCACTGTCGAGCTCGAGGGCGGCAAGACGCTCGAGCTCAAGGCGGGCGACCTGTTCCCCGTGGAGCGCGGCACGTCGCATGCGTTCAAGACCACCGAAGGCGTGGCGATCGAGGAGATCTCCACCACCTACGTGAAGGGTGACTCGTATTACGAGGCGGAGATCTACGAGAACCCGAAGCGCAAGACGCTGCTCACCTTCTGGTCTGATTGGATGAAGAGCTGATGCCTTCGACCACGGCGCGCGGCGAACTCAAGGCGCGCGCGTATGAAGCCAACATGGCCCTGCATCGGTCAGGGCTCGTGTTGGCCACCTTTGGCAACGTCAGTTCGTTCGACCCCTCGGAGGCGATGTTCGCCATCAAGCCGAGCGGCGTGCCCTACGAGACCCTGCGTGTCGAGGACCTGGTGCTGGTCGATCTCGAGGGCAAGGTGGTCGACTCGAAGTTGCGGCCGTCGACCGACACGCCGACGCACCTCGAACTCTACCGCGCGCACCCTGACGTCATCGGCGGCGTGGCGCACACGCACGCGACGTATTCGTGTGTCTGGGCGCAGGCGCAGCGTTCGGTGCCCTGCCTGGGCACGACGCACGCTGACTATTACGACGCGGCGATTCCGTGCACGAAGCCGTTGCCGGCCAAAGCCACGCGCGGTGAGTACGAGAAGGAAATCGGTCTCGAGATCGTGCGCACGCTGCGCAAGCACGACCCGAAGCTGCTCACGATGATTCTGGTCTCGAGCCACGGGCCGTTCACGTGGGGCGCGACCGCCGAGAAAGCCGTGCACAACGCGGTCATTCTCGAGCAGTTGGCGAAGACCGCGCTCTACACCACGATGCTGAACAAGAAGGCCGCGCCGCCGGTTGAACTGGTGCGCAAGCACTTCGAGCGTAAACGCGGTAAAGGCGCGTATTACGGTCAGAAGTAAACGGTTATTTCAGCAGCGTATCGATGATTGGCGGCAACGCGGAAAACGCATCGATTTTTGCTGAGCACTTGATGTTCAGCAGATCGCCGGCGGGGTAGCCGAAGCTCACCAGCACGAACGGGAGCTTCGCGGCGACCGCGGTCTCGGCGTCGACCTCACTATCGCCGACGAACACCGCGCGCGTCGTGCCGAGCGCGGTGAGCGCGTGGCCGACCATCCACGGGTTGGGCTTGAGCACGCGGCCCGCCGCGCCGCCCACGATGAAGTCGATGTACGGCGCGATGCCGAGGCCATCGGCCAGGGGCACCGCGATGTTCTCGCGCTTGTTCGTGCAGATCGCGATCTGGTGGCCGCGGCCCTTGAGCGCCTTCAGCATCTCGAGGGTGCCCGGGTAGAGGTCGGCCGGGTTCGCCGTCTGTACGCGGAGAATCTCGCGGAAGTCTTCGAGCGCCTTCTCGGGGTCGGTGAGGCGATCACCGAGCGCGCCGCGGAGCATCGTCTCGCCGCCCTGGCTGATCCACGGGCGCACGGTGGCGGCGCTGAGCGGTTGGCCGCCCAGGCGCTGCACGTACTCGTTCAGCCCGCGCGTGAGCGACGGCGCGCTGTCGACGAGAGTCCCATCGAGATCAAAGAGAACGGCGCCTGCCATGGAGGTGCTCTTTCAAAGATCCGCGATGGAGACCCACGCGCGGCGTTCCATGCTCTGGTGCACCGCTTCGACGAATTCCATGTAGTGGAACCCGGTCTGGAAATCGGGCTGCGGGTTCTTCTTCTCGCGAATGCCCTGTACGAAATCGCGCTCGACGGTCCACGTGCGCACGTACTCGGGCGGCACGGGCACCGTGACCAGCTTCTCCGCGCCGCGCTGCCCGAGGCGGATTTCGTCGGTAGCGAAGTCGTAGACGAGCGTGCCTTCGCTCCCGAAGATCTCGAGGAGATCGCCGCCGCCGAACTGCGCGACGCCGCTCCACTGAAGAACGCCTTCCAGGCCATGGGGCCAACGGCCGATCACCTGCACGGTGTCGGGCACGTCGGTCTTGTGACCCGGCCGCTTCGCGATGTGGATGCTGCCGTGCGCGCAGAGCTCTTCAGCGTTGCCGAAGAAGCGCGCGAGCACTTCTGCGTAGATGCCGACGCTCAGGATGTTGAAGCCGCTCAGGTCGGTGCGCTGGCGCCAATGCGTCGGCGAGTTCGGGTCGGCCCACGGCGACAGCAGCGAACGCAGATTGAAGTGGAACAGGTCTCCGATGCGGCGCTGGCGCAGCAGCTCCGCGAGGTAGAGCCCGTGCTTCATCGCGTTGGGAGGCGGGCAGAGCATCGCGACCTGACCGGGGTGCGCCTTCGCCGCCGCGAGCATCGTCTTCGCTTCGGCGAGATTGCGCGACATGCGCGCCTGACAGAGCACGTGCTTGCCCGCGTCGAGCGCCGCGACGGCGACCGGCGCGTGCATGTGCGGCGTGGTGCCGATGAGAATCGCGTCGAGATCAGGGCGGGCAATGACCTCGCGCCAGTCGGCGACGGTCTGCGGAATGTTGAAGTCTTTCGCGAACGCGGCCGCGACTTCAGGCACGGCGTCACAGACCACGGGGAACTCGATGCCGTCGAGCTCGCGGAAGTTCGGCAGATGACGCTGCCGGACGATGGCGCCTGAACCGACGATGCCGATTCTGAGCGGGGCCGTCATTCGACCACCCACGACGGCTTCTTCATCTCGTTCTTCTCGCCGGTGCCGACGGTCTGCGCGAGCGCCTTGAGCTCCTGCACGGCGGCGGCCAGCGTGTCGAGCGGCAGCGCGTGTTCATTGTCGAACAACCCGTCGACTCCGGGTTCTTTGACGTAGAAGAACATCGAGTGTGGCTCGAACCCCAACGCCACTTTCAAGACCGAATGCTCGGCGCAGTGAAGACCGAACGCGATGGGCAGCTTCGTCGCGGCGCCCATCGTTGAAATGGCCTTCAGATTCACGTCAGCGAGCGCCTGCGACAACTGCGTGTGAATCAGAACGGAGTTCTCCGACGCCTGACTGTGAGCGGTGATTTCCTGCATGCTCGAGAGACCGGTCGAACGGAACACAGACTTGCCGGTCTTGTGCAGCGCCGCGCGCAGCTTCTCGTTCTTGAAGTCCCAGCTGAGCATCTTCCAGAGATCGACTCCGGCGCTCATCAGGCCATCGATGCGCGCTTCATCGCAGATCGCGATGCCGAACTTGCGGCCCGCCGCGTGGGTCTCCTCGGCGGCTTCGCGGTAGAACGCGTCGCTGAGCCGGCGGTGCGAGGCCTCGGTGCTCTCGTAGAACTTCGGCTCACGAACCTGAAAGGTGACGACGTCGACGCCGGCCTTGAGCACGGCCGTGGTCATGCGGCGTGCGCGGGCTTCATCGCCGAGATGGTTCAACCCGATTTCAGCAATCAGTGCGGTCATTGGTTCTCTCTTGTGGGTGCTCACGGCATCGCGGCTTTGCGCGACTCTTCGAGCAGACGTTCGGGCAGATTTTCAGAAGCAGGGTCGAGCGGCACGAGCATGTTCGCCTTGAACTCGTCGCGCGGCAGCAACGGCGACATGTCTTCGAGCGGCATCGAGCGCATGGTGCCATCGGGCTGAGGCAGCGCCGCTGACTTGGGCCACAGCGCCTCGTCGCGCTGCACATGAACGTCGATCAGCAGCGGGCCTTCCCGGCGGAGGGCGTCGCGAACTCCCTGCACGAGCTGCGACGCGTCGTCGATGCGCGCCACGGGGAGCCCGAAGGCCTTCGCGACCTCGGTGAAATCGGGGAAGCCGAGGCGGCCTTCCGGCCCCGTGCCGACGTAACGGCCTTTGAAGTAGTTGCGCTGGGTATTGCGAATAGACGCGTACCCGCCATTGTTGATGAGGAACAGTTTGACCGGCAGCTTCAACGTCGCGATCGTCTGCAGCTCCTGGATGTTCATCATCATGCTGCCGTCGGTCTCGACGGCGACATAGGGCTTCTTGCCGATGGCGATGCCGCAGCCGACGATGGTCGGAGGCCCGTAACCCATCGCGCCGAGGCCGGTATTGAGGAAGAGGCGCTGGCCGGCCTTGTTGGCAAACCCCGTATAAAAAACTTCGATGCCGAGACCGGCGGTGCCGGTCGCGATCATCGTGTTCTCGGGGATCTCGTCCATCAACACCTTGGTCAGGTGGTAATGGCTGATGACTCCGGAGGCGGGGAAGGGCTTACCATCGTTAATCGGGTATTTGTCTTTCCACGTCTTGCACTGTGCGACCCATGAGGTGCGGTCTTCAGCCGAGAACGTGTTCTTCTGCTCGAGCAGCGCGTTGATGAAGTCCTTCGCGTCGGAGACGACGCTCTTCGCGATCTTCATCGCCGAGGAGAACTTCTGGAGCTCCTTCGGGTCGATGTCGACGATGATCTTCTCGGCGTTGCGACCGAACTTCGGCGGGTTGTAGGCGGTCACCAGATTGTCGAGGCGCGCGCCGACCGCGAGAATCAGATCGCTGTTCTGAATCGCGAAATTGGCACCACGGAGCGCGACGACACCGGGTTTTCCAACGGAGAGCGGATGCGAGCTCGGAATCAGATCCATCGCGTTCCAGGTCGTGAGCACCGGAATCTGCAATGCCTCATACAGCGCGCGGAATTCCTCCACCGCGCCGGCGATGCGAACCCCGTGACCGGCGAGGAACACCGGGCGCTTCGCCTTGTTGAGGAGCCGGATCACGTCTGCGGCGTCGGCGGGCAACGATGGCGACGACGTCTTCGGAGGCGGCGTGAACCCGCGCAGCGTGCTGACGTCGATCTGCGCCGCCTGCACGTCGAGCGGGATATCGACCCACACCGGGCCTTTACGGCCAGACGTCGCGAGATATGCGGCTTTCTCCAATTCGTATTTGATGTCCTGCGGGTCATTCACCAATACGGCATATTTGGTGATCGGCTTCACCATCGAGATGATGTCGACCTCCTGCACGCCCATCTGCCGAACGCCGGTGTGGCTCATCAAGTCGGCGCGCTTCACCTGCCCCGAAATCATCAGGAGCGGGACCGACTCAATCCAACTCCCGGCGACGGCGGTCAGCGTGTTGGTGCCGCCGGGGCCCGTGGTGACGAGCGCGCACCCGATGCCGCCGGTCGTGCGCGCGTAGGCTTCAGCGGCGACCGCGGCAGACTGCTCGTGGTGCATCGGCACGAACTCGAGGTTCGGGTTGCGGCCGAGCGCGTCGACGAGGTGCATCGAGCCACCGCCCGGCACGAGGAAGACGGCGCGGACGCCCTGCGCTGCAACGAACTCGAAAACGTAATCGGAAAGGAGAATTGTCTCAGACATCGCTCGGAGATCTGTAACCTCCGTCTCCGCGTGAGGGAACAACATTCTCGGCGCGCCACGCTCTCGTCGGGGTCGATCGGAGTGCACTCGATCAGGGGCGGGTGATACGAGGCCTGGCATGAATCTCGGCAAGTCCGTCTGCATCTACGGCGCCGGCAGCAACGGGCGCAGAATTCATGACGTCGTCACGAAGCAGGGGGTCGAGGTCGTCGCCTTTCTCGACATGAACGCCGCGCAGTTGGCCGGCAAGCTCCCCGCGCAGGTCGTGCGCCCCGATTCAGACGAAGCGCGTCAGCTCGCGAGCCGCGCGTCGGCGGTCATCGTCGCGGTCTTCAATCGGCAGGCGAGCCTGCGTGACATCGACGGCATTCTCGAGCGAGCGGGCTTCAAGAACGTCATGCACTTCGTGGAGTTCTTCCGCGAGTTCCACGCGCAGTGGGGTTGGCATTTCTGGTTGAGCGGCGCGGCGCCTACCGCAGAAGCCAAAGACGCATTGGCGTGGCTCGGCTCCCTGCTCGCTGATGAGCATTCGAAGCGTGTCTTCGACAAGCTGGTAGCGGTTCGGAACGGCGCGCCTTCTCGAGAATTGCCGCCGGGGCAGGGGCTCGCTGATCAATATTTCCCGCTCAATCTCCCCGGGTGGCTCGAGGGCGCTGCGATCGAATTGATTGATTGTGGTGCGTACGATGGTGACACGCTGCAGGCGCTGCTCGAGCAGAAACGAACGTTGAAGAGCCTCGTCGCTTTCGAGCCGGACCCCGAGAACTTCCGCAAACTGTCAAAGCTGGTGAGCGGTATTCGCGGTGTCGAGTCGGCGACGCTGCTGCCGTGCGGGGTCTGGTCGGCGACCGAGCAGCTCCGTTTCAGCGCGGGCGCGGGTGAAGGGAGCCGCGTCGATTCGAAGGGCGATTCGATGATTCAGGTGTGCGCCATCGACGACGTGTCTCCGGTGTACGCGCCCAACTTCATCAAGATGGACATCGAAGGCGCCGAGCCAGACGCGCTCCGTGGCGCCGCGCGCATCATCGGCAAGCACAAGCCGAGCCTCGCGGTGTCGCTCTACCATCAGCCCGACCATCTCTGGTCGTTGCCGAAGCTCATTCACAGTCTGAACCCCGATTATCGCTATTACATCCGCGCTCATGGTGAATGCGGTATCGAGACTGTTCTGTATTGTAACTAAAGGGTGAATTGTGCGGCGAATCGCTGAAGAGGATCTGCAGCACATCGTGACGCACAGCCCGGGCCTCGAGTCGCTCCGTGGGGCGCGGCTGTTCATCACCGGCGCTACCGGGTTCTTCGGCAAGTGGTTGCTCGAGGGGCTCACCTTCGCGAACGAGCAGCTCTCGCTGGGCCTGCAGGTGACGGCGCTCTCACGCGAGCCCGATGCGTTTCTGAAGAGCGCGCCTCATCTGAACGCCGTGAGGTTCCTGCGCGGCGATGTGAGATCGCTCGCGCACGACGGCGAGCCGTACACGCATGTGATCGCGGGAGCGACGGCCGCGGCGCAGGCGCTCCACGAACGCGAGATGTTCGACACCATCGTCGATGGCACGCGTCGCACGCTCGACTTCGCGCGTGCGGCGGGCGCGAAGCGGCTGCTCTTCGTGAGCTCCGGCGCGGTCTATGGCGCGCAGACGGTGACGCACGTGCCGGAGACGTACGCCGGCGCTCCGGACCCGCTCTCGGTCGGGTCGGCGTACGGCGAGGGCAAGCGCGCGGCTGAATGGCTGTGCGCGCAGGCGGCGAACGAAGCGCTCGTGATCCCCGTCGCGCGGTGCTTCGCGTTCGTCGGGCCGCATCTCCCGCTCGACGCGCACTTCGCCATCGGCAACTTCATCCGCGATGCGATGGCCGGCAAAGACATCATCGTGAAAGGTGATGGCACTCCGCGGCGCTCGTATCTGTACGCGAGTGACCTCGTGGTGTGGCTGCTGCAACTGCTCACCAGCGGCGCGAGCCGTACGGCGTACAACGTCGGGTCTGCTGAAGACCTGAGCATCGCGGAGCTCGCGCGGCTCGTCGCGCAACGCTTCGGCCGTCAGGTGCAGGTGCTCGGCACGCCCGACCCCAACAAGCCGGTCGCGCGCTACGTGCCTGACGTTTCACGCGCGCGTGATTCGCTGGGGTTGGTGCCGCGTGTTTCGCTGAGCGACGCGATTGAAAAGACCGCTCGCTTTCACGGCGCGTGACTTAAGAGACCATTCGCCATGGCCTTCATCAGCATCGTCACGCCCTGCTTCAACGAAGAGGGCAACGTCGTCGAGCTCCACGAGCAGATCAAAGCGGTGATGGCGGGGCTGCCGCACGACTACGAGCACATCTACATCGACAACGCGTCGGTCGACGGCACGCCGGGGTTGCTGCGGGAGCTCGCCGCGAAAGACCCGAAGGTGAAGGTCATCCTCAACAATCGCAACTTCGGCCACATCCGCTCGCCGTATTACGGGCTGCTGCAGGGCAAGGGCGACTGCGTGATCGTGATGGCGAGTGACCTGCAAGACCCGCCGGCGTTGATCCCCGAGTTCCTCAAGAAGTGGGAGGCCGGCGCGAAGGCCGTGATGGGCATGAAGACCGAGAGTGAAGAGACGCTCTCGATGTGGCTGGTGCGCAAGTTCTATTACGACTTCATCTCGCGCATCGCCGACGTGAAGCTGGTGAAGAACGCGACGGGCTTCGGGCTCTACGACAAGCAGGTCATCGAGGAGCTCAAGAAGATCAACGAGCCGTACCCGTATTTCCGCGGGCTGATTTCCGACCTCGGCTTCGCGCCGGAGACGGTCGCCTACAAGCAGCCGCTCCGGAAGCGGGGGATCACGAGCAACAATTTCTACACGCTCTTCGACATGGCGATGCTGGGCATCACCAACCACTCGAAGGTGCCGCTGCGCCTGGCGACGATGGGCGGCTTCGCGAGCGCGTTGCTGAGTCTGCTCATCGGGTTCGGCTACCTGGTCGCCAAGCTCGTGTACTGGGACACGTTCTCGTTCGGCATGGCGCCGCTGATGATCGGCCTGTTCTTCACCGCGTCGGTGCAACTGTTCTTCATGGGCCTCATCGGCGAGTACGTCGGCGCGCTGTACACGCGCGTGATGAATCGCCCGCTGGTGGTCGAGCGCGAGCGTATCAACTTCGACGACAAGAAGTGATCAACGGCGGGTGGCGATCACCTGCAGGCCGCCGCGCGGGCGGAGCGTGATCATCGGCTCCGGCACGACCTCGATGCCGGGCACCAGCCGCACGCTGAAGCGCTGCGCGACGGCGGCGAGAATGAGCTGGGCTTCGACCAGCGCGAACATGTCGCCGATGCACTTGCGCTGCCCCAGGCTGAACGGGAGATAACTGCCGTGCAGCCGCCGCGGGTCGTCCTGCAGCCAGCGGTCGGGGTTGAAGCGCAGCGGCTCCGGCCAGTACTCGGGCAGCCGGTGAATCGCCCACGGCGAAATGAAGACCAATGAGTCTTTCTTGAGCAGGTACCCGTCGACCACGTCGTCTTCGAGCACGCGGCGGCCCAGGGTCCACACCGGGGGGTAGAGGCGCAGCGATTCCTTCACCGCGTTGGCGACGAAGGGGAGCTTGTGAATCGACTCCATCGCGGGCGTCGCGCCCTGCAGCACGCCGTCGACCTCGGCGAAGAGCCTGGCCTCGACGTCGGGGTTTTCGCTGAGCAGCTTGAAGGTCCACGCGAGGTTGTTGGCCGTCGTCTCGTGGCCCGCGAGGAAGATGGTCATCACTTCATCGCGGAGCTGCGCGTCGGTCATGCCTTCGCCGGTCTCCGGGTCGCGTGACTCCATCAACATCGCGAGCAGATCGTCTTTCGGGCCTCCGCCCTTGCGACGCTGGCCGATGATGTCGAGCACCACGCGATCGAGCCGCGCGAGCGCCTTCTTGAAGCGGAAGTTCGCCGGCGTCGGGAGCCATTCGGGCAGCGAGAGCGGCCGGGTGGTGCGGTGAATCAGATGCTCGAGGCCGATGGTGAGCGCTTCGCCGACGTCGTCAGCGTCCTTCGTCACGTCGGTCGAGAGCAGCGCTTCGCCGACGATGCGCAACGTGACGTGCATCATCTCGCTGGCGAGGTCGAAGGGCTTGCCGGGCTCCCAGCGGTCCAGCATCTCGCTCGCGGCGCGCGTCATGATCACGCCGAAGTTCGCGAGGCGTTCCCGGTGGAACGCGGGCTGCGCGATGCGGCGCTGACGCTTCCAGAAATCGCTCTCGCTGGTGACGAGCCCGTTGCCGAGCACCAGCCGCAGCATTTCGTAGCCGCGCGTCTGTTTGACGTAGTTCTTCACGTTCGCGACGAGCACGTGATGCGCGAGCTTCGGCGTGCCGAGCACGTAGGTGTCGAGGGTGGGCACGGGCACGTGGGTGACGGGGCCGAACTCCAGCGTGGCGCGCTCCATCAAGCCGAGCGGGTCGGCCTGCACCTGCGGCAGCACGCCGATGATCGGCTTGCCGCCGGGGAACGTCGTGGGCGTCAGCGGCGTGGCGATTGCGGTGGTCGCGTTCATGAGCACATAATGTGAGTAATCACTCATGTCTCGCAACTCGCGTTCCGAAGCCCCTCGAAAGCAGCCCCGCCAGGCCCGCGCGCAGGCCACGGTGGAGACGATTCTGCGAGCAACTGCTCACATTTTGCGCACCAAGGGGTGGGACGGCTGCAACACCAACGCGGTCGCGAAGCGCGCCGGCGTGAGCATCGGCTCGCTGTACCAGTACTTCCCCTCCAAGGACGCGCTGCTCGCGGCGCTCGCCGAACGTCACGCGGAAGAGGGCCTCAAGGTGTTGCTCGACGCGGTGACCGCGTCGCGTTCGCTGTCGGAGCCGCTCTCGATTCGCGAAACGGTGCAGCACTACATCGCCGCGCTGATCTCGCTGCACGCGCATGACCCGGAGCTGCATCGCGTGCTCGTCGAGCAGGTGCCGCGCCTGAAGGGCGGGCAGGCGGTGATTCGGCGGAGCTCGACGCACGCCGCGTCACTGGTGCGCGCGTGGCTGGAGACGCATCGAGAGCACCTGCGTGAAGTCGATCTCGATGTCGCGACGTACATGCTGGTGACGTCGGTGGAGGCGCTCGCGCATCTGCAGGTGTTGGAGCGGCCGAAGCAATTGACGCGCGAGGTGCTGGTGAAGGAGCTCGCGGAGTTCGTGTTGCGATACCTCGGCATCCGCGACGAACGATGAGGCCCGAAGCGCGATGAGTCTCGAGGTGTTCGACGAATTTCTTGAATCGCCCGCGCAGCGCGACCTCACGCGTTCGTTGCTCGCCGGGCTCTACGAACTCCGCGGGCTGGCGTTGATCGTCGGCGACCCACGTGGCGCCACGGCCGCTCGTCTCGCCTCGCGCGCGGCGCAGCACTGGCCGGCGCCGAATCTCCAGCTCGTGCGCATCGAGGCCGCGCCGACGCGCGTCACCATGATGGGCTTCGGCGAGCCGCGCGTGGTCGAAGGCGGTACGGAGGTCGCGCTCCGTGCGTCGTTGCGACAGGACCCCGACGTCATCGTGCTCACCGCGTTCGAGAGCGCCGCGGCGCAGCTGGTGCTCACCGCTGCGCAGACCGGTCACGCGGTGCTGGTCGCCACGAACGAGAAACACGTGGAGCCGGTGTTCGCTGCGCTGGGCGGTGGTGAGCCGACGATGACCGGCTCCGCGCGCGATGGCGTCGAACTGGTCGTCGAGCTCGTGGAGCGAGAAGGGCGCGTCACGCTCGAGCGAATTCTGCGTCGTGGTGTTGACGGGCTCGCTCCGCTTGCGTCGCGTTCAGGCGGTGTCGATCGCTCGCTGCTTCCCGTTGATGAGGTCGCGGCGAAGCCTTCGCGTCCGCCGCCGCAACCACGAAAACCCGCGACTGTTTCCGTTCGTCGCGCGTGGTTGCCTGTCACCGGCGAAGGCCCGTCACGCAACGCGCTGGGCACGACGAGCGCGCTTCGTCGTTCGGGTGAATCGTGGCCGGTCTGCAAGAGCTGCAACGCACCTCTGCAGCTCGTCGTACAGCTCGACCTCGCCGCGTTACCCGAAGCGCTGACGCCCGAACCGCGGGGGCTGGTGCAGCTCTTCGTCTGCACCGAAGGGTGCGACACGACCGACGAGAACGCGCCGGGTGTGCTCGCTGAAGTGCTGCGCACCAACGCGCTGGTGAACGTGACCATCGCCCGGCCGGCGTCGCATCAGGCCGTCGCACCGGGGCACATCGTCGGCTGGCGGCCTGTCGATGAAGAACCCGGCAGCGGAGATCGCGAACGGCTCGGCCTCGCCCACGACGAAGACGCGCCCGGCCCGCTGCCCGCAGACAAGTTCGGCGGCTGGCCCGCGTGGGCGCAGGGCGCCGACTGGCCGCGCGATGACGACGGCGCACCGATGACGTTGTTGTTTCAGATCGTCGAGGGCACGGCGCACGTCGGCGGTTCGCCCGAGCGCTGGAGCTTCGAGGAGGCGCGCGTGATCCCCCGAGTCGCGCCTGAACGCGTGCTCGACGCCGAATGCCCACGGCATTTTCCCTCGCTGCTCACCGCCGAGGCCTCCGCGTTCCTGTTCATCGGGCGCGGCGGCCGGCTCGCGTTCTGCTGGCAGACCGGCTGACTCGTCACCGAAGTACCACGCACGCCGATTGGTGGAGCGAACGCGTGATCGGAAACCGGTTACGGTCGGCCGGTGCGTAAGCGTCTTCTGATTCTCGCGGTGGTGTTGCTCACGCTGCCGGCCGTGATCTGTTTCGCCCTGGTGAACGGCCGCATGTTGCCGCGGCTGACGAACATCGACCCCGGCGTCTTCGAGATGAAGTTCGATTCGGCGCACTGGCACCCGCCGCTCAGCGTCGACGTGCAGGGGCTCGAGCTGAAGATTCAGTCTGAAGGCAACCGCGTGCGGGTGGTCATCGACTCGGCGACCGCGACGTTCAGGCTGCAGCAGATGATCAACGGCACCATCGCGTTCGACGACATCACGGCCGAGGGCATCGCGGTCGCGGTGCAGTTGCCGGAGCCCGCTGAAGGCACGCCGGAAAAGAGCCTTCCTCCGATGGAGGACTTCGCGCCGCCGAACAAGCTGCCGCAGCCGATCTGGAACGTGGAGATCACCAACATCAGACGCGCGCAGGTTCGCGACCTGTGGGTCGACGGGTTCCACTATTCCGGTGGCATGATCGCCGAGGGCGGCTTCATGCTGACGCCGAAGGAGAAGCTCACGCTGCCCTCGACGAAGGTGACGATCGACGGTGGCGTGCTGGTGATGCCCAACGGCCTCGAGGCGAAGTTCGAGCCGTCGGAGGTCTCCGTCGAGGTGCGCCGCATGCCGCTCGACATCCCGATGCAGGTCGAGATGCTGCGCGCGGTCGACGTCGGTGTGCAGCTCAAGCTGCACGCGCCGAACCTGAACTACTTCAACACGGTGCTGCTCGGTGAGCTCCCCGACGTGCGCATCATGCGCGGCGCGGGTGAGATCGAGATCACCGCGAGCGTCAAAGGGGGCGTGGTCGCGAACGGGAGCGAGATTCGCATCGCACGGCGCGAGCTCGGCGTGCAGGTGCCGTTCTTCGACATCGTGGGGCAGGCGTCGATCGACGTGAAGGCGCACGACGGCAAGGCGGTGGCGCGCGTGTCGCTGCCGGCGTTCGCGGTCATTTCGCGTGAAGGGAAGGGCGAGACGGTCGCCGCGGGCAGGAATTGCTCACTGGTGGCCGTCACCAACACGCTCGATCTCGCGGCGGTGCGCGCGGTCGACGTGTCGCTCGACCTCCAGGAGGCCTCCGCGAAAGATCTCGCGTTCCTCGATCGCTTCATCCCCGCGGGGTCGGGCGTGGTGCTCATCGGTGGCGCGGGCGACCTGAACGTCGAGGCGCAGTTGTCGACGAAGACTCAGCGCGCGAAGGGCAAGCTGACGCTGCACGCCTCGAAGATCGAACTTCAGAATCGCAGCGCGCGATTGTCGGGCGCCGCGGAGGTCATCGGGCTGCTCAACAACTTCGACTTGAAGCGCCGCCACTTCGACATCATGGGCAGCAGCATCAAGCTCCAGAACGTCAATGTGATCACCAGACGCACGACGTACAAGAACGTGAACCTGAGCGCCGTCGCTCCGAAGGCGTTGTTCGCGCTCGAGACCGATCACCCGATCGAGGCCACGCTCGCGATCGGCGTCAGCAACCTGCAGCCGCTCATGGGCATCATCTCGGCGAACGTCGAGCTGCCCGACCTCGTGGTGGGGCTCCTCAACATCCCCAACGTCGCGGCGTCGGCCGACATCGACGTGCGGAAGACCGACGTGATGTTGAGCCCGCTCGCGGTCACCGCGCCCGCGATTCGGGTCGACGCGCAGATGGTGCTCCGCGAGAACCCGAAGAAAGAAATGGAACCCCAGGGCTCCGCGCTGGTGCGGGCCGGGCCGCTCACCATCGGGCTCGGCATCGACGGAGGCACGGTGGTGCCGATGCTGTTCGGCGCGCCCGAGTGGTACGCGAAACAAATCGACGGCGGCACGCGCTGACGCAGACCCTGCGCGCGAACGTTCGAGTCGCGCACGGTCTGCAGACCTCTCCACGTCGCACGCGGGGGAAAGACAGTGGCACGCCTGATGCTTTTCAGCGGCGCATGTCCAAGACCATCCCCGCGGTGCGCAAGTACATGACGACCAACCCCCTCACCTTCAAGCCAGAGATGACGCTCCTGGAGGCGCAGGGCGTGATGAAGGACAAGAACATCCGCCACCTCCCGGTCTGCGAAGGTGAACGCGTGGTGGGCATGGTGAGTGATGGAGACCTGTATCGCGCGACCGCGCTCAAGGGCTCCGACGCGACGAAGGTCGCGCTGCGCGACGTGATGGTGAACAAGCCGTACACCGTCTCGCCCGACGCGCCGGTCGACGAGGTGGTCGGTGAGATGGCGAATCACAAGTACGGGTCGGTGGTGGTGGTCGACAACGGCCACGTGGTCGGCGTCTTCACCGCGACCGATGCGTTGAGCGCGTTCGCTGATCTGCTCCACACGCGTTTGCGTTGACGCGCGCTTCAGCGCCACCCCAGTGCCGGGCTGATGCACAATCAGCCGATGTTGCCGCGCGTGGAGTCACCGGAGATTCGCAGCCTCGTCCCCGCGCGGATGGACCGCCTGCCGTGGAGCCGATTCCATTGGCGGGTGGTGATCGCCCTCGGCGTCACCTGGGTTCTCGAGGGCGTGGAGATCGGGCTCGCGAGTGCCATCGGCGGCATCCTCAGCAACCCGGCACATCGCGCGCAGACGCTGCACCTCGACACGCGGCTCGTCGGGTTCGCGGGCTCGATCTACCTCCTGGGTGAAGTCGTCGGCGCGCTCTACTTCGGGCGTCAGGCCGACAAGCTGGGGCGGCGGCGGCTCTTCGTGGTCACGCTCGCGCTCTACCTCCTGGCGAACGGGCTCACGGCGCTCTCCTTCGAGCCGCTGTTCTTCCTGGTGACGCGCTTCCTCGCGGGCATGGGCATCGGCGGCGAATACGCGGCGATTCACAGCGCGATCGATGAGCTGACGCCGGCGAAGTATCAGGGCCGCGTCGACATCGCGATCGCGGGCACCTACTG
>JBEHYH010000081.1:0-17168 GCA_048498275.1 Myxococcota bacterium | reverse complement strand
CGTCGAGGTTCTTGCCGATGGCTTTGATGGTGCCTCCATCGCAGAGGATGTCGGCGTTGAACTGATCAGTCGAAGTGACGACGGTTCCGTTTCTGATGACGAGGGCCATGCGCGACTTCTTAGGTCAAAGCGCTCGCGATGTTGCCGCTCACGAGTGACGCGCTGCGCGAACTGCTCGCTACTCGGCCGGGAGCGGCGCGACGTCACTTTGCCCCGGATTCCCGGGCGTGCGGACGAAGCGAAGCGTGAGCGCCACGCAGATGGAGACCACGGCGATTCCACTGATGAGCACCCACGGCGAGCGGTCGAGTTCGTCGTTGTCGGTGAGCACGCGGCTCAAGATGAACGCAGTCGTGTTGTTGAGCGCGTGACCGAACGCAACGTTGACGACCGAGCCATCACGGAACGCGAACCAGCCGAGCCACCAACCCATCGCCATCGCCGCGAGGCCCTGACGCAAATCGAGATGGTACGCGCCGAAGAGGAACGCCGAGAGCGCGATGCCTGTCGCAGGCCCATACCGCTCGATGAAGCGACGCTGCGTCAGCCCACGGAACATGAGTTCTTCGATGAGCCCGGGGCCGAGCCCGCCGGCGAGAATCAGCAGCGAGAAGACCGGCAGGTTCGCGTCACGCGCGGCACTGCTGATCATCGTGAGCGTGTCGTTCTTCGAAGTCAGCGGGAGCAACAACCAGCTCGCGATTTGACCGACGGCCATGGTGCCGAGCCACGCGATGGCGACGCGACCGAGACCGAAGCGGTCTTCTTTCCACCCGACGCGCTCCGCCCAGTCACCCTCGCCGACGTCTTTGAGCAGACCCGGCATGAAGCGCACCGCGACGAACAACATCAATTGACTCGCGAAGGTGGTGGCGAGCAGCACCGGCGGTTGCGTCAGCAGCGCTTGCATGTCGGGTTTGTGCTGCCCGCGCGCGAACGCGATGCCCATGGCGGCGACACCGAGCGCGACGCCGCTCATCAGCATCAACGTCAACGCGACGAACAACGTCACCAACACCGGCCACACGCGCGGCTTCATCAGTTGACGCCGAGGTCCTTCAAGATTTCTCCGGCGTGCGCGTTCACGTCGACGGTGCGGTACAGCTTCTTCACGGTGCCGTCCTTGCCGATGACGATGGTGTTGCGCGCGGTGACGGCGGTGAAGGGCACTCCGTATTTCGTGGCGAGCTCGCCCTTCGGGTCGCTGATCAACGGGAACGGCAGCGAGTGACCCTTCGCGAATTCGCGATGTGAATCGAGCGAGTCAGCCGACACGCCGATCAGCACCGCGCCGCTGCTCTTGATCTTCTCGTACGAATCACGGAACGCGTCGGCCTCGATGGAGCAGCCGGGCGTTTCGTCCTTCGGGTAGAAATACAGGACCACGTCGTGGCCCTTGAGCGCGGAGAGCTGCAGCTTCTGGCCGTCGTGCGCTTCCGATGAAAAATCAGGCGCGGCGCTCCCAACCTGGAGCGCCGCGGGCGCCGCGACGACAGGCGCCGCGGGCTTCGAACAACCGATGACCACGAGCGCGAGAGCGATGACGAGCTTGTTCATGGTGCGCGTTCTAGCTCGCGGCTGACGCGCGTGTGTGTCGTCTCGTCGTCACTCCGCGACAGACGGCGAGGTGAAACAGTACGAGATGCACATGAAGACCGAACAGTTGCTCGAGCGGAAGGTGAAGCACGTCGCGGTGCTCCCCGGCGGTGGTTGGGTCGTGGCGGGAGAGAAGGAAGCGACGGTCACGGTCGGGAAGGACGGCGAGTCGCGCACGGTCGCGGTCGGCGGCTCGAAGTTGAAATATGGAATCGTCGCGTTTGCGGGCCTCGGTGAAAACGCGCTCGTGTTGTCTGACGGCATCGGCGTCGCGCAGGCAGAAATCGGCTCCACGCACACCATGAAGCGGAAGGGCGAATGGACGCTGCCCGGCGAGCTCGGGTGGAACGTCTTCATCGACTCGACGAGCGACGGCAGCGTCATCGTGGTCGCGAGTGATTTACGCGTCGCGCGCTTCGGAGCGGTGCAGAGGGTCAGCTCGGAATCTGGCGACTTCAAACTGCACTTCCGCGCGGTGGCGTTGTTGCCGGGCGCGAAGCAGTTCGTCGTCGGTCGCGGAGATGGTCACGTCGAGCTGCGCGACACGGAGACGCTCGAGGTTTCGAAGCGCTGGCCCGTGACTTCGGAAGCCGTGCTCGCGCTCTGCGTGCTCGATGAGAACACGGTCGCGGTGTCGACCGATGACGCGCGCACGCAATTGCTGAACCTCGAAACCGGAGCGCTCACCGACCTTCCACTCGCGCGCATGAAGACGTCGGGGCTGCATCGCACGGCTGATGGCCGTCTCGTGGTCGTCGGGCTCTCGCGCCGCATCACGCTGTTCAAGGGGCTCGAGAAGGTGCGCGAGGCCGACCTCTCGCCAGAATTGAACGATCGCTACATTCAAGACTCCGCGCTCGACGGTGAGACCTTGCTGCTCGCGTGCGAAGAGCGCGGTCTGCTTTCGGTTCGGCTGAGCGATTTCCCCGAGTCGGTCGCGCCGGTGCAGTTCTCGCGGCCGCCTGAACAGATTCGAGAGGACACCGAGAAGAGCGTGGTGTTCACGTTCTTTCTCGACGCGTTGAAGGCGAAGCGCGACCTCGCGGAGCCTGTGCGGCGTGTGCTCGCGTACGACGACGATGCGCTTCGTCACGGCCTCTTCGTGGAGCTCACGCGCGAGCGCGTCGCGTTGCCCGGCATCGCGGAGCACCTGCGTTCACCGTTCGCGCGCGTGCGCTACTTCGCGGCGGATCACTACGGGCAGCTCGCGAAAGAACTCGCGGAGCGCTTCGAAGATCTGCGCCCGATGCTCGCCGACGCCGACTTCACGGTCATCGCGGCGGCAGCCTGGTCCCTCGGCAAGATTGGAAACCCCGCTTCCGCCGAGTGGCTGCTGCCGTTGCTCAAGCACGAAGCGCAATCGGTGCGCGCCACGGCGGCGCTCGCGTTGGTCGCGATGAAGGCGGGCTTCTCGGAAATCACCGACGCCATCGCTGAAGGAGCTGGCGAGCTCGCGTTCACGCTGCTCTCGCATCTCTGGCCGCAACACAACACCGGGCTGCTGCTCCCGTTGCCCGAGCACGTGTTGGCGAAGGCGCGTACCGGCATCACGTTCGACGAAATCCTGCGTGCGTGCGACATCGAGAAGAGCGCCGACTTCGTACCCACGGGGCTCGACGGCCCGCTGGTCGCGACGATCCGCGATGGGGCTCCGAGCCTGCAGTTGCTCTACCAGGCCGCGTTGTCGCGACGCTGGGCGTGCACCTTCGAAAACGAGCGTCTGCGGCTCACGACTCACGCCGCTGCCGCCGAGTGGTGGAAGGGCGAGCTGACGCGCAGATTTCCCCGGAGCTGAGAAAACCGGCCATTAGCTGGAGCACTGCGTCAGTTCATCTGCGTTGACTTGTGGGGCCCGCGCAAGCGACCCTCGCCGTTCCCTCAAACTCCGTCGCGGAGGTTTTTTTGTTCCGTCTCCCAGTGTTGCCGCAAGGCCGGCTCGAGCAGCGTTTCGAAGAATCGAAACCTCTGTACAAACCAGCCGAGGCCGTCACCGAAGCCAACCGATGTTTGTATTGTGTTGAGGCGCCGTGCATCAAGGCGTGCCCGACCGGCATCGACATCCCCAACTTCATCCACAAGATCTCGACTGAGAACACGGTCGGCGCGGCGCGCACCATTCTCAAGGAGAACATTCTCGGCGCGTCGTGTTCGCGCGTGTGCCCGGTCGAAGTGCTGTGCGCCGGCGCGTGCGTGTACAACACGTGGGGCCGTGAGCCGATCGCGATCGGCCGGCTGCAACGCTTCGCGACGGAGACCGCGCTGCAGAGCAAATCGCTCGGCTCGTTGCTGACGCCCGCGAAGGCGAAGACCGGCAAGAAGGTCGCGCTCATCGGCGCGGGGCCTGCGTCGATCGCGGCGGCGGGGCTGCTCGCGCTCGAAGGGCACGCGAGCGTCATCTTCGAAAAGAAGAAGATCCCCGGCGGGCTCAACACGCTCGGCATCGCGCCGTACAAGCAGTCGGGCGACGCGGCGCTCAAGGAAATCGAGCACGTGTTCTCGCTCGGCAACATCGAGCTCAAAGACGGCGTGGAGGTGACGCAGGCCACCGCCGCGCAACTGCTCAAGGATTTCGACGCCGTGTTCCTGGGTCTCGGCCTCGGCGCTGACTCGCTGCTCGGCGTCGGTGAAGAAGGCGAGGGCGTGGTCGGTGCCGTCGATTTCATCGAGCGCATCAAGGCGGACCCTTCGGCGAACGTGAGTCACGTGAAGCGCGCGCTGGTCATCGGCGGCGGCAACACCGCGTTGGACATCGCGCACGAGCTGAAGCTCCTCGGCATCGAAGACGTCGCGCTGGTGTACCGCCGCGCGGAGAAGGACATGTCGGGTTACGAGCACGAGCTCGCGCACGCGCGTGAACACGGTGTTCGTCTCGTCGAGAACCGCGCGCTCACGAAGGTGCAGCGTGAGAACGGGAAGCTCAAGTCGGTCACGCTCTCGCGCACCGAGAACGGCAAGCCGGTCGCTGGTGGCGAAGAAACCGTGAGCTGCGAACTCATCGCGCTCGCCATCGGTCAGGCGACCGCGACCGACGTGGCGAAGGCGTTCCCCGGAGTACAGATTGATACAAAGGGCCGAGTGTCTGTGAACCCGATGTACAGAACTGGGAATGAGAAGGTCTGGGCTGGCGGCGACTGCGTGAACGGCGGCAAGGAAGTCGTCAACGCGGTTCAGGAAGCCAAGCTCGCCGTGCGCGACATCGTTCAGTACCTCGGAGGGAAGTAACCATGGCTGATTTGAGCATCGACTTCTGCGGCATCAAGTCGCCGAACCCGTTCTGGTTGGCCTCGGCTCCGCCCGCGAATTCTGGCCCGCAGATCATGCGCGCGTTCGACGCGGGCTGGGGCGGCGCGGTGTGGAAGACGCTCGGTGACCCGGTCACCAACGTCACCTCGCGCTTCTGGAGTCAGGACTACGGCAACACGCGGATGATGGGCCTCAACAACATCGAGCTCATCACCGACCGCCCGCTCGAGGTGAACCTCAAGGAGATGTACGAGGTCAAGAAGCGCTACCCGAAGAACACCATCATCGCGTCGCTGATGGTGGAGACGAAGGAGAACTGGAAGGAGATCATCAAGCGCGCCGAAGACACCGGCTGCGATGGTCTCGAGCTCAACTTCGGCTGCCCGCACGGCATGTGCGAACGCGGCATGGGTTCGGCGGTCGGTCAGGAGCCGAAGGTGCTCGAAGAAATTACGCGCTGGGCGATGGAGTACGCGCGCACGCCGGTCATCATCAAGCTCACGCCGAACACCGGCGACATCAACGAGCCCGGTGAAGCGGCGGCGCGCGGTGGCGCTCCGGCGATTTCGCTCATCAACACCATCAAGTCGCTGCTCGGGGTCGATCTCGATCGCATGGTGCCCAACCCGCGCGTCGGCAATCAGTCGACCAACGGCGGCTATTGCGGCCCCGCGGTGAAGCCCATCGCGCTCTACATGATGAGCCAGTTGGCCAAGAACCCCGCGACGAAGCACATGGCCATCTCCGGCATCGGCGGCATCTCGAACTGGCGTGACGCGGCTGAATTCATCGCGCTCGGCGCGACGAGCGTGCAGGTCTGCACGGCGGTGATGCACTACGGCTACCGCATCGTCGAAGACATGATCGAAGGCCTGTCTGACTTCCTCGACAGCAAGGGCATGAAGTCGGTGTCGGAGCTCCGTGGCCAGGCGGTCGGCTCGTACGCCGAATGGGGCGACCTCGACCTGAACTACAACTTGAAGGCGCGCATCAACCCGGACACCTGCATCGGCTGCAACCTGTGCTCGGTCGCCTGCATGGACGGCGCGCACCAGTGCATCCTGATTCCGGGTCGCACGCATGAAGAGCACGTGAAGGCCGGCCACACGCACATCCCCGCGTCGATCCCCGAGGTGCCGGTGAAGGCCGCGGGCGCGGTGGGCCGCTTCCTCCCCGTCATCGATGACGTCGAATGCGTCGGCTGCAACCTGTGTCACCTCGTGTGCCCGGTGCCCGGCACCATCACGATGCAGGAAGTGCCCGGCACCATCGGCAAGTCGGAGACGTGGAATGACCGCGTCGCGCAGGGCCGCGACATCAACCCCGGCTCGATGGAATCGACGCTCAAGCGCCGCGGGCTCGCGAAGTAGTGCGGTTGTTGTCTCTGGTGGTGCTGATGGCTTCGAGCGCGATGGCGCAAGACGGCGGCGTGACGGACGTCGTGCCGCTGTCGCTCGAAGCTGCGCGCGCTGCGGTACTCAAAGCAGTGCCGCTGCTCACGATGGATCAGGTCGCGTGGTCTCTGTCCGACTCCACGTTGGGAGCGCGGCTGCAGAAGTTCTACGCAGAAGAACAGCCGGGGCTCGATTTCGGTTTTCGTTTTTCACCGGGAGGTTTCGCCGGTGACGCGCCGATGTCGCTCGGGTACCACGAGAAGACCGCCAGCCTCGCGCTCAAGCGGTGGGTGTCGTTGCCTGATGTGAAGCGTTCGAGAGATCTGCATCTCTCATCACGCAACTCCGGTTCATCGTGGAGAGATGAGCCAGGTTGGTCGGTGCCGGGAATCTCAGGCGCGTATTTCAGCGAGTACATCGTTCACTTCGAAGCCGTCGATGACTCGCGCACGCGCATCGAGGTCATCGGGTTCAACGCGCGCGTGTTGAACGGCAAGGAATGGTCGATGTCTGCGCCCGATGGCTGGTTCGCGCTCCCGCATCGCGTGCCGTCGTGGAAAGACGTCACGCCGTCGCCTGACGACGAGCGCGACACGCTGGCGATGTTGAAGAGAGTGCTGCCCTAGCGCCGCTCGCTTCATCGGTGGTAAGTAGAAAGTATGACCGCCGAGAAGATCACAGTCAGCATCCCGTCGGAGACGCTGGTGCTCGCGCGTCGTCGCGTTCGCGGCGGCAATGCGAGTTCGCTCAGCGCGTACATTGCTTCTGCGCTCGAAGAGAAAGTGAAGGCCGAGTCGCTGCGCGCGGTGTTGGACGAGATTCTGGCCGAGACCGGTGGAGAACTGACCCCGCGTGAGAAGCGTGAAGCCGAGAACGCGCTGGGTCTTTCAACGAAGCGACGCGCGCGATGAAGGGCCTCACGCTCGATGCCGGTGCATTGATCGCGCTCGAACGGCGCGACCGACGTGTCGCCGCGATGCTCAAGGTCGCGCAGTCGCATCGCCTCGAGATCTCCGTGCCCACGGGCGTCATCGGCCAGGTGTGGCGCGACGGTTCAAGGCAAGCGCTCCTCGCAAGACTGCTTGCGGCGGACGACGTGGAGTTGGTTGTACTGGACGCAGAGACCGCCCGTGCCGCAGGCGTGTTGTGCGGCAGGTCTCGGACGAAGGACGTCATCGATGCGAGCGTTGCGCTGTGTGCGCGAGCGCGCGAACACAAGGTGCTGACCTCCGACCCGGATGATCTGCTCGCGCTCGATGCGTCGCTCGATCTGCACGTGGTGTGAATCGATCGAAGGCGTACGCTCTCGCGCATGAGCAGCGAACTTTCCATCAGCGCGGGCCCGAGAGACACACCGCTCCTCACCGAGACCATTGGCGAGAACCTCAAGCGCACCGTCGAGAGGTTCCCGACGCACGACGCGCTGGTGAGCGTGCAGCAGAACTACCGCGCGACCTACGAGCAGCTCTGGGAGCAGAGCTCGATGGTCGCGAAGGCGCTGCTCGCGGCGCGTGTGAAGCAGGGTGACCGGCTCGGCATCTGGTCGCCGAATCGGTTCGAGTGGGTGCTCGTGCAGTACGCGGCGATGCGGCTTGGCGTGATTCTGGTGAACATCAACCCCGCGTACCGGAGCAACGAGCTGCAATACGTGCTCGCGCAATCGGGCACCTCCGCGCTCATCGCTGCGCGCAGCTTCAAGAACGCCGATTACGCAGCGGTGGTGCGTGAAGTGCAGCCGCAGTTGCCGGAGCTCCGCGTCACCGTGTTCTTCGACGAGAACTGGGACACGTTCTTGAAAGCGGGCAAGCGCATCTCCGACGTCGAGCTCGCGGCCGCTGAATCGAACGTCGAACCGCGCGACGCGGTGAATCTTCAATACACGAGCGGCACCACGGGGTTTCCCAAGGGCGTGACGCTGTCGCATCACAACCTGCTCAACAACGGCTACTTCATCGGGCGACGGCTCGAGTACTCGGAGCGCGACCGCGTCTGCATTCCCGTGCCGTTCTTTCACTGCTTCGGAATGGTCATCGGCAATCTCGCGTGCACCACGCACGGCGCGTGCATGGTGATTCCCTCGGCGAGTTTCGAAGCGACCGCCGCGCTCGAAGCGGTGCAGCAAGAGCGCTGCACGTCGCTCTACGGAGTGCCGACGATGTTCATCTCCGAGCTCGCGCTGCCGAACTTCAGTTCGTTCGATTTGAGCTCGCTGCGCACCGGCGTGATGGCGGGGTCGACGTGCCCGACCGAAGTGATGCGTCAGGTGCAGTCGCGCATGCACATGACCGAAGTCGAGGTCTGTTACGGCATGACGGAGACGTCACCGGTGAGCACGCAGACGATGATTGGAACTCCGCTCGAGAAACAGGTCGGAACCGTCGGCACCGTTCAAGATCATCTCGAGGTGAAGGTGATTGAGCCTGAGAGCGGTGAACTGCAGCCGCGCGGGAGTCACGGCGAAGTCTGCACGCGCGGGTACTCGGTGATGCTCGGGTATTGGAATGATGAAGAAGCGACGAAGCGCGCCATCGATGCAGACGGGTGGATGCACACCGGTGACCTCGGCGTGATGGATGACGAGGGCTACGTCGCCATCACGGGGCGGATCAAAGACCTCATCATCCGCGGCGGAGAGAACATCTCACCGCGCGAGATCGAAGAGTTCCTCTACAAACACGAAGCCATCGAAGACGCGCAGGTCATCGGCGTACCGAGCGAGAAGTACGGCGAAGAGGTGATGGCGTGGGTGCGCCTGCGCGCGGGCCATTCGCCGACCGTCGAAGCGCTCGTGGAGTTCTGCAAGCAGCGCATCGCGCACTACAAGGTTCCGAAGTTCTGGAAGTTCGTCACCGAGTTCCCGATGACGGTGAGCGGCAAGGTTCGCAAAGTCGAGATGCGTGAAGCGTCGACGAAGGAGCTCGGGCTCAAGAAGTAGTCACGGCGGGCCGGCGATGTTGTCGAGTTCGACGAGGGCGCGCGCGAGGTCGAGCTGAATGTCGAGGCGCTTGTGCTCGAGATCGATGGCCACGCGTTCAGCGGTGAGCAGCAACGTCGGGTCGAGTGAACCGTCGGCGAGCAGTTGCGCACGCAGCGCGCGATGGCTCTCGATGGTCGCGCGGTAGTCGGCTTCGAACGAGAGCCAGCGGCTGCGCAGACCTTCGGCGCGTTGAATGAGAATGCGGAGCTCGGCTTTGCGCTGATTCACCTCCGCGTCGAGCTGCGAGCGATTGCGTGCGACGACCGCGCGGGCGACGTCGACTTCGGGCGCGGGCGTGATGCCCAGCGGCACCGTGAGCGAGAGCTGCAGATTGTTGTCGGGCGTCGCGCTCGCTTTCTGGCGCAGGCCTACGAGCACTTCGGGCCACGGCAGACGTTTCGCCTGCTCGTTCTTCACCTTCGCTTCGGCTTCGCGCACGCGCGCGCGCAACGATTCGAGCGCGGGGTGTTTGCCGAGGCGCGTTTCGAGTTCGTCGAGGTCGGGGACGCTCGGAGGCTCAGCGGGGAGCGAGGTCGGTTGTGGTTCGAGCGGAACTCCGACGAGCCAGACAATCGACTGCGTCGCGCGAAGCCCCGCGCTCACGTACCGCTGCTCGTCCTGCTTCGCGTCCTGCTCGCCGAGCTGCGCGAGGTTGAGTTCGATCTGCGTGCCGGTGCCGCGCTCGAGTCGCTTGCGAAGAACGCTCAGGAGTTGATGACGCACCTCGTACGTTTCGTGCGCGAGCTTGCCGTGCGCGTCCGCTCCGGAGAGATCGAGCCACGCGAGCCGGAGCTCTTTCATCACGCCCCAGCTCGAGTTCGCGAGATCGGCGCGGCGACCGACGACCTCGGCTTCGCCGGCGACGGTTCCGTGTTTCCACTGCCACGGGTTCGGCGGAGCCCATGAGAGACGCACGACCCAGGTGAACGTGCCGGAGCCCACGTCCTGCGCGTCGCTGAGCTGCCCGCGGAGTTTCGGCATTTCCCAGTCGTGCATGAGTGGAACGGACGCTTCCGCGACGTTGATTTCTGCGCGCGCGACCTTGAGCGACGCGTTGTTCTCGAGCGCGAGTGCGAGCGCGTCGTCGAGTGGTGTGGTGGTAATGAAGATGGCGAGCACCAGATTCATGCGGGACCGCGCGTTTCTTCAGAACTGCACATACACGCGCTCTCCCGCTTCGCCCGGAGTCTCGCCGTCGACTTTGATCACCGCGCGACGACCCCAGCGCGGCCACTGTGGAGAGAGCCAACTGCGCAACGGCAACTCTTCAACCGACGGCCCGACTTCGACGACGGTGCCGTTGAGCGTTCGGCTCAGCAATCCGCGCGACGTGCGCACGGTGATTTGAATGCCCGGCTTCAAGTTGCGCGCGCGTTCTTCCGGCACGGTCGCGACGAGGTGACCAACGCGTCCACTCACCACGCGCAACACTTCGACGCCCGGAGTCACCACGTCACCCGTCGCGCGAACGAGCAGCGCCACCGTTCCATCGACCGGCGAACGCAGCTCGTATTGCGCGAGTTGAAAATCGAGCTCGGCGATCGCCGCGCGCTTGGCCTTGATGGCTTCGCGATACGGCAAGACGCGCGCATCTGCCTGCGCGCGCACGCCACGATTCACGTACAGCTCCGGAGTCTGCGCGCGACGTGTCTCGAACACCTTCACGCGCGCGGCGGCCGCGAGATAGTTGCGACGGACTTCAGTCTCCGTCGCCGCATCGACGAGGTGCTCTTCACGCAGCTTCGTCACGCGCTCGAGCTCGTTCTTGAACGTGTCGGCTTCAACGCGCGCGGCGCTTTCATCGGCCATCGCGCTCGAGGTCCGCAGCACTCCCGCGAGCACTTCGGTCTGATGAATCGTCTCCTGCGCGGCAAGGTCGGCGTCGAGCTGCGAGAGCTCCGCCAGCAGACGTTCGCGCTGCAGCCGAATCGCACCGTCGTCCAACGTCGCGAGCAGTTGCCCTTCATGCACGACGTCGCCGAGCTTCACGTGCAGCTTCACGATGCGCCCGGTGACGACCGGAGCAATCAGATGATCAACGCTCTCGACGTACGCGGGCACGAGCGCGCCGCCGAGACCTCCACGTTGCTGAAGGATCGCGAGCCCGCCCGCGAAGAACACGAACGCCGCGACGAGCTTCAGAATGATGTCACGCCGATTCGAACGCATGACTCACACCTCCAGCGAATCGTCTTGGAGAAGCAGCGACGAATCAGACGCACCCGCGGCAGGAAGCGCAGAGAGCAGCGCCGACTGCGCCTGCGTATTCGCGAGCCGCAGTTGCCAGGTCTGCTCCGCGCCATCGGCGATCGTGCGTGAGCTCGACAGCATCGCGCGCGTGGTGTGTTTCGCGAGCACCGGCGGCAACCCGGCGATGGAGTCATTGCCGATGCGCACGCGCAGCACCGCCGACAGCCCACGCCGCGTGCCGAAGTCGCTGAAGTACTGCAGCAGAATCGCGACGGTGAAGAGCATCGCCGCGAGCAACGCGATGCTCCACGCGCCGACGCCCGACGCGACACCGCACGCCAGCGTGATGAACACGAACATCAAGTCGCGCGTGTCTTTGATGGTGCTGCGAACCTGAACGAGGTTGACCGCACCGAAGATGCCGATGCCGCGCGCGATGCTGTCGCCGACGCAGAGCATGACCGCGGCCGATGCGAGGCCACACAGCGCGAGCGTCTGCGCGAAGCCCTTCAGGTACGACACGCCTTGATACGTCGCCGTGTAGAGCGCTGAGAGGCCGAACGAGAGCCCCAGCGCCAACGCGAGACTCGCGGTGGCACCGAGGAGATCGAATTCACCGGGGTTCATTGTGACGGCTGTGTGTCAGTGACCTCGCCGAAGCGATCACCGCCGCGCTACTTTGATGAAAGATGGCTACGACCGACTCGGAGCACTACTTCTGGGCGCCGCTTCGCACGGCAGGTTGGCGTGTATTGGAGCTCAAAACCCGTCGAGTGATCCCTCCACCGATTCTCCAACGGTATCCGTGGCTCCCGCTTGATCTCATCGACTTTCTCGAAACGACGGCGTTTGCAAACAACGCACACAAGACTGCTTGGTTTGTGACGTCTCCCGAAATTCATGGCGTGAGCGGCGCGCCGCGGGTCTGGAATGAATGCGAACTGGAGTCGCTCGCTTCCGCGGCGGCTGAGCCTCCACGTCAGGTTCAGATTCGCGAGTTCTGGGACACGCATTTTCCGTTGCTACATTTGGTGGGCCTTGGTCACGCGTATCTGGCCGTTGAACGTGAGACTCAGGCGTTGGTTTATGGCGAAGACCCTTTCTATGAATCGTTCGACGTCATGGCTCCGTCTTGGCGCGCGCTTGCTGAACTCATTGCCAGCAGGAACTCGCGATTTGAGTCGTGGTTGTAAAACTCTTTGAATTCACGCCGCATCGACGAGGAAGAACGGGTCGCGACGCGCGTCGTACGCGGCCGCGATGTACTTCGAGAACGACACACGCCACGGCGCGAGCAGTTGCGTGACGCGACCCAGCCACCACGGTTTCTGGTCGAGGAACTTCACTTCGACGAGGCCCGGAGGTTCGTGACCTTCAGCGCCCGCGAGTGGCCGCCAACGGTCGGGCTGTGGAATCAACGCTTCGGGGTAGCGCGCCGGCTGCCACGCGACATCGGAGTCGACCGTGAGCCGCACATCGAGCCCCGGCTCCAGCGCGCGAAACGCCTGACGCCGCGCGCGCACGAGCAACTTCGGTTCAGCCTGACAACGTAAGGCCAGGTATTGAAACAACTGCAGCGCCTCGCTCTCCATCGGCGGGCGGCGTGACAGGTCGTAGACGAAGCGTCGCGTTTCCTGCAGCGAGAGCACCGCGCGCTGCTTGGTCACCACGCTCTTCTGTCGCCGCTTCACCTCGAAGAAGCACACGTTGCCCGGCTCTTCTCCGTAATACCGAACGCGCAGCTTGATGCGGTCGGGCGAGCCTGAGACGTGCTGCTCGAAGAACGTGAAGTGCGGCGAATCGAAATACAGCGACGTGTTCACCTGCGAGGCGCCGGCCTGCCGAGCGATCGCGTCTTCTTCCATGTGACCTTCGAGCAGACGCAGCGCGCGGTCGACCATCGGCCGAGGCGCGAGGTACTTCACTTCGAAGCGCTCGAAGCTCTCGCTCACTGACCTCTCCCCGGGTACGGGCGCGCCTGTTTGATGAACAACGTCGGAGGCTGCGTCGGGTCATCGTCGTCGTCGAACTTGAACTCCACGTCCATCGCGTACCAACCGAGGTTGCCCGCGGCGGGCCCGTACGCAGCCGAGAAGCGATCGTGAATCGCGCTCAGCGCCTTACCGAGTGCGTACGTCTGCGTCACCGACAGCACCGTCGTGTTCGGCGCGATGAGATTGCTGTGCGTGAGGAACGTGATCGGCTGGTTCGGTTGCGAGAAGTAATAGAGGAACTCGTCGCTCTTCACACCGGGAGGCGGCGCCACGACCTCGGCATCTCCGCCAGTTTGCACGTTCACGTAGAGCGCCGGGTCGAGCCCCGCAGGGTCGTAGGGGTTCGAAGTCACCGCGACGCCGTTCGCTTCTTCGTCCGGGTAGTTGGTGTGCACCATCAACGCCATGCCGACCGAGAAATGATCAATGCCGTAATACGAGCGCTCTTCGAACGTGCGGAAGCTCCAGGCGCTCGCGTACGTCTCGCGAATGGCCTGACGAAGAGCTTCCTGGTCAGCCGGATCTCCGGTGTGTGATTCGTAGCAACCCGCGCACGGGAAACCGTCGAGGTCTTCGGAGTTCGTGCTCGTACGGAAGCGAAGTTTCTTGCCCGAATACGGAGCGACCGCCGCACGCGCGATGATCTCATCAATGAGCTCCTGACGAATCGTGCCCGCCATGATCGCCGCGTAGAGCTGATTCAATTTCTGCACGCGCACCGTCGAGTCGGTGCGGAAGCTCGCGTCGTCGAGGAAGCCCTGAATCATCGCGTCGAGCCCGTTGTCCTTCATGAAGTTGTCGTAGTGCTTCACGGGGATGACGAAGGCCGGCTTGATGGGCACGTCGTCGCCGATGCGGCGGAGGATCGAGTACTGCGCCGCTTTGCCGCCGTAGGCGCGCACCGATTCTTTGATGGCATCACGCAGTGATCCGCCGTCGGTCGGGTCGGGCGTGCAGTCTTCGACGTTCACGATCGCGTCGGTGTCGAGGTTCAAAGCCGGCAGCGTCACCGGATCAGGTTTGTGCGTCGCCCAGAACTCTTCGGCTTCTTCTTGAGTGACCTCGACGGCGCTCCACTCGAGTGCGTCGACCGTCAGCTTCACGAGCTTTCCATCGAGCGCGCGCAGCGTCGCGTTCGTCAGCGCCTTCTTGAGCCCCATGTTCGGCGTGCCGCGATTCGCCGAGAGCACGTTGATGTGTGAGAGCGGCGTCTGGAATGTCTCAGTGACGAGCCCCTGCACGACCGAGATGTCATTCGGCGCTTCATCGAGCACGAGCAGATCCTGATTCGACGGAGGGCTCAGCTCGAGCGCCGCCGCCGTGGTGAAGCGCAGACGACCGACTCCAGTCGCGAGCGTGAGCGGCTGGTAGTCGATGCCCGCGTACAGTTCGTCGGTGGTCATCACCTTCACGCTCGACGGCAACTTCGCGGCTTCAACGGCGTTCGCCGCCGACGTGGGATGCAGCACGAGCTGCGCGCCGAAGTATGCGTGCGCCTGCACCGCCTCGTACATCGTCTGCATCATCGCGGCCGACGCGGTGTCGTACGGAGAGAACTCCAGCGCGAACACCTTCGGGCCTTCGTAATAGCTGACCGCCGCGAGCACGAAGCGCCGGTCGGGTGAGAAGTACTCGGTGGTGTTGAACTCCGCGAGCGAGCCCACCAGCGGCAGCGCACCGCCCGAGAGATGCGTCGACACGTACGCGTAGTGCACCTGGTAGCGAACGCTGTTCTGGAAATGCAGATGATTCGAGTCGGCTTGATCGAGCACGACCTTCGTCGAGCGCGCTCCGGGAATCGATGCGCTGACGGGAATCGACGCGAGCGCGGTGAAGTCGCTCTCGCAACCGAGGTCGTCGAGCGCGTCAGGGTCACCCGCGTCGTTGGTGCACGCCCACACGCGGCCTGCATCGGTGTCGTTGGTTCTCGAAGTGCACGCGGCGAGCGCGAGTGCGGCGATGACGAGGAGCTTTTTCATGGCGTGAGCGCGAAGCAATAGAAGCCGCCGTACCCGCCGCCGCTGCCGACGGTGCCGTTGTTGGTCGGGCCGCCGGTTTCCTGGAGGTTCACGCCCGCGCCGCAGCCGGCTTCGGTGAGCGCGTTCATCCAGTTCTGGCCCGACATCGCGGGCCACGAATGACCGACGCGCGGTTTGCCGGTGGTCGATGTCTGCGTGCTCGAGGTCGTCCACGAGAGGCAATTGAACGAAGAGCTCCCGCTCGTGTAGCGCTGGCCCGCGCTGTTGGTGCCGGTGAGCATGTCGTGGTTGTCGACTGCGGTGGTGCCGTCGGGCCGGTGATTGAGCACGCCGTCTTCGTTGGGGAAGTCGTTGCAGATGGTGGTGTTGCAGCCGGTGGGGCGCGTGCTGATCAGCCCCGTCTTCGTGAGCGCGAGCACGCGACCGAGGCGGTCGTACCAGGGGCCTTCACCGACGCGATCGATGGCGTTCACGACTCCGCCGTCTTCGCCTTGATCAGCGGAGAGGAACGCGCGCCACACCTTCATTCCCGAGCCCGGCATGCTCGTCTCGGCGATGGTGGTGCAGATCTTGTCGGCGCCGCGCAGGCCAGCGCCCATGCCGGTTTCGCCGTAGCGCAGGTCGCCACCGAAGCCGTTCGCGGTGCCGGAGAGGCTCCACAACGCGGCGTAGCTGGTGACGAAGAAGCTGAAGTGCGGGAGGCCCGCGTCGACGGTGCCGGTGCCTCCGCCGGTTGTTGCTGCGCCGCCGCCGGTCACTCCGGTGCCGCCGCCTGAAGTTGTTGATCCACCTCCAGTTGCTGCGTCACCTCCACCGACGGATCCATCGCCGCCACCGAGCGTCGCGTCACCGCCGCCGGTTGAACCATCGCCACCGCCGGGCGTCGCGTCACCGCCGCCGGTTGAACCATCGCCACCACCGGCGTTCGAGCCACCGCCCGATGCGACGAAACCACCACCGGTGCCTGCGTCAGATTCTGCGACGGGTTCCAGGCCGCACGCGGCGAACGAACACACGACTCCCGCCACTGCCACACGCATCACGTTGATCATTTGCATTGGAGATCGTCCTGGCAGGTCTCACCCGTCTGGCAGTCTTCGTCGCCGCTGCACGACGTGAGCCCGGGGATGGTGACGGACCGTTCAGTAGTGGAGCTGACGACGAGGTCGACGCGGCCTGCGTTGATCAACGCCGAGCCGGTCTTCGCGCGCGTCACACGAATCGACGGGTAACCCGACACGCCGAGCGAGATCAGCTTGTCGACGAGCGGTGACGCGATGGTGAGCGCGCCGTCGTCGTCGGTGTCGCAGATGATCTGCCCGCGGAGCCCGCCGTGATGGCTGATGTCGATGTCGACCGCGATGCGCGCGCCGACGGTTTCGCTCCCCGCGCTCCACGTGAGGTTCACGTCGCTACCGGTCGCGAGCTGCACGGTCTGTTGATCGAGCGCGATCGGCGCGACGCCCGGCGCGCTCAACGTGAACGACTGCACCAACGAAGAGCCGGAAGCCGCGAGCGTGACGTCGGCTCCTTCGACGAACGGGGGGATGGCGAGCGTGGTGCCGCTGGGAGGTTGGTACCCGTTGACGATGGGAGCGCTGTCGAAGCTCGCGCCCGCGGAGCTCGTGACACCGGTGACGCGCAACGTGCCGACCGCGGTCGCCGTCGGGTACGCCTGACAGACCTCGTCAGCGACGCACGCAGCGGAAGAACCGCAGCTCGTGGTGCAGAACGGAGTGTGCGGAGATGCGCGCTGTCGACATCAGATGTCACTCGCGTGCCGCAAAGATCCCTT
>JBEHYH010000080.1:0-17194 GCA_048498275.1 Myxococcota bacterium | reverse complement strand
CCTCATCTCGCTGGGCATCTACTTCGGCTACGACTGGAGTGAACGCGGCGTGGTTCCACGTGCGCGAGCGCGGCGTGCAGGGCGGGGTGTTCGGCATCCTCATCTCGCTGGGCATCTACTTCGGCTACGACTGGAGCGCGGCCATCGCCAAGGCGTTCCCGACGTCTCCGTGGATGGTGGCGCTCATCCCCGCGCTGGTGCTGCTCGCGGCCTGCACCGCGGCGTTCTTCCTGGTGCGCGACACGCCGTCGCAGACCGGGCACCCCGACTTCGAGGTGGGCGACGACAGCAGCGCCATCGCCGACAAGGCGAGCGTGGTGCAGGTCTTCGTGAAGATGCTCACCAACCCGGTGATCCTCTTCATCGTGGGCATCGAGTTCTGCACCGGGTTCCTCCGCAACGGCGTGATGAGCTGGTACCCGAAGTTCAGCAAGGCCGTGAGCTGGCAGGACGACTTCGTGACCAGGAACTGGGGCCTGCTGCTCTGCGTGTTCGGCATCGTCGGCGGCATGTTCGCGGGAGTCATCAGCGACAAGCTCTTCAACTCGCGGCGCGGGCCGGTGGCGTCGGTGCTCTACGCGGGCATCACCGCCGGCGCGATCGCGATGTACTTCACGCTCGAATCGCACGTCGTCGGCTGGGTGCTGATCTTCATGGCGCTCAACTACGTCGGCGTGCACGGCATGCTCTCGGGCACCGCGTCGGCAGACTTCGGCGGTAAGAAGAATGCCGGTGTCGCAGTCGGCATCATCGACGGCTTCGTCTACCTCGGCACCGGGCTTCAATCGCTCGTCGTCAGCATGGTGCTCCCCGAGGGAGACGCCGCGAAGCTGCCCGGTAATTGGATCAACTGGCCCACCGCGATGGTGCCTGTCGCAATTATCGGCTTGCTGCTGTGTACGCGCGTGTGGAACGCGAAACCACGGGGTCAAACTTCACACTGAACGTGGTTGCCGTGCAGTCGCGCAGACCCACGCTGATCGCGGGATCTTTCGAGCGCCAGATGCTTGCGCGCGCTCCGGAGCCCGGTGTTAATGACGCGCACGGGCGGAGTGATTGAGTACTCGGTTGGAGGGGACGCTCGGGGGGACGTATGCAGACCTGGCAGACAATGAATGATGGTGACGTAGCGGGCACGCGTGTCGGTTCGTACCGAATCGTGCGGCGCATCGCATCTGGCGGCATGGGCGTGGTTTTCCTCGCGCAGCGCGAGACGTGGACGCGTGATTTCTCGAAGCCCTTCGCGCTCAAGGTGATGCACCCGCATCTCGCGCGTGAAAAGTCGTTCGTGCGCATGTTCCTCGACGAGGCGCGCGTCGCGATTCAGATCTCACACCCGCATGTGTGCAACGTGATCGAGGTCGGCGTCGCCGACGGCGCGCAGTTCCTGGTGATGGAATACCTGAACGGCAAGACGCTCGGGAACCTCATCAAGGAGACCGCGCAGAGCGGCCCGCCTCCGGCGACGTCGCACTACTTCTACGAGACGTACCAGCACTACATCGCGCGCATCATCGCCGACGCCGCGGAAGGTCTTCACGGCGCGCACGAGACGAAGTCGGCCGATGGCGTGCCGCTCGAGATCGTTCACCGCGACGTCTCGCCGCACAACATCATGGTGACCTACGACGGCGCGGTGAAGGTCGTCGACTTCGGCATCGCGCGCGCGCGTGAACGCCTCGAGGAGACGAGCTCCGGGCTGGTGAAGGGCAAGCTCAAGTACTGCTCGCCCGAACAGCTCTCGGGCAAGGACGTCGACCGCCGCACCGACATCTGGAGCCTCGGCGTGTGCCTGTGGGAGGCCGTCACGCTGCGGCACCCGTTTCATCAGACTGATCAGGGTGAGCTCATCGCGGCCATCTCGCAGGCGCGCATCGGTGACCCGCGCGCCATCGCGCCGTGGCTGCACCCGGAGCTGGAGCGCATTCTGCTGCGCTGCCTCGCGAAAGACCCCGCCGCGCGCTTCTCGAACGCGCGTGACCTGAGTGTCGCGCTGCGTGCGTTCCTCTTTTCGGCCGGCACGATGGTCGAAGCGAACGAGGTCGCCGACTGGTTGACCGCGCGCGAACCCGCGTCGGCCGCCGGTGCGCCGATTCTCGCGCCCGACGAAGACGTGAAGAACATGAGCGATCTCTCGGTGCTGTCGGCCGGTGAGCTCGAGAACGACCCGTCGGTCACGCACAACGAGCGCACCGGGCAGCTCTCCGCGGCTGCCGCGAACGACGACGCGCCGGTGCAGCACACGCCGACGCACGCCGCCAAGCCGTGGAAGTGGCTCGCCGCCAGCGTCGCCGCGGTGCTGATGCTCACCGGCGTCACCCTCTCGATTCAGAACACGCACCTCCCGGCGACCGTCGAACGCGGCGCGCGCGACGCTCCGAAAGAGGCGGCGGCCATCGTCCCGGTTCCGCCTCCGGAGCCGGTCGTCGCCGCGAACCCGCGCGTGGCCGCCGTGCAGCCTCCGCATCAGGAGCTCAAGCGCCCGATGACTCCGCGCGCCGCGCCCGCCGAAGCGCAGCCACAGCGCGCGCCCAAGCCGCTGGTGGCTGAATCGGCGTCGCTCAACGTGTTGGCGACGGGCGGCACGGTGCAGGTGTGGGTCGACGGGCAGCTCCGCGGCCACTCACCCATTCGCGTCGACGTGGCGTCGGGCCCGCATCAGGTGAAGCTGGTCGACTTGAGCAGCGGCGAAGCGAGCGAGTCGAACATCACGTTCGTCGCCGGCGTCGAGAAGTCGATGCAGGTCAACCTCGGGCAGTGAAGCGCGCGAGGGCCAGCTCGGTCTTCGCGTCTTGAATCGTGCCGTCGGCGATCGCCGCCTCGAGTGCTTCGCGCGTTCTCCACTGCGTGACGCCGCCCTCTTCCAGCGGGCTCCCGTCGCCTTCGGGCACTTCGGGAGTCAGCCCGGTGACGTCGACGCTCGCGAGGTGGATCTTCTCGCTCAAGATGCCGGGCGCGACGAAGAACGGCTTGCCCAGCAGCGTGATGGTCGCGGCGTCGACGCGAAAGCCGGCCTCTTCGAAGGCCTCCGCTGCCGCCCGGCGACGAACACCGTCTTCGCCGCGATCGCCGTCTTCGAGCAGGCCCGCCACCAGCTCTTCGCAGAACAGGTGCGTGCGCCCGTCAGGCACCACCGGCGACTTGCCGGAGCGGAAGAACGCCGCCGGCCTCAGGTTCTGCCGGGTGAGGAACTCGGTGCCGCCCGCGACGCGCCGGTAGATCAGCACCGCCACTGCATCGAGCCGCGGCCGGTCGATGACGTCGACGCGGTACACGCTCGAACGGGTGCCATCTTCGCGGGCATTTCGCACCCGCAGCCGCCGCAGCCGCAAAAAGCCCTCGTCGCAGCGCGCGGTGGCCGAAAGATCCTCAACAATCTCGAGTTTTGTGACACGTGCGTGGCTCACGGTTTGAGCGCTTTACCAAACGCGCCGGGTTGCGTAGGGAGCCGCGTCTTCCAACCGGCCGAATCCGAGATCCACGATGTCCCGCTCCCTCACTCAACGGGTTCTGAAGACGGCGCTGCTCTGCGCTTTCCTCGCCGCGTCGGTGACGCAGACCTCGTGTCTGCCGACGCTCGAAGGTTACGACATCGATCTCTCGGGCCAGCAGGTCCGTCTGACGCTGTTGCACACCTCAGACATCCACTCGCGCCTCCTCACCTACGACTTCAACCCGCTGAAGACCGACGTCGATCTCGGGCTGATCCCCGAGGCAGGGCCGTTCGGCGGAGCGACGCGCATCGCGGCGTTGATCAAACGCGAACGCGCAAAGTCTGATCGCGTGCTGCACCTCGACTCGGGTGACTCGTTTCAGGGCGCGCCGGTGTTCAACATCAACCTGGGTGAGGTCGAATACAAGTTCCTCACGTTGCTGGGGGTCGACGCGGCGGTCATCGGCAACCACGAGTTCGACATGGGTTCGGCGAACTTCACCAAGCAGGCCCGCGACGCCGCGCGCTTCCCCATTCTGGTGGCCAACTACCAGTGGGAAGACATGAGCCAGTCGGGCAGCAACGCCACGCAGCTCTTCACGTTCCCGTACACCATCAAGAACGTGAAGGGCCTCAAGGTCGCGATCATCGGCCTCGGCAACTTCGGCTCGCTCAACTCGATCATCGAGCAGGGCAACTCGCTGCAGGTCATCCCCCTCGAGCCCAATGAGATCACGCGCTCGTACGTGAACTTCCTGCGCCCGCAGGTCGACCTCGTGCTCGTCACCAGCCACGCCGGCCTGACTGAAGATCAGGAGCTGGTGCAGGGCTACGACGGCTACTACGAGTGGAGCCTCGCCGAGCAGTTCGTCAACCGCAGCTACGACCCGTGGACGGTGATCGAGTGGTTCGGTGACCGGAACAGCGCGAACTCCGTGGTGCACGTGCAGATCCCCGGGGTGCGCGGCATCGACGCGATCCTCGGCGGGCATCTCCACATCGTGCTCAACCCTCCGCAGATTCTGACCGACCCCGACGGCCGCCACGTGATCTTGAGCCACGGCGGCGCCTTCGCGAAGTACGTCAACCGCATCGACGCGGTGATCGACATGCCGGCGCACGGTGCCAACCGCGTCAACGGCGGCGAGATCGCGTCGTTCGACTTCCGCGTCTTCCCCATCGATTCGCTGTGGTGCAGTGAGCAACTGCACCAGTACTACAACGCGAACTTCTGGGAGCCCGGGCAGTTCATGAGCAACGAAGACGTCCGCAAGGGCGTCAAGGAGTGCACCGAGAGTGAAGACCTCGCGACCACGCAACTGTTGCTGCCGTACATCACCGATCTCGACGTCAAGCTGAACCTCACCTCGCTCTTCGCGTACGCGCCCCGCGACATCGCGCGCCGCAACAACTCGACGGGTGGCGACAGCCCGCTGGGCAACATCACCGCCGACTCCATGCGCCGCCGTCAGGGCGTCGAAGCCGAGGTCGCGGTCACCAACTCGCTGGGCATCCGCGACAACCTCTACGCGGGGCCGCTCACGCAAGAGGCGATGTTCAACGTCTTCCCGTTCGAGAACACGGTGAACATCATGTTCCTGTCGGGCGGTGAAATGCAGGAGATGTTCGACTTCATCGCCGACCGCTCCGCCGAACGCGGTTGCGCGGCGCAGGCGCAGATCTCAGGCGCGCGCTTCACGATGGACTGTGCGCAGTCGCAGCTCAACAACCTCAAAATCCCCTGTGACCCGAATGGCGACGCGAGCGACTGTGGCAGCGACGATCGCTCCAACCGCGCGCCGTGGCAGTGCATCGCCGACGAGAACAGCACCAAGGGCGGCCGCTGCTTCGCGCACACCGGCACCAACATCAGCATCAACGGAGTGCCGCTGCAGACCTACGAGTCGTACCGCGTCGCCACCAACGACTACATCGCGCGCGGCGGCTCGGGCTTCACGGTGCTCAAGCGCAACACCACCCGCGTGGAGACGGGCATCCCGCTCCGTGACTCGCTCGTCGGGTACATGACCAACTTCTGCAACTGCACCGAGCTGCTCACCGGCCAGCCCGATTCGTACGGCAACATCCTCGGTAAGAAGGGTCAGCCCTGCGGTTCACGAGACCCGGAGAACCCCGCCCGGTGGATCGTCGACGCGCAGCAGGTCGGCTTCTGCCAGGACTCGCGCGCCTTCGAGGAGGACCTCAAGGCGAGCGCCTCGCCATGCACCTGCAACGAGGTCTTCAACGGCTCCTCGACCGCGTGTCAGACCACCGACTTCACGCAGCTCATCGCGCAGTGTGTCGCCCGGCTGCCGTCGGGGCCGTGGCTCGGGAAGTGCGCGTGCCGCGAAGCGCTCGCCGGAGACCCCATCTGCGGCAACGTGACGCGCGCGATGCGCAACTTCTGTGAGAACCCGACCTCGGTGCCCATCGCGCTCGGCATCGAAGACGGCCGCATTCAGCGGAGGGTCAAATGATGCGCCGCCTGCTCGCCCTCCCCGCGCTGCTCGCGCTGTGTGGTTGCCCCTGGGTCGACCCGCCGATTGAAGCGCCCGCTCCGTACGAGCTGACGACCTTCAAGGTCGAGACCAGCGGCGTCTTCGTCTACAGCGACGCGGGCACGAGCACGCCGCTCGACGTCACCGCCGACTGTCTCCAGGGCTACCCGTCGCAGGCCGATGTCCCGCTCGAGCAGCGCGGCACGAAGAGCTGCCCGTACATCATTCCGTCCGGCGAAGTGCGCATCCGCCTCCACGCGACGGCGCTCGACAAGAACAACAAGACCATCACGCATCTGCTCAACCCCGTCTCGTTCCGCGTGATCCCCGGAGATCTCTCGAACGATCAATACGCGCGCTGGGGCACGCTCACCGACGGGGAGATCTCCACCGAGGTGCGCGTGGTGCACCCGTACAGCGAGGTGCGCGTGTGGGTCGAAGACGCGCCGCCGAAGAAGGTCTACGCGCTGGGTACGGAGCCCGACCCGTCGCAACTGCCCGACGAATCGGCGCTCAAGCGCACCTTCGCGACCGGCGCGTCGCCGATCATCTACTTCGGCAACCAGACGCTGCAGACGCTGCAGTACCCGGGCGTGCTCGACAATACGAGCTCACCGTTCGTGGGCGAGTTCGTGGTGGTCGGCAAGGGCCCCAACACCGGCGAGAAGCTGACGCAGAGCTGCACCAACGACCCCGCGCGCAACGGCAAGGACGCGTTGATGGTGGTCACCGGCCTCGACCCGTCGGGCTTCTACGTCAGCGACATCTCCGCGTGCCGCCTCAAGGAGCTGCGCGCCGACGCACTCGGCAACACGGTTCGCACGGCGAACTGGGAGCCGCCGGAGCCGTGCCTGATGGCCGATGGCACCGAGAACACCGACGGCGGTGAGGGTCACTGCGACGTGGGTCAGCAGGTCTGCCACAGCCGCAACGATTGCGACGGCTACATGCCGGGCACGTTCGCGGGCATGTTCGTCTACAACTACAACTTCCCCGACGGGCTCGATCAGGGCGACCTGCTCTTCACGCTCTCGGGCTCGGTGCAGGAATTCACGTCGACCACGCAGCTCACCTTCCCCGCGTGGCTGACGGCCGAGCGCGTGCGTCAGTTGCCGCAAGACCAGTGGAACAAGTGGTTGCAGTACGCGAAGCCGTACGATCTCGGCGGCCGCACCTGCAACGAAGACAACGTGCTGACACCGTACCTCACCGACGTGCTCTGCGGTCACAACAAGCGCAGCCTGAAGATGGAGAGCCTCGAGTCTTCGCTCGTTCGCGCGCGCCACATCCAGTTCCCCAAGATGTTCAAGAACTGCGATCAGAACGGCGACGGCACGGTGCCGTTCTTCTGTGAGAACCCGCCGAGCAACACCTGGGGCGCGTGCGGCGACACCGAAACGGCGGTGGAAGCAGCAGAACGTCAGTGCAACCAGGACTGCACGCTGGGCGTCGGCCCGTACGCCGGCACCATCTGCGCCGAAGAGTCGAACTTCGTCGGGTTCGGTCAGTTCCCCGTGCAGATGCAGAGCCCCGGCCCAGCGGAGCTCGGCTTCGACCCGCAGTTGCCCGCGCGCTACGTCACCAAGGCCGTGCCCGGTGGCCCTGCCGATGGTGGCGCGGGCGCTTCGACGAAGCTCCTCCTCGGCGAGAACTACGCGGTGAGCGTGCGCTGCGATCAGCCGGTCTACGCGGTTGCCGGTGACGATCTCGTCACTGCACAGACCACCGACCCCGTGCTGCAGCCCGATACCCGCGCCGACTTCATGTTCGTGAACGGGCAGACGGGTGTCGCCTTCCGCGCGGTGAACGCAGCAGCGAGCTGCGGCATCAGCATCAACGCGCGCACGCGCATCAACCTCGTCACCAAGGACGCAGTGCCGGAGCTGGTGCCCAACTGCGACGAGAACGACACCGACACCGAGGCGGCCACGCAGTGCAAGGCGCTGCACGCCGCCGAATTCGACGTCGTCGGCCACCTCAAGCAGATCCAGGCGGCGCGCCCGCGGTGGGCGATCATCCCCCGCGACCCTGACGATCTCTGCTGCTACCCCGGCCCGGGCCTCGAGTGCCCGCGGCCCATCAAGCCCTGCAACTGACTTCCCCTCGGAGAAACTCACGTGAAGCCGTCTCTCAAATTCGCGGTGGTGCTGGGGCTGTGCCCGGCGTTGGCCTTCGCAGGTGACTTCATCGACACCCGCGTCACGTTCGCGCTGGCGAACTCCAACGTCTTCGTGAAGCCGGGCGACACGACGCCTTCTGAACCGGGCACCGGCTTCGGCGCCGCGCGACAGAACACGCAGTTCTACGACAACTTCAACACCCGCTACACGGGCTTCGAGACGCTCTCGAACATCTCGCTGTACAAGATGAGCCCGAGCTTCTTCAACGGCTTCACGGCCGAAGCGGCGCTCAACATCGTCGTCTCGGTGCAGCCCACCGGTCAGGTGCTGCTCTTCGACAACGCGAGCTTCGTGAAGCTCAACTACAAGCCCGCGGGCTGGGGCGCGAAAGAAGACATCTCTTTCACCGGCTTCCCCGTCTCGGCCGACCGTTTCCGTCTCGGCTACGCGTGGAAGCTGTCGTGGGGCGGTGACTCGGCCTTCACCTACAACCAGAACGGTGGTCTCTCGTCGACCGGCCGCCCCGCCGCCGTGCCCGGCGCCAAGCTGCAGATCACCCGCGACCGTTGGTACGCGTTCGTCGGCATGAAGACGGGTCTGTTGCTCAACAACCTGAGCAACGTGCAGGAGCGTCAGTACGGCGTGCTCGCCGGTGGCGGTGTCGACCTGTTGCCCGGCCGCGTTCGTCTCGAGGCCAACGGCGGTTACTTCAGCCGCGGCATCGTGCCGTCGCTGGCGCAGTCGGGCGTGCGCGCGCCGGTGAACGCGCTGGGCGGCTCGATGCAGTTGTCGGTGTTCTCCGACAGCATCCTCCCGTCGCTCGACATGCGGCTCTACAAGAACGACCCCGACATCACGCAGCGCTTCTTCACGCCGGAGCGCTACCCGGGCGGCTTCAGCTACCAGCTCTCGCTCGAAGGCAGCGGCCTCGCGCAGACGCTGGTGAACCCCGACAAGTTCGCGGCGACCAAGATTCAGCCCGCCGCCGCCGTCGCGCTGCAGGCGCGCTTCAAGTACGACTTCTGGCGCTTCTACGCGCTCGGGTTGATGCGCACGCTGTCGTTCATCCAGTTCGACGTGCCCGGTCTCCCGCCGTTCGTCGACTTCGTGAACGGTTCGACGGTGCGCCCTGAACTGTGGGCCGCGATCGGTGGCGACCGCTTCATCCCCAACGCGCATCTCACCATCGGTCTGATCCTCGGTATTCAGAACCCGGCGTCGGTGAGCGCCCCCCGCTTCGACTTCGGAGGCGCCAACCCGCCGAGCGGCCTCACGGGCCCGCGCACCGTCGTGGTGCGCGACGTGAACACCTTCGCGATCCTCCCGTACGGCGAGAAGGTGCTGCCGATTTTCAGCGTGAAGGCGACCGCCCGGTGGGACGTGTCGGACTACTTCGCGGTGCTGGGCGAGGTCTTCTACAACCGTGACGACAACCGCGTGACGTTCCTCGACTCCGAGGCGAACATCGCCACGCCCGTCTTCCAGCAACCGAATCAGCTCGGCTTCAACGTCGTGGTGCAAGCCCGCTTCTGATCGCGGTACCTTCGCGCGCGTGAAACGACTCTTGGTGGCAGCTCTGGTGGTTGGCGTGCTCTACGCGTGCACGCCCGTGACGCCGTGTGAAGGCGCCGAGTGCGCGAGCATCGCGGGTCATTACGTGCCGGCGTACGACTTCGACGGCGGCACGCTCGAGAAGACCGGCGACGGCGGCGTGTGCACCTACGTGGTGCTGGGCGCGTGGGACATCGCGCAGAACGCGTCGGCGCTGACCATCGACGCGGGCGTGATCGCGCTCTCGGGCACCCTCGACAAGAACAATTCATTCGCGGCGACCGGCGGAGCGGGAGGTCTTTCGATCTCGCTCAACGCCACTGCCACACCCGGCGTCGTCGACCTCGACGCGGGCACCTTCGTACCGGCAACGCTGCGTGGTCAGCTGGTCGGCAACACGTTCGATGCAGACGGGAACACCTGCCTGTCGATCGTCGCCTTCGAAGCCACGCAGCGCTAGGCCGTTTACTTCTTCTTCTTGCCCGCGGCGGCGGCCTTGGCGGCGACCTTCTTGCGGTCAGCGCGCTTCTTCCACTTCAGGCGGATCTTGCTGCGAACGCGGCGGTGCTTCGACTTGCTGTTGGCCATGACTGGCTCCTTTTTTGAAATGAGAGGCGGGCTGCCTAGCAGAAGGTTTCTTAGTCGTCTTCGTCTTCTTGCGGAGGCGCCCGGGTCGAAAATGGCATGCCCTCGGCGCTGCGGACACGGGTCGGCGGCGCTTCGTCGAGGTTGAAGCCCAGTTGACTCTCGATGGCCGCGTCTTCGATCGCCGGCACGGCGGGCTGATCAGGCGTGAGCTTCACGCTGGCGAAGATGGGCCGGGTGGCGTCGACGAAGCGGCGCACTTCATCGAGCGGCAGCGCGGGCACGATGTTGCCGTTCACGCCGATCATCTCGGTGGCCATGCACAGCGAGTTGAGGATCGCTTCCTCGGTGGCCTCCATCACCGCCTCGTAGAGCGGGTCGAGACGCGCATCGAGCAGCAGCTTCATCTTGTAGACCATCTTGCGCGTGCGCCTGGGCACCACGTTGGCGGTCGAGAACCCGACGACGATCTCACCCGAACCGTGCGCGGCGTAGCTGCCGACGCGGCCGATGCCCAACGACACGCGTTTGCACAGACGATTCAACTGATGCGGCAACAGCGGCGCGTCGGTGGCGACCACGGCGATGATCGAGCCGTAGCTCTGAATGCGCCTCGGCATGCCGCGGAACTTCTCGGCGAGCACTTCACCCACCGGCATGCCCGCCACGCGCAGGTTGTGCATCTTGCCGAAGTTGCTCATCACCAGAACGCCCAGCGTGTAGCCACCGTGCACCGGAGGCAGCTTGCGCGAGCTGGTGCCGATGCCCGCCTTGAAGTCGCAGGTGATCATGCCGGTGCCGCCGCCGACCGCGCCTTCGCGTACCACCCCGCTCTTCGCGTTCTTGAGCGCCTCGCGAACGTGTTCTTCGCGCACGTGCCGCCCGGAGATGTCGTTGAGGTAGCTGTCGTCGCACTCGCCGACCACGGGGATGATCACGTCGTGTTCGCTGCCGATGCCGGGGTGCGCCTCGACCATGGTGCGCGCCAACGCGTCGCTCACCGCGCCGACCGCCATGGTGTTGGTGAGCATGATCGGCGTCTCGAGCAGACCCCATTCAACGACCTGCGTGAGGCCGCTCACTTCACCCGCGCCGTTGAGCACGAAGGCGCCGCCGGCGAGCCGGTCCATGAAGATGTTGCCGTCGTTGGGGATGATCGCGGTGACGCCGGTGCGAACCGGGCCTTTGCCGACGACCAGTGGCCCGGGCGCGCCTTCGATGATCGTGGAGTGCCCGACGAGCACGCCTTCGACGTCGGTGATGGCGTTGTTCTTACCGGGCTTGAAGCGGCCGAGCGGGAGGTCCAGCTCGCGGGCGCGCACGCGTTTCGAAGAGGAGATCACCCAAGCGACTCTAAGCGCGCCGGAGCCGCTTGTCGGAATCAAGTCCCTCCGGGTCGACCAGACATCTGACGTGAACGATGCGCGACGTGTGCCGCGACCAAGTCAGCCGGGCATTCGACATGCGGTGAGCGCTGAACGAGCGCACCTTGCGCGCCTTCATCAACCCCGGAGGCGTTCATGTTCACACGAGGCGGAGTGGTCGTCATGTGCTGTCTGGCAGCGGCGAGTCGGGCAACACCGGTCGAAGATTTCATCAGGGGAACCAACGTCGAGCTCAACGGTGCGATGGCTGAACTGCATGGCGCCTTCATCAACAGCTCGGTGATGTCGACGACGCCGGTCTGTTCGACGAAGGCGATGAACAGCGCCAACGTCTCGATCGTGATCGCGGGTGTCACGGTGCCCTTCACCGGCACGGTGCTCGACGCGACGCACATGCGCTTCACAGTCGATCAAACGATGAGCCAGTGCGTGAACTTCAACGGCGATCAGGTGCTGATCGAGAAGATCACCGGGCAGATCACCGCGCAGCTCAACGAATCGCTCGACCCCATCGTCGGCACCTGCGCGAACGACTTCGCGCAGAACATCCAGGTCGTGCCCGCTCCGGGCGACAGCCTCGCGATCGACGCGAAGCTCGGGTGTTCGGGCTCCATTCTGGGAGACACGGTTCACGTCACCAACATCACGCTCGATGGGCTCAGCGGTCTCCACGAACCGGTCGGCCCGCTCTCGGTGAGACAGATTCATTTCGAGCGCACCTTCGTCTGCCCTGCACCTGCGCGTGAGTTGTTCCTCCCGGGCACGTTGCGGCTGCGTGACTTCGCCGCGTCTCCCGGCGCGTCCTTCAGTCTCACCACCAGCGACCCGATGAACGTCGGCGCCGCGCCGAGCCCGCTCTTCATTCCGACCCGCGGCATCGAAGCGCCGATCGCCGCGATCATTCCCGCGCACTACACGGGCACCTTCACCATCACCGCGACGAGCGGAGCCGCAAGCGGAACCTCAGCTGAGATCACGGTCACCAACCCGTACATCGGCACGGTCTGTCGCATCCCCAAGACGCTGATCTGGCGGCCGACGTTCGGTGAATGCATCGCGTGCGACTGGCGTGGCCGGCTCCGCAGAGGCTGGGCGGCAGGCGAGCTCTCTCGCTCGGGCATGAACACGTACTACTCGAGCGCACCGTCGATGTTCGGCACCGCGGGCTACTCGACACTCGATGGACCACTGGTCGGCTACATCCGCTACTTCGACGGCACGCCGATCGCGTACCAGCTCAACACGCAGTTCTTCGACGTCAGCGACTTCGGTACCGCGGCGGGCACGGCCATCAGCACGATCAACGCCGCGCACTCGCCGGTGAAATACGAATGGGGTTCGGTGACGCCACTGGCGACGCCCATCGGTCTCGGTGAAGCCCGATTCGTGAACAACGACGGAGTCATCGGCGGCTGGGTCATCGACGGGAGCAACGCGAACCTCGCGTCGTTGTGGACCTCGGCCGGCCTCCAGATCATTCACCCGACCGGCGCCGCGCACAGCCGTGTCGTAGCACTCACCGACGACGGGCTCGCTTCGGTGCAGGGCATCGACTCGAACGGCAACGGCATCGCAGCCGTCTACGACCTCGATACGGCGACGCTCACTCCGTACCCGACGCCGATGGGTTGGGAAGGTGTGGAGCTCATCGGCGCGAGCCGTGACGGCACCATCGTCGGAAACCTCATCTCCAAAGGGGCGAAGTACCCATTCGTCGATGGCGGAGGCGGCGTGCAGCTGCTCTCGAGCATCAACCCGACCGCCATCGTCATTCAGCGCGTCATCAGCCTCGGCACCGACGGCGCGATTCTCGTGGCCGCCAACGACAACGGCACGCCGCGCACCCTGCTCTTCGACATCCGCTGAAAGGACACGACCATGAAACTCAACATGCTGCTCATTTCACTCGTCGTGCTCTCCGCCTGCACCGTGCCTGCCGGGCGCATCACGGTGACCGCCGACGTGTCGTGCCCCGGCGCCGAAATCATCGTCGGCTGGTTGGACGTCAACCCCGACGCAGTGATCAGCTTCGACAGCACCGTGATCGGCACCGGCGCATCGGGCCCGAATGGAAGCACGCCGATTCACCCGACCGCGAACGGCACCGTCACGCTGACCGACAGTCACGGTACCCGCTCGTTCCCCATCACGATGCTGGGCTCGCTCACGCCGCAGCCCCGGCTCATGGTGGCCGTCTCCTGTGCTGACGGCGGGCTGTCTGGGTACGGCTTGCTCCGCAACAACACGGGGTTCCACCCGAACATCCACATCAAGCACATGACACCGCTCGGTCGCGACAACATGAACGTCTCACCCGGCGCGATGCTCGCGATCGCGAATCACCCGGTGCCCACCGACGTCTGGGCGGGCCAGACGTTCATGGCGACCGCACCTCTCTACCCGAACGAGGTCTGCGGCCCCCCCACCGTGCCCTACGAGGTGGCCGCGCCGATCGTGATGTACGTCGACGTCGATCTGCAATGCCAGTGATCGCGCTCGCGTAATTCTCTGCACACGGCCGGCGGGTGGAGGGTCAGGCACTCACCATGAAAAACCTCCTCATCGCCGCCGTGTTCGTCTCGTCGCTCTCGTCGTTCGCCGCTGACTACAAGTGCAGCAGCGGCCGCGTCGAGAAGTCGGGCAGCACGCAGTACACGTACAAAGAATCGTCGAGCGAGATCGTCATCGAAAAAGGCGGCTCCACCAAGGGCAAGGCCGTGAAGCGCGGCAGCAAGTGGTACGTCGAAATCGGCGGCAGCACGCAGGCCACCTTCGAGAACGGGAAGATCGAAAAAGGCGGCTCGTCGTGGGCTTCGCAGAGCGACGCGCAGCGCACGTATGACTGCAACGCCGACGTCGCGGCGACGCTCTGGGTGCTGAACCAGAAAGGCGCGCTCTAAGCGTCACCCTTTTCTCTCGCCGTAAATTTTCGCGGGGGACGAAAGCCGACCGGGCTTCGTCTCCCGCGTGTCATATCGGAGCGATGATCACGAGAATCACGAGGGGTTTGGGGTTGGCGCTCGCGCTGCTCGCGGGTGTTTCGCAGGCGCAGACGACGCTCGCGCCCGGAGACATCGTCTTCGTGACGATGAACACCACGCCGCAGAATCCGACTCCCGGAGACGGCTACACCTTTCTGACACTGGTGCCGATTTCGTCGGGCACGGTGATCAAGTTCACTGATCGCGGCGTGCTCGCGAACGGCACCTTCAACGACAACTGCGCGCTGATCAGCCCGCCCTGCGCCGCCGAACAGACCGCGACGTGGACGGCGACGAGCGCCCTGCCCGCCGGCACGCTGGTGACCATCACCGGAACCACGATGACCGATGGTCTGGGCAACCCCGGCGTCGTCACCGCGAGCACTGGCACGGCCGACCTCGCGCTGAGCTTCACGAGCATCGGCGACGGCGTCACCGCGTATCAGGGCAACGACACGACCCACACGTTCCTCGCGTCACTCAATCTCTCGAGTTCTTCAACCGGAGCCGATGGGTTCAACGCCACCGTGAGCGGCACCACCTCGTGCGCGGTGCCTCCGGGCCTGGTCGCGGGCACGTCGGCGCTCGGCATGTTCCCAAACAGCGCGACCAACTTTCAGAACGTGCAATACGACTGCAGCAAGGGCACCAGCGGCACGCCGGCGACGCTCCGCGGGTGGATCAACGACCGCAACAACTGGCTCAAGCAGAACACCACGCTGTACGGCGCCATCGGTTGCACCTTCACCGTTCAGACCGCGGCCGTGCCGCAGATCGCGTTCAGCGCCTCGACTGCGACGGTGTCTGAAGCGAACAACGTGACGCTCACGCTGACGCGCAGCCTCGTCACCAATACAGCGACCAGCATCAACGTCACCTTCGCCTCGGGCACCGCGGTCGCCGGCACCGATTTCACGAGCACCACGCAGACCGTGAACTTCGCCGCGAATCAGACGACGGCCACGGTGACCGTGCCGATCACCAACGATTCGCTCGACGAAGACAACGAGACCTTCACGGCGACCATCGTCGCCAACGGTTCGGGAGCGCAGCCTGCCGCGCCCTTCACCGCGACCATCACCATCACCGACGACGACACCTCGGGCCTCACCATCAGCAAGAGCGCGATCTCGGTGACCGAAGGTGGAGCGACCGACAGCTACACGCTGGTGCTCACCGCGCAGCCGACCGCGACCGTGCAGTTGCTGGTCAACGTGCCCGACGGTCAGGCGAACGTGAAGACCACCGGCGCGTACGCCGCGAACGTGAACGTGGTCTTCACCACCGCGAACTGGAACGTCGCGCAGACCGTCAGCGTGCAGGCCGTCGATGACTCGGCGATCGAAACCAGCCCGCACTCCAGCAGCATCCAGCACTCCATCGCGCTGACGAGCGACTCACGCTACGCGCCGCTCACCTTCCCCACGTCCACCATCAGCATCACCGACAACGACGTCGCGCCCGCGATCTACAACTTCGCGCAGGGGAGCTACTCGGTGTCGGAGGGCAACACCGCCGGCTTCAGCACCAACGGCGTGGTCCGCATCAACCGCACCGGCAACACCGCCATCGCCACCACCGTGAATGTCGCGCTCGCCGATGGAGCCCCCCCTGCCGCGACAGGCGGCGTCGACTACAACGCGACGACCATCACGGTTTCGTTCGCCGCGGGGGACACCTTCAAGAACGTGAACGTGCCGGTGGCCGGCGACTCCGTCGTCGAAGGTGACGAGCGCATCGCGTTGAGCCTCACCAGCCCGAGCAACAGCGGTCAGATCGGCGCCACGAACCCGACCACGGTGCTCACCATCACCAACGACGACACCGAAGGCGTCGACGTCTCGACGAGCGCGATCAGCGTCGCCGAAGGCGGCTCGGGCGTGACCTACACGATCGTGCTCACCAGCCAGCCGACCTCGAACGTGATCGTGGTCCTCACGCCCATGAGCTCCAGCGGCAATGACCTGAACGTGACCCCGTCGTTTCTGACGTTCACGGCGGCGAACTGGAGCACCCCGCAGAGCGTGCTGGTCTCCGCGATCGACGACTCCGCCGTCGAAGGCACCGAGGCCGCGTCGATCACCTGTGCCCTGGCGAGCGGCGATACGACGTACGACGGCCTGCCCGTCGGTGCGATCGCGGTGACCATCACCGACAACGACGTGGCGCCCGCGATCTACGACTTCAACGCGGCGACGTATTCAGTGAACGAGGGCGACCTCGCCGGCTTCAGCGTGAACGCCGTGGTGCGCGTCAACCGCACCGGCAACACGCTCGGGGCGACGACGGTGAACCTCACGCTTGCTGGAGGCGGCTCGCCGATCGCGACCGCGGGCACCGACTTCAACGCGGCGACCATCACCGTCTCCTTCGCCGAGGGCGAGCTGTTCAAGGACGTCAACGTGCCCATCGCCGGCGATCACATCGTCGAAGGTGACGAGCAGGTGCAGCTCGCGCTCGCGAGCCCGAGCAACAGCGGGCAGGTCGGCACCACGCACGCCACCGCGCTGCTGACGATCACCGACGACGACGTCGCGAGCATCACCGTCACGCCGACCACGCTGCAGATCACCGAGGGCGGCACGGCGGTCACCTACGACGTGATGTTGACCAGCGAGCCGATTGAAAGGGTCGTAAAACC
>JBEHYH010000079.1:0-17254 GCA_048498275.1 Myxococcota bacterium | reverse complement strand
TTCGAGAGCGCGACGACGGAGATCGCGCCCGGGCGGCCGTACGCGCAGAGGTTGGTGCCCTCGAGCGGGTCGAGCGCGATGTCGACCGGCGAGGAGCTCTGCGTGTTCGCTCCGACTTTTTCACCGATGTAGAGCATCGGCGCTTCGTCACGTTCGCCTTCACCGATGACGACCGTGCCGTCGATGTTCAGCGTGTCGAACGCCTTTCGCATGGCGTCGACCGCGGCCTGGTCTGACTTGTCTTTCTCGCCGAGACCCATGAGGCGGGCTGACGCGATGGCGGCCATCTCGGTAACGCGAACGACTTCAAGCGCGAGGTTGCGATCCATGACCGCTGACTTCTCGCAGGACGCGGTTGGTAGCAAGCGCGCAATCGCCGTGATTGGGTACGCGACCCTATGAAGCGCCGACTCGCACTCCTTGTTCTCGCCGCGTCGACTGTTGCGTTTGCAAAACCTCCGAGGCTGACGCTGTTCATCGCGGTCGATTCGTTCGGCACCGATGCGTTGCAGAAGAATCGCGGCCGTTTCAAAGCGGGCTTGTCGAAGCTGCTCGGCGAAGGCGCGGTGTACCCGGCGGCGCGGTACGAGACGCTCGAGTGCGTGACCGCGGTTGGACACGCGACGATGGCGACCGGCACGTGGGCACACCGGCACGGAGTCGTCGGCAACAAGTACTTCAATCGCGCGACGGGAAAACTCGAGGCGCCCTTCTTCGACCCCGCGCACCCAGTGCTCGAAGCGCCGGCGTCGGGTGAAGACGTGTCGCCGCAGAATCTGCTCGCGGAGACGCTGTCGGATCGTCTGCGCCTCGACACCGACTTCAAAGGCAAGGCGATCGCCGTTTCAGGCAAGGGACGCTCGGCGGTGCCGCTCGCGGGGCACCTCGGCGATGCGTGGTGGTTTCACGAAGCGGTCGGCAAGTTCGTGACGGGCACCTTCTACAAGAAGGAATTCCCCATCTGGGTGAAGAGCTTCAACGACAAGAAGCTCGCTGATGCCGCGTTCGCGAAGACGTGGTCGCTGACCGCTCCGCAGAAGGACTACGTCGGTGAAGATGATCGCCCGTTCGAGAGCGACATTCATGGGCTCAAGCGCGTGTTCCCGCACGCGATGACCGGTGGGCTCACCTCGCCCGGTGAAGAATCATACAAGGCGCTCTCGGCGTCTCCGTTCGCGACGGAGATGCTCGTGGAGTTCGCGAAGGCGGCGATCGACGGCGAACAACTCGGCAAGGACGACGTGCCCGACATGCTGAGCGTCAGCTTCTCGGCGGTCGATCGCACGTACCATCTCTATGGACCCAACTCATGGGAGTACCAGGATCACCTGATTCGCTTCGACAAAGCGCTCGGTGAGCTCATCGCGGCGGCGGAGCGCGCGGCTGGAGGCAAAGCGAACCTGCTCGTGGTGCTCACCGGCGATCACGGCGGAGCGAACGTCCCCGAAGAGTGGGCCTCGCAAGGGCTCGAAGCGCAGCGTGTGAACCCCGAGACGATGAAGAAGAACCTCAACGCCGCGCTGGAGAAGCAGTTCGGCGCGCCCGGGCTCGCGGTGGAATTCGAAGAGGCTGATGCGTACCTCGATTGGAAACTCATCGACGCGAAGAAGCTCGACGTCGTCGCGATTCGTCGCGCGGCGGCGGCGTGGCTCGCGAAGCAGCCTGAGGTGTTCATGGCGGTCTCGCGTGATGACCTCGCGAACGCCGGCACGCTGAAAGAAGAAGCGGCGAACGCGTATTTCCCCGAGCGCAGCGGCGACGTTCTGTACGCGATGAAGCCGTACAAGGTGCTCGAGGTCTTTCCCGGGGGAACGTCGCATGGCGCGCCGTGGAGCTACGACTCTGACGTGCCGATCTTCCTCTATGGGAAAGGCGTGAAGACCGGTCACTACGGCCAGGAAGCGCACCCCATCGACATCGCGCCGACCGTTTCTGCGTTGATGGAGATGACTCCGCCCGCGAGCAGCGAAGGCCGCGTGCTGTTCGAATCGATCACGCTCTCGAAGTGAAGCCGCTGGTCACCATCATCGACGCCGCCCTGCCCTCGCGCGCGTTCGTTGGTTTGCGCGACGCGATCGTCTCGCTCGGTAACGAACGGCTCCGCGACAGTTACCAGACGACGTTCTGGTTCGACTTCGAAGACGCGCCTTCGAATCTCGTGGAGCGCGCGGTGCTGAAGCTGCGCGACCGCGTGCCGACGAAAGCGGTGGGCGTCGAGTGGTGGCTGTCACGCATGCGCACCTCGAACGTGAAGGTCGACTTTCATCGCGATCACGACATCGCCCGTATGGAACGCGACGGAGTGCTGAAGCATCCGCTCATCAGTTCCCTGCTGTATTTGAACGAGTGCCGCGGAGGCTTGCTGGCGGTGACGCGTGAAGCGCCGAACCCGCGCAATCTCGCGTTCGCTCCCACGAAGCATGATTTCGACTTCGTCGAGCCGCGCGCGAATCGATTCACGTTCTTCAACGGCCGGCTCACGCACGGCGTGCTCGATGCCGAGAACAACATCCCCGGCCAACGGCTGCCGCGTGAACCGGAGCTGCGTCAGGCGATCGCGATCAACTTCTGGAAGTCGCGACCGCTGAACGTTCCGAAGTTCACGGAGACGAACGTGTACCGTCCCCTCTCCCGTTAGACGAGAGCGGGTCGCAGCGCGGGGTGAGGGCCGGACTCAACTCGTCGGGAACGGGTTGCGCGACTTGAACTGCGACTGATGCCAGTACGGGTACGTCTTCTGCAGCGCACTCGCGGCATCCAACTTCGCGATCTGCTCAGCGCTCAGCGACCAACCCAACGCACCAAGGTTCGCCCTCAACTGCTCTTCGTTCCGCGCGCCGACGATGATGTTCGAAACACCGGGCCGCGTGAGCAACCAGTTCAACGCGATCTGCGGCACGGTCTTCCCGGTCTCTTTCGCGACGGCATCGAGTGCATCGACGACCTTGAACAGATGCTCTTCCGGCACCGGCGGGCCACCTTCGGCCGTCGATTGATTGTTGAGTCGCGAAACCTCAGGCTTCGGCGCACCACGGCGCAGCTTGCCGGTGAGCCGGCCCCAACCCAGCGGGCTCCACACCATCGTGCCGACGCCTTGATCGAGCCCGAGCGGCATCAGCTCCCATTCGAACTCGCGCCCGACGAGCGAGTAGTACGCCTGGTGCACGACGTAGCGGCTCCAACCGTGTTTCTCCGACGCGGCGAGCGACTTCATCAGGTGCCAGCCCGAGAAGTTCGAACACCCGATGTACCGAATCTTACCCTCACGAATGAGGTCATCGAGCGTGCGCAGCGTCTCCTCGACCGGCGTCTGCGCGTCGAACCCGTGCAGTTGAAAGATGTCGATGTAGTCGGTGCCGAGGCGCGTGAGCGCGCGCTCCACGCTGCGAAGCAGGTGATGCCGCGAGCTGCCGACGTCATTCGGAGTCGGCCCCCAGTTGAACGTCGCCTTCGTCGAGATCAGCGCGTCATGCCGGCGGCCTTTGAGCGCCGCGCCGAGAATCTCCTCGGCCGCGCCCTTCGAATAGATGTCGGCGGAATCGAACAGCGTGATGCCGTTCTCCATCGCGACGTCGACCATGCGCGTCGCTTCCTTCACGTCGCTGGAGCCGAAGCCTTTGAAGAAATCGCCAACGCCTCCGAACGTGCCGGTGCCGAGCGAGAGAACGGGAACCTTCAAACCGCTGTTGCCGAGTCGTCGATATTCCATGGGCGCGCGTAGTAATTCGCGCACGCGACGCACGCACTTCGATCTCGTTCAATTGAACGTGTCGCTCGTGACGGTCAGCGACACGCCGACATCGCGCCACGTGATGTCGAAACTCCCTTCGTGATCGACGACGAATGCTCCATCGCTGACGTGTTCGTCGCGCGTGTTCGCTGCGTTGCCGCGATTCTCGAAGGCGCAAACCCTATAGTGACGACCCTTCGTGTCGGGCAGCCGTTCAACTTGCTTCAAGGTGCCGTCATCGAGCACCTGCCACACGCGTTCGCCCTGCTTCAAACAGTCCACAGCGGTGCTCAGACTCATCACGAACAACTCATCAGTTGCGCACACGTCGTGACGCCCACGTGCACCCGCATCAGGGCAGTAGCGTACCCGCGCTACTGTAACGCCTCTCATTGCCTGCCTGCCGAACATCGTCGCGAGTTCCTGATTCGCGTCGCGCCCCGATGCGATCGCCGCGCACATCGGAGAGAGCGGTTCACGATCGCGGGCCGCACAACCCACGAGTGAGAAAACTACGGCCACGGCACCCACAAACCTACAAAACCGACCCCTCGGAGGTGTTAGATTACACAATCGTGCAAACTCGAAAGTCCGTGCGAAACATCCACGGGCACCCAACGAGTGACCGAGCCACTTCCAACATCGAAGACGGTACACCTAGCGCCACGGGCCTGAACTGCGCGGATTCATAAGCCATCGGGTTTCCGAATAGTCGGCATTGCCGTTCGACTCATCAACCGGGCTCGGTCGAATAGCTCCCGTACGCCTCCAATTCTCGTATCTCGTAGCCGCGTGCCCAAGCTCGTGGACAAAAACACCCAAAAAGGTCTGCGCACGATTATATCCATTATGCCCACTACTCTGACTGCCATTAGGCGTATCAGAATACACTTTAACCTCGGGAAGAAACGCACCAACAGGCCCGAGCGTAGGGCCGCTTTCCTCTCCCGCAATCAGCTGCATACGGCCGTTCCACATCACAGAGTCCGTAAACTGAACCTGTAGAATATAGTCCTTTGCATCACGTAAAGCACCAATCCCGGTGACATCCGGCGCCCCAGTAATTTCATCTGAAACGGAGGCCATCACGTCAACCGCCTCACTCGCCATCGCAGCTCTCGCCATGTCTGCATCGCTCACCCGCCCCTCAGCGTAGGCGCCCACCGTAATCTCTATCCCATTAGCATTATAGTACTTTATTTTTAAACCATTAACATCGACAAACAAATGAGGATTGTTCGCAGCATAGACATAGCCATTTCTTCCAGATCCATTTAGCGCTGAGGCCATCGCAAGCGGATCAATCGCAGAATATTGTCCCAGCTCTGGGTCGTAGAATCGGTTCCAGTTTTCATGAAGGCCCGTTTCGGCGTCGAAGTATTGTCCCGGGAACCGGAGCGGAATCCAACGGGCCGCGGCGTCGGCGTGATGATGTCGGTATTCGAAGCCAGACACGACAACCCCTGCCCGCGGAGCGATGCACGACTCCTCTGCGGTACCGTCAGCTTCCCAGATGAGTTGGGCAGTTTCAGTTCCAGGAATTTCAAACCACTCTGAGTTCGTCGCGTACTGAAGGCCATACACATCACTCGTCAGGTGTCCAGACGCGGATTCCACCCAAGCGCGGTCCGACGGCCCAGACGTGCTCACGGTCGCATAGTTAATTCTTGCGTCCAACCGATAGTTATCACCGCGAGGAAGCCATGGAATCGTCAGCAGCGTGCTCGTTTGCTTGGGCGAGTACGACCCGAACGCCCAGCTTCCGCACACAGGCTCAGATGCCGGCTGCACCATGCGCGATGTCGTATTGACCCGACCGAACGGATCATACTCCGCCGCCCCTGAAAGAAGTCCGTTGCTGTCAATGAGCGCGACAGCCTTCGGCAAACCATCATTCACGATGAAAAAGGTACCGCACGGCTCCTCTTCGTCATTGCGAAGGCACATCTCCGGGTAGGGGTCTCCATTTCTGTCGAACTGAACCTTCACGACCGCCACGGGCATTCCCGCCAGCCACACATACTGGTCCATTGTTCTACTGCGCCCGACTTCACCTTCAAACGACGGCACACCTCTATCCTCAATGATATTTTCACCGCTATAGAAGTACTCATCTGACTGACCACCAGGATACACCTTGAGACGCCGCCGTTGCGCCGCATCATAGTAGTACTCATATGTACCACCGGCCATTACAACAGCACGATATACAGTTCCGAGCCCATCGTCGGGATTGAACTCAATGTCGCGTCCCCAGCTTGTGAACCCATAGCCACCCACGTTGTACGGAGTAGGAGTGTCATGTTCGAAGATCATGCGACTGTCGTTATCCCAACCATAGTCGCGTCGCCGCCAACTGGTGTCCGGACACCAGATGCACGCAGGGGCAGCCCGAGGAACATAGCTTTCTACTCGATGATGGACGTCAATAAAACTCAAGAACCACGCGCCATCTTCTCCAGCTGCACCACGCTCTGCAGCATCAGAATAGTAATACCTCCGAGATTGCCAGCTATTGGCAGATACGGCATTCACATCAACCGATCCATTCGTGAGCTGCAATGACGAATCGTACGAATAGCTATGCAACACACCTTGATCTTCATTCAGAAGGCATTGCCGCTCATCGGTTATCTGATCGGCCTTCCAGCCGTACAGCATCTTGAAGATCTCGCCGTTCCGCGAATCCTCCTCCTGCGACAAATCACCGTGTGAAACGAGAACTTCCTGCAGTCGACCTGTTCCGTCCCATTCTTTTGGACGACTGTCGTGACACTCACCGACGCCTCCCTTTTTGCCCACACCGCTCTTGCGCACCCATTCGACGGATACAGGCTCCGCCGTCCCAAGCTGATACGCTTCGACGCTCCCATCTACGTCATATCGAATATCGCTCAACAAATAGGACTCGAACGCCCCATACACATCGAGCTTTGCAATCGAAACGACCTCGCTGCTGCGCCCGTCTACGGCGTCACCCCAGATATAGCCAACATTAAGGCCATGGGGGTATTTCATGGTCAGCAGCCGCCCGTCAAGCGAGTAGGTGTATCGTGTGTCTGGAGTGTCATCCGTCGAGTCGGTCCCACCAACAACGCTACAAGAAGGGCCAACTCCATCGCGCACGCGTCGTTCGGCAAGGACGTGTCCCAGTTCGTCGTACTCAAACCAGGTACGGCCAAACGAATCGTCTTTCCATTGAACGCGCCCCATCGTGTTTGACGTCGCAAGGGCCGGGCAATTCGTGGGAGGAGCAGTGTTTGTCTTGTCGTACCCGTACTGCCACAACAGATTCGCCCCGTCAGGCGAAACCGCACGCAACGGGCGATTCATCGAATCATATGTAAACTCGAGATACTGAGAATGCGCATAGAGCACATTTGACTGTTTTTTAACAACATTGCCACGAGCGTCGAACTGAGTATTTACGCCAGTGCCTTGCGAGTACGAAAAAACCACATTTGCAAAGTCATCATAATACACAGCGGTCTGAAGTCCTGATGAGACCTGCTCCACACTCACGAGGTTTCCCTGAGGATCATACGTGTTGTCTGCAGACGCGAGAATCGGATCGGGCGACTTGGTCGAACTCGGACGATTCATTCGGTCGTAATCTGTCCATGTGCATTTGTCGGAAGGTGAACCGAAACCACCACAGGCCTCTGGCGCTTCATTGTAAGGCGCACCTGATGCAACCTGATTACCATTTTCATCGAATAGAGCTCGCGACGTATACTCAAAACCTGCATGCGTAGCGGTCTCGCGTCCGAGCGCGTCGTACTCGTGGCGCACGATGCGTATCCGAAGGTCTTTTGAAGAAGTTTGCGTCGTCAATAAACCACTACCGGTTTCTGCGCCTGGGCCCGAGTACTCGTAGTCTTTTCGGTCGACGATGGTCCACGGCCAGACAGGTTCGTTCACCGTCTCGAGAGAAGCGACATGAGCACTCCACTGAACATGACTTGAAAGCGCACCAGAATCGCACTTGTTTTTATCCCCAACTCGATAGCAGAAGATCTCCCAAGTTCCGTCCGGCAATCGCTTTGACGACAGCTGTCCGCCTTGATTGGCGTTGTAGAAGTATCTCGTAGTGGCCCCAGCCTTCGTCTCGCTGAGGAGTCGATCACCCTGATAGGTGCGCGTCGTCGACACTCCGTTGGCGTCGGTTTCAGAAAGCACATGCCCGAAACCATCGTAGGTGTCGAACGAGGTCGTGACGGGCGAGCGAGTGCTTCGACAATCGCTCCCCGTGAGCGTGGAGGGATAAGATAGGACGTACCGCAACCGGCCTGCGTTGTTATTGGTCTCCGAGATTGACCAGAATCTGTATTGCTTGACTGGGATATTCGCATTGAGAGCGGGGTCGCAATCAGTCGGCGAATCGCCGTTGGACACGAAACACGGGCCGTGAACCTCGACCGTTCGATTGTACTGATCTGGGCTCGTTTCCTGGTCGCAGACGTAGGTGTTGAAATAGAACGTCGCAATCGTCGCCTGAACAACATCGGGCGGTTTGTCCTTGTTCAGACGCTGCGTATATCCAGTTCTAAAGATAGCGTTCAGTCGCTTCGAGCCGAGATCGTAGCGATACCGAGTCGTCACGGTATGCGTCGGGTTGAAGACCGAAGCCACGGTCGTGGTCGACGGCAAACGCTCATGAACCCCGCGCGTGTTCGCGTACTGATAGGCGTACGTCGTGGTCATCAGAGGGTCGATACCGGCATCGGTACTCGCGCCAACCAGCACTGAGCGCACCTCTTTTGTGAAGATGTCAGCAACGGGATTGCTTGGGTTCGGCGAGAAACTATTCAAATCCGCTCCAGAAACGACATAGTTGCCGACAAAGTCCTTAGTCCACGCATTTGAAGACTCAGAATATGAGTCAAACAAACTCGGATTATTGTTGCGCCAAATTCCCCACTCACTGTCTGCGTTTCGAACGGTCGTGACGGAAGTCCCGGTATTGGCCAACTGCAAGCGTGTCGTCAGCCCATTTTTGGGGTTATATCTAAATGTCTTAACAAGCGTTCCACTGAGCGTGTTCGTGGTAGCCGTCGACCACCATGCCGTCGAGGTCGCCGTTGCCGCGTTCGGTGCAAACGAACTCACTCCTTCAGGTGTTGCGTTCGAACTAACTGTCGGAACGGAGGTCCAGTTCATTGGGGGAGCGAGCAGGATGACAGGGCCATCAACGCGCGTCGAAGACACGTTCATGCCAACCCCACCCTCCCATCGCGTCACGATGAGCTCGTCGCCATTCGCCCCCGAGTATTCATACTGGCTCGTCGTGTTGGTAAGCGCATTCTGGGCACAAATGAGCCGATCTTGACCGTCATAATAGTAATTCATGACAGTCACGCCGCTGGTGGCGCCGACGTCCCACAGCTTTACTTCTGAAACGAGATCGCCGTTCCAAACGATCTCCAAGCGCTCTCCTCCAAAGATATCTATCCAATCTGCGCGTGCGTCGTAGGTGCTTGGGTAGGAGATTTTTGCCAATTCCGTGCCCCAGGACGTCGTGTTGTTCGTTGCGTAATGGTCACTAGGGTAGATACTCGTCAAAAGATGTGCGCCAGCATCCAGATTTGCAGTATAAGCTTCACGTTCCCCCGTCGAACGTGTCACGTACGCGACAGTGTTTGAGACACCGAGAACCGAAGGGTGGCTGATGCGTCCGCCACTTGTGAGCGGAAAAACACCGTCACAGTAGGTGTCGCTGTCTTCATTGTAGGTAGCGGTGTCACCGCTAGGGCCAGCCACTTTTATCGTGCAGTGCCTGGTGCCGGGCGCGGGGTCGCCTTTTCTGAAGACTACGTTCCCCTCAAGAGACGACTTCCATTGTCCCGCAAGATTTTGATCGGAGAAGTGCTTCGAATTCCCGAACCAGCGTCCATGAGTGATTGCGCCCTGTGCAGGCCAAACGCTGCCTCCAGTTCCCCACACACCTACTTCTTCTGTTGAGAAGCTTCGCGTCAGTGCCAGATCTCCGAGGGAGGTGCGGATGACGAAGTCAGTCTCCTTGTGAACGAGGCTGAGGTTGCCGGCGCGAACCGTGTCGTCGACCATTGCAGGTCCGCCAGGCTGCGGCCGAAAGCCAACGGAATTGCTGACGTCCGGCAGGTCAATCGCCTGCGCACTGCCGACCGCGCTAACAAGCAAACCAACCGCAACAAGAATTCGATTCATTGCCCCACCCCCGCCGAGTTGGCCGCCCACGTCGCGGGAGGCGTACAGATTTGACCATGTGCTCCGGGCATTACGTGTTTGCACAACCAACCTGTCGGGCATTCACCTTCGCCGCGGCATTCTTTGGAACACACGTACCCCTGTCCGCGCTCAAGGCCGGTTTTTATGCACAAGTTCGACAAACACGCAGAGCCGCGCCCAACGTCGCAGCTCGCGCCCACCTCGAGCGTCGGAACCTTCACCGGAGCTGACTGTTGTTGTCTTTCGGAGAAAACCGGTTTGTCGGTTTCATGCTGAGCGCAACTCAAAGCGCCCGACATTCCAACCACCCAAACCCATACGACGCACCAACCTCTTCGCATCTCGCCCATTGCAATCCTCTCCCGTATACGAACTTCTGCAGTCGGCTCGTGGAGCCAAGGTCGCGGCTGAATATGTCAGTTCATTTTTTCTGTCGAGCCTCACACTTGTGCACATCGAACTTCTCGCGTTGTTCTTAATTGCCTCAGCGGCGCTCTCGATCGTGTGGAGCACGATTCGTCTCGGCATTTCACCGATGCCGACTTCACGAAAAGTGCGCGCAGCGATGCTCACGCTCGTCCCCGAAACAGACGGTGACGTGCACGAGCTCGGCGCGGGTTGGGGAACGCTCGCATGGGCACTCAGCAAGCAACTCCCGAACGCCCGCGTCATCGCGTGGGAGGCCTCACCGATTCCATTTCTCTTCTGTTGGCTGCGACTCCGCGTGCAGCGACGGCCCAATCTCATGCTGCGCTTCGCGAATTTTCATGACGCAGATCTGCGTCAGGCGCGCGTCATCACCGCCTATTTGTGGACCGGCGCGATGACGCGGCTCGCGCGCAAGTTTGACGCGGAGCTGCCTCCCGGAAGCTGCGTCGTGACGCACACCTTCGCGTGGCCGGGGAAGACGCCTGAAGCGCAGCTCCGTGTCGATGACCTGTATCGGACGCCCGTCTACCGCTACCGTTCGCGCCCACATGGCGACGCGTAAGCAGAAAGCAGCTCCGAAAAAGAACAAGCCGGTCGTGAAGAAGAAGGCCGCGCCGAAAAAGAAGCCGGTCGCGAAGAAGACATCGGCTCCGAAGAAACCCGTCGCGAAGAAGTCAGCGCCGAAGAAGCCGGTCGCGAAGAAAGCGCCGAGCAAGCCCGCGAAGTTCGACCCCGAGCGCACGCAGCAGCTCTCGTTCACCGAGATCATCGGCGACATCGAAGAGCGCCAGGCACTCGACAGACTCGAGGAATCAAAATGAGCGACCCGAAGGAATATACGAACGGCGAAATCACCGTCGTGTGGAAGCAGGAACTCTGCACGCATTCGGCGAACTGCGCGCGCGGGCTGCACGCGGTCTTCAACCCGAAGGCCCGCCCGTGGATCAACATGCAGGGCGCGTCGACGCAGCAGATCCGCGATCAGGTCGCGAAATGCCCGTCGGGTGCGCTCTCCCTGAAGTGACTGCCCGGCGAACCTTTTGCCGCGTGGGTGAACCCGTGGTTGTTTGCGCGGTGTGATCCGCGAGGCCATTCAAGATCTCAATCGTGTCCGGCAGATCTCGGTGATCGCCGGCCGCTATGGCTTCGCCGACATGCTCGAGCGTTCGGGCCTGCGAAAGCCGAGCGACTCGAAAGAAGAAGTCTCACCCGAAGCACACACGTCGACCGTCGCGCGCCGGTTCCGTCTCGCGCTGGCTGAGCTCGGGCCGACGTTCGTGAAGCTGGGCCAGGTGCTCTCGACGCGCGGAGACCTGTTGCCGGCGGAGTTCATCGAAGAACTCTCGACGCTCCAGGACCAGGTTCCGCCCTTCCCCATCGAGCAGGTGCGCTCGCAGATCAAAGACGCCTTCGGCAAGGAGATCGAGGAGCTCTACGTCGAGTTCTCGCCCGAGCCGCTCGCCGCCGCGTCGATGGCGCAGGCGCACCGCGCGAAGTTGAAGACCGGCGAAGACGTGATCGTGAAGGTGCAGCGCCCGGGCATCGCGGAGCAGGTCCGCGCCGATCTCTCGGTGCTCCACTACGTCGCGCGCGCGCTCGAGGCGGTGGTCGAAGAGGTCGGGGTGTATTCGCCCACCGGCGTCATCGCGGAGTTCGAACGCGCGGTGCAGGAAGAGCTCAACTTCATGAACGAAGCGGGCAACCTCCGCGCGTTCCATCGGAACTACGCGAGCGTCACCGACACGCGCATTCCCCGCGTCTACGACTCGCTGTGTTCGGCGACGGTGTTGACGATGGAGTTCATCGACGCGCCCAAGCTCTCGAACGCGAACCTCGACGCCGAAGGCAAGCGCGAGCTGGCGAACATCATCCTCCGAGGCGCGTTCAAGCAGCTCTTCGAAGACGGGCTTTTCCACGGCGACCCGCACCCGGGGAACATGCTGGTGCTGCCGGGGCCGGTGCTGACGTTGATCGACTTCGGGCTCGTCGGGCGCGTGTCGCGTCACATGCAGGACACGCTGGTGCAGCTCATTCTGTCGATCGGCTTGCGCGATTCAGACACCGTGGCGCGAACGCTGTACCGCCTCGGCGCGCCCGACACGCGCACCAACCTGCAGTCGTTCCGCCTCGACATCGACACGCTGTTCAGCCGCTACTACCTGACGTCTCTGCAGGACATCGACAGCAAGCACATGCTGGCCGACCTCCTGAACCTGCTGGCGAAATACCGAATCCGCGTGCCGCGGGAGTTCGCGATCCTCACGCGCGCGGCGATCTCGACCGAAGGCATCTTGCGCTCGCTCTACCCGGAGATGCCGATCGGCGAGATCTTCCTCCCGTACGCGAAGCAACTGCTCGCCGAGCGCTACGACTTCTCGAACATGCAGGGCGATGGGTTGCGCATGTTGCTGCGTCTGCAGGGCGCGGCCACCGACATCCCCAATCAGTTGCAACAGATCCTCGTCGATCTCGAGAGCGGCAAGTTCGTCATCAACATCAAGTCGGAGCAGGCCGAGGAGCTCAACAACTCGGTGCGCGCGTTCGCGGTGGTGACGTTCTCGGGCCTGCTCGCGGCGGCGTTCATCGTCGGCGCGTTCATTTCGTTCTCACACAGCCAACCGGAGCTCTGGGGCGTGCCGATTCTCGGCCTGCTCGGCGTCGCGGGCGCGATCATGCTCTCGAGCACCGCCGTAGTGCGTCAGATGTGGCGCGGCTTCCGCAAGATCTCCATCAAGCGCTTCATGGGGAAGAAGTAGGCTCCGCGCACTTTGCGACTCGCGGCGCACCACTTGAGCCTGCGGTTCGGCGCGGTGAACGCGCTCTCGCGAATCTCCGTCGATTTCGTCGAAGGGTCTCGCACCGTGCTCTGGGGGCCGGCGGGCGGCGGCAAGACGTCGCTGCTCAAATGCCTCGCCGGGCTCGTCACGCCGACGTCGGGAGAAGTTCGCTGGAATGGCGCGTCGACCGCGTCGCGTTTGCCTGAAGAGAAGCGCGCCGCGCAGGTGAACTTCGGCATGGTGTTTCAGACCGACGCGCTCTTCGACTCGCTGACCGTGCTCGACAATGTGCTGCTGCCGTTGCGCAAACGTGGAGTCGCGCCCGATGAGGCCGACAAGCGCGCGCGTGAGGCGTTGGAACGCGTCGGGCTCTCGCACGCGCTCGAGCGCCGGCCGGAGAACCTGTCGGGCGGCATGAAGAAGCGCTGTGGAGTCGCACGGGCCATCGTCGCGCGGCCCGCCGTGTTGCTCGCCGATGATCCGTTCGCGGGGTTGGACCCGAAGACCGAGAAATCGATCGCGGAGCTGCTGCTCGAAGTCTCCGAAGGGCGCACGTTGATCGTCGCGTTGCCCGACCCGGTCGATTCGTTACCGGTCGATCGCACCATTCGCATCGCGGCCGGCGCGCTCGTTTCGCAGCCCGAGGCCGTGCTCGCGTGATTCGCGGCATCGGCCGGCTGGTGTTGTGGGCGGTGCGCGTCATCGGCGCGAACGCGCTCGTGCTCGGTCGAACGCTCTTCTATCTGCCGCGCCTCGACCCGGGCGAGCTCGGCCGCGCGATGGTGTTGTTCGGTTACCGCTCGCTGCCGCTCACGTTCGGCGCCGCGACCGTCATCGGCGCGACCGTCGTCATGCAGACCGGCGTCTACGCGACGAAGTTCGGAGCGCGGCTCTACACAGGCTGGGCCGCGGGCTTCGCGCTGATGTGGGAAATCGGACCGCTGCTGTTGGGCCTCGTGATGGGCGCGCGCATCGGCGCACGCAACGCCGCGGAGCTCGCGCTGCTCACCATCAACGGTCAAATCGAAGGCCTGCGCGGCATCTCGCTCGACCCATTCCGCATTCTCGTGGCGCCGCGCGTGGTCGCGAGCCTGGTGTCGGTGGTGATGCTGGCCGACATCACCTTCCTCGTCGCGATTCTGTGGGAATGCATCGCCGCGTATTTCTCGCTCGGGCTGCCGGTGCGCGTCTTCTTCGGAGCTTTCTCCGACATTCTTTTCTGGGGCGACCTGCTCGCGGGGCTCATCAAGTGTTCGGCGTTCGGGCTCGCGATCGCCGTGGTGTCGACCGCCGCGGGTTTAAAAGCGACAGGTGGCGCTGAAGGTGTCGGTCGCGCGGCGGCGTCAGCCGTGGTGAGCAGTTGCGCGGCGATCTTCATGCTCGATTTCCTCCTCACGCCGTGGCTCGCGAGGGTGCTGGTGCGATGAGCAACGAGAGCCCGCTGCACATCTTCGGAGCGCAGCTCGTGCTGCTCTGGCGCACGCTCAAGGCGGCGCGCCGTGAAGGCATCGTGTGGAAAGAAGTGCTGCGTCACATGGCGGAGCTCGGCACGTCTTCAGCCGCGCTCATCTTCATGGGGCTCTTCTTCTTCGGCGTGGTGCTCGTCACCATCGCGTGGGCGCAGGTGCGCAAATACTTCGGCAACATCGCGGTCATCGGGCCGCCGTACTTCCAGCTCATCCTCCGGGAGTTCTCGCCGATCATGGCGGCGATCCTCGCGGCGTCGCGGCAGGGCGCGTCGACGGCCGCGGAGATCGGCGCGATGTCGGTGAATGAACAGGTCGAAGCGCTCGAGCTCTCAGCCGCTGACCCGCTCGCCGAGCTCGTCGCACCGCGGCTCATCGCCTCGATCCTCGTGCTGCCGTTGCTGACCACCATCGGCGTCATCGCCGCGACGACCTCGGCCGCGGCGACCGTCACCTTCGGTTTCCAGAACAACGGCATGGCGTTTCTCGACCCGTCGCTGGTGACGAAGGCCGACCTCATCTCGGTGCTCATAAAGACCATCGCGTGCGGCGCATTCATTCCCATCGCCGCGGCGTTGCGCGGGTTGCGCGCGAAAGGCGGCGCCGCCGCGGTTGGAGAGGCGGTCACCGTCGGCGTCGTCGAAGCGTGCATGGGCTGCCTGGTCATCGACTTCGTGATCGCCGCCGCTTACTTCGTGATCGCCTCGCACAGCGCGTGATCACTCCGGGTTGAGCGCCAGCAGCTCGCCCGGCGCGAGCACGACCGTCTTCGTCTCCGGAGCGCGTTCCTGAACCGCGCTGACGAAGCGCTCGGGCGTGCCGTCGTACGTGAGAATGAACGTGTCGGTGAACCAGCTCCCCCTGAACATGTAGTGCATCGGCACCGCGACGCGCGGGTGCAGCATCTTCACCACGTCGGCCGCTTCTTCCGCGTTCATCACCACCTGCTTCCCGACCGCGCGCAGCCCGTTCACCGGCATCAACGCGACGTCGATCGGCGGCACGCGCGACGCGATGCCCTCGAGCTCGGGAATCTTGAGCGAATCGCCGCCGAAGAAGACGGTTCGATTCTCGCCGCTGATGACCCAGGTCAACTCGGGCATTCCATGCGCGCCGGGCGTCGCGGTGAACGTCAGACCGTCGACGGTGAACGCTTCCCACGGAGTCAGCCCGTGCACGTTGGTGAAGCCGGCGTCTTTCGCCGCGGCGACCATCTCGACGCCCACGAAGAACGGCACGCCCTTGTCGGGGTACGCCTTGAACGAGTCGAGGTCGAAGTGATCGATGTGACCATGTGACGCGACCACCGCGGTCAGCTTCGGCAACGCGTCGACCTGCATCGCGAGCAATTCTCCGTGGTGGTACCCGGTCGACTCCGAGAACCACGGGTCGGTCAGCACGTTCTTCCCGTTGAACGAGAGCAACACCGAGCTGTGCGCGATGCGGGTGACGGTGAGCGCTCCAGTGCCACCGACGATGGGCGGCGCGGCCGCGGGTTGCGAGCTGACCACGGGAGCGAGCGTCGAGGCGCACGACGAAAAGAGGACGAGGAGAGCGAGTCGCATGGGCCCTTTCTACGAGCGCGCGTCATCGGCTTCTGTGACCTGGGTTACATTCGAACGCTCATGCGCGACGTCGAGCAGTTCATCCGGTCGCTGTGCAACCCGCCGCAGCGTGAGCTCGACGAGCTGCTCGCGAAGGGCCGGCCGTTGACGCTCGGGCCTCGCGAGTTCTTCTGCAAACCGGGGCAGACGCGCCATGACGTCGGCTTCCTCCACGAAGGCCTCGCGCGGTACCACGTGCTCACCGAGCGCGGCGACGACGTCACCAAAGACTTCGCGCTCCCCGGCCGCTTCGTCGTTTCATTCGGGAGCGCGGTGCAGCACCAGCCGGCGCAGGTCGCGATCTCCACGGTGACCGCTTCGCGATTCACCGTGTGGCCGTTCGAGTGGCTGCGCTCCGTGCTCGAAGGCCACGTGGAATGGGAGAGGTTCAACCGGCGGATCGCCGAGTTCCTCTACGTGCGAAAAGAACGCCGCGAGCTCGACTTTCTCCTGCGCTCGGCGCCCGAACGCTACGAGGTCGCGCGCGTCGAACTCGGCCCCGCGTTCGGCGAACTGCCGCGCGACATGCTGGCGTCGTACCTGGGCATCGCGCCCGAATCGCTCTCGCGGCTGCGTCGCCGGTTGCTGAAGAAGAAGTGAACGACGCTCTCAAGTCTTGAGAAGCGGGGCACGCCGCGCCTCGACTTCGAGAGCGCCGTCGGGTCGTTTCCCGTTCCCCCCTCCTCGAAGGAGCAACGTTTCATGATGTCTCGCGCCCTCCTCCTCTCTGTCCCCGTCGCGCTGCTGGCCGGCTGCACGCCGACGGGTCACGCCTGCGTCGACAACACCGACTGTGCGAACGGCCAGATCTGTCTCCAGGGCCAGTGTCGCGGCGGCAGCACGACGACGGGTGGCGGTTTCGGCGGCGGCTCCGGAGGTTCGGGAGGAACGACGGGCGGCGGCAATGGCGGAGGAACGGCGCACACCGGTGGCGGCAACGGCAACACGGGCGGCGGCACGGCGGTGGTGATTCCTCCCGACGCGGGGCTCATCGAGCCCGACGCGCCGCAGCCACCATCGAGAATCGGCTGCCCCGCGTCG
>JBEHYH010000078.1:0-17276 GCA_048498275.1 Myxococcota bacterium | reverse complement strand
GGCGGTGCTCGTCGCGTATTGAGTCGCGGGGAGTGATTCCGAGCCTCCGGAGAGAAAGCCGGTCTGCGCGAGGCCCGCGCCGGCGCCGAACATCACCAGCGCCGGGAGATACGTCGTCAGCCAGTCCGCGGACGCATCGAGGTTGAAGATCCAGAAGATGCTGCCGACGACGTAGAGCGCGGCTCCGACGAAGGTGAGTTTTCGCGGAGCGATGCCGCGTTTGCCGATGAACAACGCGGCGATCACCGCAGTACCCGGCCCGAACGCGAAGCCTTCACCGGCCTTGAGCGCGTCCCACTTCCAGATCGATGAGAGGAACAACGTCGCGCCGAGGAGCATCGTCGAGAAGCCCGTGTAGAACGCGCCCATGCCGAGCGTCGCCGCGAGGAACGGCTTCACTCGGAACATGCGCAGGTCGAGCGCGGGCGTCGACTCGGTGAGACAGCGGTAGACGAACCACGCGAGCAACGCGACGCCGGTGAAGACGGTGACGATCAGCCGGGGGTTCGAGAGGCCCCACTCGGGCGCCCACGAGATGGCCGCGACGATCGCCGCGATGCCGAAGACGAGCAGTGACGAGCCGAAGAGATCAGGCGTGCCGCCGTGGCCGAGCTCGGTTTCCGCGAGGCGCGCGCTCCGCCAGATGGCCAGGGCCGCGAGCGGCACGTTGATGAAGAAGATGAGGCGCCAGTCGAGTTGGACCAATGCGCCCCCGAGGACCGGCCCGAGCGCCGCGGCGACGGAGCCGGTCGCGGCCCAGATGCCCACCATCTGCGTGTGACGCTCTTTCGGGTACGCGAGGAGGAGGAGGCCCAGACTCGTCGGCACCATCATCGCCGCGCCTGCGCCCTTCACGGCGCGCGCCGCGACCAACCACCAGATGCCGGGCGCGAATGCACACGCCGCGCTGGCGATGGCGAACAGCGCGAGCCCGAGACGAAAGACACGGCGACGGCCGTAGCGATCAGCGAGCCGCCCCGCAGGCACGAGGAACGCGGCGAACAAAATCGAATACGCCGAGAGCACCCACGAGAGCGATTGATTGCTCGCTTCAGGAAAGCTCGCGTGAATCGCGGGGAACGCGAGGTTCACCACGAAGAGATCGAGCGCCGACAACACGCTCGCGGTTCCAACGATGAGCAGCGTTTCCCAGGGGCGAGTGCGGTTCATGGCTTTTCCTTGTCGAGCTCGCCGAGGAAGTCGGCGATGCGCTGCGCCCAGAGCTCCGGGTGCGCCTGCGTGAAATGACCGAATGAACTCGGAGTGCCCGGTTGCACGACGAAGCGCCCGTGCGGCACGCGCGGCAGGCTCGTTTCGAGGACACCGAGCGAGGCCGGGTTGAACTCGTCGTCGCCGAAGTTCAACGCGAAGACGCGGGTGCGAATCTGTTCGAGGCCGGCCGACGGGTCGTAGTCACTCGACGCTTCGAGCGAATAGAGAATGTCGTTCGCGTCCATCTTCGCGGCCTGCGTCGAGGCTTCACGAACGAACGTGTCGGCGGCGTCGGGGTTCGTGACGGTCTGATGCAGATGCGGAACGCCGTCGAGCATCATGCGGAACACGGGGAACGCTTCGACCCAACCACGCGGAGCGCTCGCGTACTCGCCGCCCTTCCAATCGGGGTCGCGGCGGATCTGCTGAATCACGAAGCGCCGCCACACGAGATTACGACCTGAAATGCGGGCGGGTAACGCGACGATGGGAACGATCGCGTCCATGAAGTCCGGGTAGCGCTCCGCCCATTGCCAGGCGTTCATGCCGCCCATCGAGAGCCCGATGATCGCGCGCAGGTGTTTGATGCCGAGCGCTTCGGTGACCGTGCGGTACTGCAGCGTGACGAGGTCTTCGTAGCCGTAGGACGGGAACCGCGCATGAAGCCCATCGCTCGGTTTGCTCGAACGGCCGTGACCGAGCGCATCGACGAACACCACGAAGTACTTCGAAAGATCGAGCGGCCTCCCCGGCGCGTAGAGCGCCTCAGCGAAGGCTTTGCTCTGCAGCACGTCCCCGCTCGAACCGGTCCAATGGAGCATCAGCACCGCGTTGGTGACGTTGCCGCCCGCGTCGCGCTTCGGAGTGCCCGCGGTCGAATAGTGAATGCGCGCCACCTCGAGCGCTCCGCCGCGCACTTTCACGTCGCGGAATTCGACGTCGCCCTCTCTCACCTCAAGAACCGACGCCGATTTGAACGGCGCAGCCGTGGTGGGAACCGTGGCACAGCCAGCGAACGTCAACATCAAGTGCATATGCACGTATTTGAATGAACTCATAGCGTGACCCTCCATGAGCCTGCTCAGCGAGTAGTTTCAACGACGCGATTCAAGAGCCGGCGGAGTTCACCCGCCTCGCGCTCACCGAAGGCCTTCTCGAAGCGCCTCTGCGCCTTCTTCCACGAGCTCCGCGCGGAGTTCAGTTTGTCAGTGCCCGTCGCGGTCAACTGCAGACGGCGAACACGGCGATCATCTCCGCGCACGCCGATGGAAACCCACCCTTCTCTTTCGAGCGGCTTGAGGTTGTGCGCGAGCGTGGTGCGGTCCATCGCGAGCGCGTCGGCGAGCTCCTGCATGGTCGCCGGTTGAATGCGCGAGAGCCGTGAGAGCACCGGGTACTGCGTCGCCCTCAGCCCGGTGCCCGCGAGCTCGTCGTCGTACAACTGCGTGATCTGCCTCGCCGCTTGACGCACCGCGAGACAGTTGCAGACCGTTTCATGCACGAGCCCGTCCATGGCGACGAGTTATGTGCATGTGCACGCAGTATTTCAACGACGACTGAGAACCTCAGCCATTCCGCACGTTTCGACGACGCAGCGCGAGCCCGAGCAGCAAGCCCGCGAGCGGCATCAGCTCACCAGTCGAACAACCGCAACCCTTCGGCGGGTCGCTTCCGTCGCCTCCACCGGTCGCACCAGCGCCACCGCCAGACGAGCCAGTGCCACCGCCGGTTGCACCAGATCCTCCGCCGGAGCCTCCATCAGGAGGCACGGGGTTCTCCGACACATTCAGCGCGTACACCTGGCCCGGGTAGAAACTGAGCGTCACGTCGTTGCCGGTGCGCGCGACCACCGACGAGTTCACGAGGTTCACCACCGTGCCCATCGCATCGAGCGTGATGATCACCTCGCTCTTCGACGTGAGCGCGGTGTTCACCAGCGCGAAGTACGTGCCGTGCCCCGCCGTGTCGTACCGGCGAACGACGACCTCCGCGTCATTCGACACGCCATCGACCACCGTGCTCGAGATCGCCGGCAGCGCCAGATACGCCGCGTTGAACGCGCGCGTGTATTCGGGGAAGCCGCGATTGAACGAGTTCGACGAGAGGTACCCGATGAAACGCGGGTCACCGTTCGCCAGCGCGCGCGCCTCCGCCATCATCGAATACGGGCCAGCGCGATCGACGTCGCTCACGAAGTACCCGACCTTCTTGCTCATCGGCCCGTTCGGCGCGCTCGTGTTGTCACCGTCTTCTTCGTTCAGATTGAAGTGACGGACGATCGCGAGCCCCGAACCAGCACGGAACGCGTCGAGCGCCTCGGGGCTCACCGTGAACAAGCGGCTGAAGGGCATCGCCATGTACACGCCGTCATCGGTCTTGAAGTGCTGCGGGTCGGCGGGCGGCGCGGAATTGTCGGGCTCCGCGGAGTGATTCATCAGCACGTCCGCCGACGGAGGCGTCATGCGCGTGATCATCTCCGTGAACTTCCCGTCGGAGACGAACGTGCTCCAGTCGGTCGGGTTGTACCGCCACTGCCAGACGCCGGGCTGCGTGTTGATGGTCTGCCAATCGGCGACGTCGTCGGTCGGCGTGTACCAATCAGCGTACGTCGGCGTGCGCAGCGCTTCTTCGATATACGAGGTGAACAACACCTGCGCGTCGGGGTTCACGCTCGAACGCAGGTAGTCACGAATCGCGAGCAGGTACGCGCGACGCTTGCCGAACCACCACGCGTAGTAGTTCTGGAGCGCGGTCGCGTCGGTCTTCAACTGCGCGCGCGTGATCGTCAGACTCTTCTCCGCGTTGTAACGGGCGATGGTTTCGTCGGAGAAGCTCACCGGCCAGTTCGACGAACGCGTGCGGAACCACGCGCCGACGAAAGGCGCGGTCGTCTTGAAGCGCCCGATGGTCGCGTCGATGAGTTCCTTCACGTCGGCGAGCGCGTCGGGGTCGGTCACGTCGAGGCACGCGATCTCCGACCACGAGACATCGGAATACGCGTCGTTGGTGCGATCACCGAGCGGCCGGCAACGACGCTGCTTGCCCAATGACGGCGTGCCATTCGCGCCGCCACCCATCGCGCCCGCGTATTCGTAATACGGCAGCACATCCATCTCGTGCGTCGCCGCGAGCCCGACGATGCGCTCCCACAGGTTCCCGCGAGGCGTCGTGTAGAACCACGCGTTGCCACCGCCGGGGGTCGGATCCCAATCTTGCGTGTAACCGAACTCGAGCAGGTCCTTGCTGAAGGTGTTCACGCCGAGGAACTTCGCGGTCTTCATCTTCGCGTCGTACCAATCGAGCGGGTCGGTGAACGCGTTCTGGCCGGCGTCGGGTGACTGAATCACTCCGTCGGCCATCTCTTCACGCCACATCAGGTGACGGCGCGGCAAGTCGCTCGGCGGGAAGTTCACGGCGACGTCGTATTGCTCGGGGTTCGTCACTTCGAACAGGCGGATTCGGCCCGTCGCCGCGCCTTGATCCATCGGCGTGTCCTTCTTGCGGAACTGACCGATGGCGACCCAGAAGCCATCAGCGGGCCTGCCGACGATCGCGCGATTCTCCGGGTTGCGCGCGCCCTTCACGCCCTGAAAGTGCTCGTGCAGATAGAAGAGCGTGCGAATCGTCTCCCACTTCTGGCTCAGGGGAATGCGGAGCGATTCGGGGCTCGGGTACGTGTAGCTCTCTCTCGAGTCACCGATGGTCTGGCCCGTGGAGAACGTGCGGATCTGATCGGACCCGCGATTCACGAGCACGATCTGCCGGCCGTTGTCTTCGGGGTACTCGACGGTGAGCAGATACGCGTGGCCCGCGACGAGCCCTTTGCCAGCGCCGATCTTGTACGCGAACACCTTCGCGTCATCGCCGATGGTCATCGAGCGCGCGTTGCGCCCGAGGATCTGCGTGATGCTCGAACCGCCCGCGGGGTCTTCGAAGACCGTGTGCGGGTCTGCCGCGTTACCGGTGTCGATCTCGTCGATGAGCGTCAGCTCGCCGAACGGAGCACCTGCATCGAGTGTCGTTGCGAAGACCGACGACGAAAGTGCAACCAGCGCCAGCGCGACGAGTCGTGACATGGGCGGCACGCTAGCGGTCCTCCGGAAGTGTGAAAGGCCGCCAGCGTTTCACGACGCGTCGCAATGTTGTCAGACAGCGAACGACACGCGGTCGAATGCCTCACGCAGCGCAGACGCGTCATTCGAACGCCAGGCGATCACACCATCGGGTCGAACCAACGATGCACCGTGTTCTTCGAGGCCGAACGCGGCGCGCAGCACAGGCAGCACGTGCACCTTCACCGGCAAACCCTCCGCGGCATCAACCCACTTCGCGTCGGCGGTGATGAGCACCCACTCGTTGACGAGATCGAGTGACGACGTGTCTTTCGAAATCCACGCATGCGGAGCGCGCGTGCCCGGCTGGCCCGCCCATTCATCAGGCCGCGCAGCGGCGGGGAGTTCAGGGCCCGCGCCGATGATGCCCTCTGAACGGTAGAGCTGACCGAACTCCATCGCGACGTCATCGAGGATCGCGACGTTCTCGAAGTCTCTCGTGAAGCGCGCGTAGTCAGGCCGCGCGAACGTCTGTTCGAGACGGGTCCACGCGATGGGGTTGCGCTCGGCGTCGTAGGTCTCGAGCAGCTTCGATGACGAGTCACCCTTCAGCACGGCGGCGAGCTTCCACGCGAGGTTGTGCGCATCGGCGATGCCGGTGTTCGCGCCATAACCGCCGCGCGTCGGAGGCAACGTGTGCGCCGCATCGCCCGCGAGAAACACCCGGCCCTTCGAGAACTGATTCGCGATGAGCGCCGCGAGCTCCCAGCGTCCCGTGGTGATGATCTCCACTGGAACATCGGGCCGGCCCGTCGCTGCGATGATCGCCTCGCGCAGCTCGGCTTCAGAGCGTTCCTTCTCGTCGAGGAACATGAGCACCCACCGCTTCTCGCCGTACGTCGTGAGGAACGCGCGCAACCCGGGTTGGTCAATCTCGAACTGCCGAATCTCGGTCGTGAGGTATTCGTCGAGCTCGGCGCGGAACAACACGCTGCGCACGGTCTGCAACGGGCCGGGCCCGCGACGCGAGATGCCGAGCGCTTCGCGCACCTCGCTCTTCGAACCATCGGCGGCGATCATGTACTTCGCGCGCAGCTCGTACTCGCGGCCGCCCTTCTCCTTGATGATCGCGGTGACGCCATCGGCATCCTGCGTGAAGCGAAGCATCGAACTCCCGAGCCGCAGCTCCGCGCCCAGTTCGAGCGCACGCGTGCGCAGCTTCGGTTCGAGAATGTCCTGCGCGATCGCCGCGCCGAGGTGCGGCGAATACTCGAGCTCCGGAGGCGGTGAGCCCGCCTTCCTGGGAGTCCACTCCGTGTCCTGCTTCCATTTCCCCGCGAGGCTCTCGACCTCCGCGCGCTTCAGGCGGAAGCCTTTCGGCACTTCGGGGATCACGCTGCCCAACCCCACGGAGCGATACAGCTCCATGGTGCGCTGCGTGTAACCGACCGCGCGCGGGTGCGGGTGACTGCCCAGGTGAGGTTCCACCAAAACCACCTGCACGCCCTTCGCCGCGAGGAAGACCGCCGAAGACAGCCCCACGAGGCTGCCACCCACCACCAGAACGTCCGTCGTCTGCTTTTCCATGTGTGTTCTCCGTCTCAAAGACACAAACACCATACGTCACGAACACTGTTCGTCAATGACACCGTTCTTGAAGAAATGTGTTCGTCAGTGAACAGTCGGGCCGTGAACGAGCGAAACCCCTTCGAAGGTCGCGAGGTTCGGAGCCGCCGGGGCGGCAAGGTGAAGGCGCCGCTGAGCCGCGAGCGCATCGTGACCGAAGGCCTCAAGTTGCTCGCGAAGCAGGGGCTGGAAGGCATGAGCCTGCGGCAGGTGGCCGCCGCGCTCGATACCGGGCCGGCGTCGCTCTACGCGTACGTCGACGATCTCGAAGCGCTCCGCGCGCTGGTGCTCGACAAGGCGCTCGCGAAGGTGGTGACCACTCCCGAACCCAGGCGCGATTGGCGGGCGCAGGTGAAGTCGGTGCTCGAGTCGTACGCGCGCGTGTTGCTGAAGACGCCGGGCCTCGCGCAGCTCGCGCTCAACACCATCGCCGCCGGGCCGAACTCGCTGCGCATCATCGAAGCGCTGCTGGAGTCACTCGAAGCCGGTGGGCTCGATTCGAGCACCAGCGCGTGGGCGGTCGACCTGCTGATGCTCTACGTGACGGCGATTGGCGCCGAACACAGTTCGGAGCGCGCGCCGGTGCATCAGGGGCCCATCGCCCACGCGCTCAGGGGCGCCTCCGCGGAGCAGCACCCGCGTGTGCATGCGGCGCGCGAAGAGCTCCTCAGCGGTGATGGTGAAGAGCGATTCGATTGGGCGATTGAGACGCTGTTGACCGGCGTTCTGAACAATCCGCGTGGGTTGAAGCGCCGCGCTACTTCGACTTCGCGGTGAGGTCTTTCACGAGCGCGGTCAGCGACGCGGCCGTCGGCCCAATCAACGCCGGGTTCTGCGTGGCCACCGCGGCGAAGATCGCGCCTCCGAGCCCGATGACGCCCGCCGAGATCGCGATGACGTTCTTCACGTCTTGAATGGTCTTGAGCGCCTTGCGCGCCTTCTCGATCGCGTTGGTGACGAGCTTGAGGTCCTTGTCCATGTCCTCGAGCGTCAACCCGACGGCCCGCGTGATCATCTCGCCCGACTTGGTGAGCAGCGACGCCTCATCGCGCTCGAGGTCCTGCCGCTGCGCCGCGGTCAGCTCGCCCCAGTGCTCGAAGCGGAAGTCACCGACCGCCACCGAGATTTCACGAATCTGCCGCGCGAGCTCCCGGCACTCGTCTTTCGAAAGTCCCATCGTCACACCCTCACTCGGTGACCAGCTTCTTGATCGAATTGAACGACTTCTTCACGTTCTCCGTGAGGCCCTGCAGCTTCTTCTTGAGATCATCGGCGTCGAGCTTCGAGGCGTTCTTCACCAGCTCCGCGTGGCCCTGGCCGATGGTGTCGAGCGCCCCGATGTACGCGTTGATGCGCGCCTCGCGCGCGTCGATCTCCAACTGACGTTCTTCGAGCAACAGGCGCGCGACCGGCGCGGCACCGTCTTCATCTTTCGCCGTCTTCGCCGCCGCTTCCCACGCCTTGAAGCGTTTCGCGGTCGCCGCGCGTTCATTCTCCAACTGCGCGCGCAGGTCCTTGTCGAACACCTCGCGTAAGCCGGCGATCACCGCCGCGAAGGGCTTGTCCACCGCGAGCAGCAGCTTCTTGATGTCGGCCTGCCGCGAGAAATCGGTGATCACACGCGCGAGCAGCCCCGCAATCGCCACCGCGGCGTCGGCCGTCGCCGTGCCCAGTTGCGCGTCGGAGTCGCCCACGAACTTCGCGGTCGACAGCGAGGCCCTCAGCGAATCCAGCTCCGGGTCGATGACAGGCACCCCATCGGCCGCGAGTTCACCGAGCACGTTCAGGTATTCGGCCAACACGTGCTGCGCCGCGAGCAGGCGCGTCTGCTGCTGCCGCCGCTCCGCGAGCTGCGCCTCGAGCTCCGCGCGTTGATCTTCACGCAGCATCCGCCGCTGCCGTTCGAGCGAGCCGACGTAGTCAGCGACCGCCGCATCAGAATCAGCCGTCGCCGCAGACACCTTCGCGAACCGGCTCACCGACTGCAGGTTCACGCAGCCACTGGCCGCGACGACCGCACACAGCAGCACGCACCGCATCATCAACGCCCCCTCTTCGAGCAATCTGCCTACGCGAGCTTCTTCTTCATCTCGAGGTGCGGCATGCCCGCTTCCTCGAAGATCGCGCCGTTCGCGACGTAGCCATGGCGCTTGTAGAACTCCATCGCAGACACCTGCGCGTGCAGGAGAATGCCGACGAAGCCACGGCGCTTCGCTTCGTTTTCCAGCGCGGTCAACAAGCGCGAACCGGTGCCGCCCTTGCGATGCGCCTGCAGCACGGCCATGCGGCCCACGCGGCCCCAGGTACCGGTCTCCCCTTCGGGCGCGTTCATGGTCACCAGGCGGCCGGTGCCGATCGCGTGGCCCTTCTCCATGGCGAGCACGTGAAAGGCCTGGGCGTCGTCGGCGTCGCGCTCGAGCGACTCGGGCACGCTCTGCTCTTCGATGAAGACGATCTCTCGAATCGCCAGAGCCGAGAACAGGTCACCCTCGCTGCTGACGGGCTTGATGGAAATGTCGGAGGTGGGCTCGGCTGACATCGTGGGGAACCCTCTACAGAATTGCGGCGTTGCAGGGAATACGAGGTTGCGACGACCGTCTCGCCTTCAAGTGCTACCCTTTCGACCCGTCATGACCCGCCTGCTCGCCGCGTCAATCGCGCTCCTCACCCTGCCCGCGCTCGCCCAGAAAGAAGAGATCTTCGGAGACGGCAAGCCGCCCAACTTCCGCGAAGAGACGATGGACAAGCGCTTTCTGCGCACGCGCTTCGCCAAGGCGATGGCGGCGCCCGAAGTGCTGATGCAGGACCCCGGCTGCGTGCAGCTCTACAGCGGCCTGTTGCTGGCGCTCGAGGAGATCGGCCCGCTGATCCACAAGCGCGACGACAACTTCATCCTCGACCCGGTGCTGCAGAACATGGTGCAGCAGCAACTGTCGCCGCCGAGCTTCCCCGCGATGGCGTTCCTGGTCTCGATGTACCGCCGCATGATGATCGAGAAGCGCCTGCCCGATGACTGGCTCAAGCTGGCGATCGAGTTGAACAAGCAGGTGAAGATCCTCGACCTCCCCAAGCTGAAGATGATGAACGAGGGCCTGAACCCGATCGACTCGGCGTACTTCTCGCTGCCGCTGCTCAAGGAGCGCTACGTCATCGAGACCATGGCCTCGACCTCGGCCGTCACGCGCGACACGGTGGCCGACTTCCGTGACACGTACCTCGATCGCGACGTGACGTGGACCGGCATGCAGCTCGTGGAGATCGGCGTCAACCAGCCGCCCGGCAAGAAGAAGAAGCGCTACCGCGACGCCGAGGCCGAGGAGCTCATCGCGATTCTCCACTGGTACCCGCCCGACCCGCGCCGCGACAAGATCGACCTCACCGCGCGCGCGCCGGTGAAGTTCGAGCCGATGGTGGTCTACGTGCGGCTCCAGTCGAAGCAATACGCCGACATCGAGAAGTTCTTCCGCGGGCAGCGCGTGATGGTCAAAGGCCGCTTCTGGGAGATGACCAGGAACATGAAGGAGTTCGAGATCCGCGACGGGCTCATCTTCAAGGACTTCGACTGGAGCAACGGGGTCGTCATCGCCAACCCGCAGATGGTCGCGGCGTGCCCGGTGGCGATCAACGAGCTCACCGGCATCGCCGAGCAAAAGGGCGGCTTCGCGCACTGAGCCGTCTCCGTGGCGAGACGGCCGGAGGTGCTCAAGCAGTTGAAACGACTCCGCATTCGCACGGCACGATCGATGCTGTGCGAGCGCGTATGAAAGTCGATGCGACGAAGACCGCGCACCAGGTTCAGACGCCGAAGCAGCCGTTTGCACAGGTGCTGAAGCAGGCGAAGCCGGTCGCCGCGAAGGCGGTCACACCGGCGACTCCGAAGCTCGCGACTCCGGCGAAGGCCGTGGGTTCTCCGCGTGTCGGAGCGCCGCCCGCGCGCACCGTTGCATCGCAGGTGCAGCATGCCGGAGCGCCGGTTAAGCAGCTCGCTCAAGTACGTGCGCACGTCGACGCGGAGGCGAAGCGCCTTGCGACCGTGCGCAGCGACCATTCACACGCAGCGAACTCGATGACACAGGTACGAACTGAACGCAGTGAACAACTCGATGAGAAGCAGAACGCGAAGTTGGCCGACGCGCTGACGCAGGAGTTCGCGAAGGAGCCCCAGCCGGTGCTGCCGGCTCCGAAGCTGGAGAACGTTCAGCCGGGGAACGCGCCGGTGAAGATCGAAGCGCCGGCGGAGACGAAGGCCGCGCAGGCCAGCGCGCTCATCGAGAAGATCGAACACTTCGTGCGCTCGAACCGGCCCGGGCTTTCCCTCACGCTCCACCATTCGCTCGGCGCGCGGGTGGAGCTCGAACGCCTCGGCCCGAAGGAGTTATCGGTGAAGCTGTTCGGCAAGCCGAGCGCTGAAGCCGTGGGCAAGATTCGCGAGGAGCTGCGCGCGCGCGGGCTGAACGTGAAGCTCAACGTGGTTTGACCCAGACATCGTCGAGCTCGCGCAAGGCCGTCGCGAGCGCGTCGCGTTGCTTGCGTGACTCGTCACTCCGCACCGGAGCCGTCAGCAGCCACACCGGCGTCGTGCTCTCGAGCTCGCGTTCGAGCCGCAGCTTCGGCGTCGAATGACCGATGAACACCGGCAACACCGCGCGCCCCAGACCCGCGGCGCACGCGTCACGCATCGCGAGCAGAGAATCGCAGCTCACGCGCGACGCACCGCCGGCCGGCACGTCCTTCCACCAGCGCATCGACTTCTTCGCGCGGAGCGACGCGGAGGGCTGAATCCAACCCTCTCCAGCGAGCCGAAAGATGCCCAGACGCAGGCGCCCGAGCTGGCGCCCTTTCAGCCCGGCCTGCGGTTCATGACCCGGGCGCAACGCGAAATCGACCGACCCCGGCGCGAGCGTTTCGACCGCGTCAGACACGTGCACCTCGACGTGGGGCACCTCCGTCTTCTCCAGCGCGCGGAAGAGCAACGGAGCCAGCACGTCGCTGGTCGTCACCACGAGCTGCCCTTCTCGCGCTCGTCGCGTCTGGGCGAGCAGCTCTTCGACCGCTCCAGCGATCGGGCGCATCTGCGAGACCCTTCGCGCGAGCTCGAGCGCCATCGCCGTCGGCCGCAGCCGGGAGCCCCGTACGAACAGTGAGAGCCCGAGTTCTCGTTCGAGAGCGTCGACGCGCCGGGAGATCGACGAGTGCTTCAACCCCAGCTCGCCGGCGGCGGCCTGCATGTTGCCGTGGCGCACGAGCGCTTCGATGGTCTGCAACCCGCTCCAGTCGATGTGCATGAACGCACATCATCTGTGCGTTCCCGACCAATCGTCAAACGACTCCCGGCGGCTTAGATCAACGACATGAAGCTCGAACGCCGCAGCGCCATCACCGGCCTCGTCGCCCTCGCGGGGTGCCGTCGTTCGTCTCCGGAGGTCTCCATGGCTCGTGTGCAGCGTCGTCCCGTCGAATCACTCCCCACCACGGAGTTGCCGTGGCTCACGCTGCGCGACCATTTCATCGCCACCGTCGGAGCGCGGGCCGGCGAAGGCAGCCGCCGCGGTTCGCTGCTGGTGCTCGCCGACGCGACGTTCGCGCCGCATTCGCGCTTCCCGCTCCACCCGCATCGCGACATGGAGATTCTGAGCGTGGTACTGACCGGCACGCTGAGTCACCACGGCGATCAGGCCCATGGAGCGGTGATGCCCGCGCGCACGGCGCAGCTCATCTCCTCGCGCTCCGGCATCGTTCACGCCGAGGGCAACGACACCGATTCGCCCACGCGCATGCTGCAGATCTGGTTCGAGCCGAAGACCAGCGGAGGCGCGCCTGCGTACTTCCAACGTGATCTCTCGAAGCCCGGCCGTCAGATCATCGCCGGCGACGCGGAGATGCCGCTGCGCTGCGACGCGAAGGTGTGGTGGCTCGACTTGAAACCCGGCGCGAACGAGACCCTCGAGCTCGCGGCGGGCCGCGTCGGGTATCTGCTGGCGCTCGATGGGTCGGTCACCGCGAATGAGAAGCTCGCGGCGGGTGACGGGCTCGACGTGGAGCCCGGTCAGTTGAGCGTGCGCGCCGAAGCGCCCTGCTCGGTGTTGTGGATCGACGCGGCCGCGTGAGCGGTTACTTCGCGGGCGCGGGGTCGAACAGCGAGCGCTTGTCGGCCTTGTCCTTGAACGCGTCGGCTTCAGGCAGACCGGCCTTCTTCTCGTTGATGTTCGGCCACTTGGTGGCGAACTCGGTGTTGATCTTCTTGTACTCGTTCCACTTCTCCGGGAGATCGCTCTCCGCGAAGATCGCCTTGGTCGGGCACACCGGCTCGCAGGCGCCGCAGTCGATGCACTCGTCAGGGTGGATCACGAGGAAGTTCGCTCCCTCGTAGAAACAGTTCACCGGGCAGACTTCGACACAGTCGGTGTACTTGCACTTCACGCAGGGGTCCGCGACGACGTAAGCCATGGCGCTTGCTTAGACCTTCGCGGCTCGGGTCTGCAAGAAAACGCCGCTCACTCCCCGAAGGGTCGAGCGGCGCACCGAACTTGCGATTCAGTGACGAATTGCGATCACCCGCCGAGGAAACCGCGCGTCTTCAGCAGCTCGGCGGCCAGCACCGCGCCCCTGGCCGCGCCCATCTTGGTGTTGTGTGAGACGAGCACGTACTTCACGCCGTTCTCGAGCACGCCGTCTTCGCGCACGCGGCCGACCGAGGTCGCCATGCCGCCGTGCACGTCGCGATCGAGGCGCGGCTGCGGGCGGAAGGGGTCTTCATGCAGCTCGATCCACTTCGGCGGAGCGGAGGGGAGCCCCACGGTCCACTCGTGGCCCTTCCATTCACGGAGCGCGCGCTGCACTTCGTCGACCGACGCCTTCTTGCCGAGCGCGACGTAGGCCGCTTCGGTGTGACCTTCGAGCACCGCGACGCGCGTGCACGTGCACGACACCTTCATGGTGTGCGGCGTCTTCACCGCGCCGAGGATCTTCTTCGTCTCGACCTCGACCTTGCCTTCTTCTTTCGAGATGTGGGGCACGACGTTGTCGATGATGTCGAGGCCGATGACGCCGGGGCTGCGGCCAGCGCCCGACACCGCCTGCAGCGAGGTCATCATCACCGCCTTCACACCGAACGCCGCTTCGAGCGGCGCCAGCGTCACCGCGAGGCCGGTCGTGGTGCAGTTCGGCATCGGCGCGATGAAGCCCTTCCACCCGCGATTCTTCTGCTGCTCGCGCAAGAGCTCCACGTGCTCCGGGTTCACGGGCGGAATCAGCAGCGGCACATCGTTCTCGTAGCGGAACGCGCTCGCCGCCGAGACGACCGGCGTGGTCTTCGCGTACTTCGGCTCGAGCTCCTTCGCGACGTCAGACTCGACGGCCGAGAAGATGAGGTCGTACTGCGAGACGTCGAGCGCATCGCCGGCGAGCACCGTCATGTTGGCGATGTGCGAAGGCAGCGGCTCGGTGAGGAACCAGCCGATCATGCCGTTCGGCGCCTTGAGCGCGTCGACGTACTTCTTGCCCGCGTTGCGCGGCGAGGCGGCCAGACCCGTGAGCTCGAACCAGGGGTGATTCACGAGGGCCGAGATGAACTGTTGACCGGCGAGGCCGGTAGCTCCGATGAGTGCGACGCGCAGCTTCTTCATGGCGCGCACATATGGGCTAGTGTGCGCCGGCTTTCAAGAAGCCTCAGGCCAGGCGGCTTCACCAGGAGACACCGTGCATTCTCTCTCTGCCCTCATTCTCACCGCGGCGGTCACTTCGCCGCTGACGCCCACGCAGGTCATTCCCGGAGCGCAGGGCTCCGCGCCGAAGTTCGAAGCCGGCGTGTTGTCGGCGCCGCTCGGCCCGGAGCTCGCGAAGGAGGCGCTGCAGTGGGCGCTCGCCAATCGCGTGCACTACGGCCTGCCCGCGGGCTCGACGTTGCAGGTGGTCGAGGTCTTCCCCACGCGCTTCGGCGCCAGCGTGCACCTGAAGCAGACGGTGAAAGACCTCGACGTCTTCGAGGCGAAGCTGGTGGTGACGGTCGACGCGCAGCGCCGCGTGACGCAGGTCGCGTCGAGCCTCGTCGACTTCGCGCAGGTGAAAGACGGCAAGGCGATGTCGCGTGACGAGGCGATGAAGCTCGCCGCTCGCGACATTCCGCTCGTCGGCATTCGCCCTGACGGCGTGCCGTTCGGCGGCGCGAAGGCGTTCTATTTCCCGGCCGAGGGTGAGCTGCACCGCGGCTACGTGGCGAACGTGCAGACGCTCGACCTGCGCCGCAACTGGTACGTCGCGATCGACGCGGTGACCAGCGAGACGATCTTCCGTCAAGACCGCGTGCATCACGCCGCGCTCGACGCGCACGTGTACCCCATCAGCCCCGGCGGTCTCGATTCAGGCGTGGGGCTGACGCCCACGGTGCTCGCGCAGCTCGTGCACGCCGACGGCGGTTCGATGATTTCAGACATGTGTGAAGACCTCACCGATGCGGGCTCGCTGGTGCTCGAAGACGGCGGCGTGAACCGGAGCCCCAACACCGGCAACCACCTCTGCGGCACGCAGCTCACGATGTACAACTGCTGCCCGACGAAGAACTGCGACCCCGATGCCGGCGCGGTTCGTTCGCAGGGCACCGTCGACCTCGCGACGCTGGGCATCCCCCTCTCGGGCACGGTCAACTACGACGTCGCGGTCTGCGATCGCCTGCGTCGCGCGTCGAACCTCACGAACCCGTCGGGCGACTTCGTGTACTCGCCGGTCGACCCGCCCGCGAATCAGACCGACGTCGAGGTGGCCGACCCCGCGAACTCCGATGAGTTCGCCGAGGTGCATTCGTTCTTCCACGTCAATCGCGTCTACGACTGGGTGCGCGCTCTCTCGGGCGGCAGCTTCAAGATGCGCGACGAGAAGCTGAACCCGCCGGTGAAGCCGGTCGTCTGGTCGAACGCCATGTTCCCCAACTTCAATGAGCTGCAGTCTGACTTCACCTGCCTGCCGCCGCCCATCGGTGATGGCCACACGTGCGTCGCCAACACGCTGACGCGCATCGACAACGCCGCGTTCATGCCGCGCGAGCAGTTCCAGCAGATCCCCATCGCGGGCTTCGACACCGGAGCCGACACGCTGCTGATCTTCCAGGGGAACTCCGCCGACGCCGCGTACGACGCGACCGTCATTCAGCACGAGTTCGGTCACGGCGTGGTCTACGCGACCGCCGGCCTGTCGTTCGGCAACGTGGCGTCTGACGCGTGGGGCGCGAACAACGAAGGCGGCGCGCTGCACGAAGGCTTCGCCGACTACGTCGCCGCCTCGTTCAACAACAACCCCGACGTCGGCCCGTACTTCGGCCCGCGCGCGGTCGCGGGTTCAGGAGCGCCCGGCATCGCGCGAGACGGTTACCTCCGCCGCCTCACGAATCACGACTCGTGCCCGAACGTGCTCTGGGGTGAGGTGCATCAAGACAGCATGCACGTCTCGCAAGCGCTGTGGGACGGCCGCAGCGGCCCGTTCGCCGGCACCGACAACGGCCACACGTTCGACGCCGCGTTCTACGCGATGCTGGTGTCGATCACCCCGAACGCCGACTTCGCGATGATGGCGTCGGCGATGGCGGCGCGCGTGGGTGAAGCGTTCCCCTCCATCACCGATGCGCCGGCGCAGATGACGGCCTTCTTCAGCGCGCGCGGCGTCATCGGCTGCACCAAGGCGATCGACGTCGGCTCGGCGAACCTGCCGCGCGAGTACTTCGGCATCGCGCAGACGGGCGCGTCGTCGCAGGTGCCCGGCCCATTGCAGTTCCGAGTTCCGGGTGCGGCGGGGGTTTCCGCGGTGCACTTCACGGCGCAGTCGCAGGGCGGTGGGTTCGGTCAGCAGGGCCCGGCGATTCACGTTCGCACCAAGGTCGGCGCGCCGATCGTCGTCACGCGTTCTGGTGTTGCGAACTTCACGATGGACGCGACGAAGGATCTCACCGCCACGGGGAACACGACGTTGACCGCGACCGTGAACGTCGATGCGCCGTGCGGCTCCGATGTGTACGTGGCGGTTTCCGCGCCGGGCGGCGGCGCGACGCTGTCGGCGTTGAACGTGACCTTCGACCCGCAGCCGACGTGTGGTTCACCTGACGCCGGTACCGACGCGGGCGTGCCTGATGCGGGCACCGACGACACGACGAAGGAAATCCCCAGCGTGGGAGCTGACAGCACCATCGATCGCACCGCGTTCAAGGGCTGCGGCTGCTCGTCGCCTGTCGACTTCGCCTGGCCGTTGCTCGGGGTGTTCGCGCTCGTTCGCCGGCGCCGCGCGAAGTGAAGTCGGTTCTGTTGTTCGACATCGACGGCACGCTCGTTTCGACGGGCGGCGCCGGGCGGCGTTCGATCGAACGCGCGTTTCATCTGCTCTACGGGCACGCTGACGCGTGCG
>JBEHYH010000077.1:0-17562 GCA_048498275.1 Myxococcota bacterium | reverse complement strand
TTTACCTGGATGCCGAGCGGCCACCCGCGGTTCTGCACCACCTCGATGGTCTGCGGGTGGCAGTCGCCGGCGACGATGAAGACATTGCTCTTGCTCTTCACGCTGCGTTTGGCCAGCGTCATCGCCTCGGCGGCGGCGGTGGCTTCGTCCAGCATGGACGCGTTGGCGATCGCCATGCCGGTGAGGTCGCAGACCATGGTCTGGAAGTTCAGCAGCGCCTCCATGCGGCCCTGCGAGATCTCGGCCTGGTAGGGCGTGTAGGCGGTGTACCAGGCCGGGTTCTCCAGAATGTTGCGCTGGATCACGCCCGGCGTGTGGGTGCCGTGGTAGCCCATGCCGATGAAGCTCTTGAACACCTGGTTCTTCGCCGCGATCGCCTTCAGCTCGGCCAGCGCGGCGGCCTCGGTGACGGCCGGCGGAATCGCCATCGGCAACCGGCGCGCGATCGACGGCGGCACGATGCCGGCGATCAGCTCGGCGCGCGAGGCGTTGCCGACCACGGCCAGCATGCGCGCCTCGTCGTCCGGCGTGATGCCGATGTGGCGGGCGATGAATTCGCCGGGGTTCTCGAGTTCGGTCAGGGCGTCGGGCATGCGGTCAGGCGTCCTTCGCGAACGCGGTGTAGGTGGTTTCGTCCATCAGCGCGTCGAGCTGGGCGGGGTTGGACAGCTTGACCCTGAAGAGCCAGCCGTCGCCCAGCGGGTCCGTGTTGACCATCGAGGGTTCCTGGGTCAGATCCTCGTTCACCTCGACGATCTCGCCGTCGACCGGCATGAAGACGTCGGCAGCGGCCTTCACCGACTCGACGACACCGGCCACATCACCGGCGGCCATGGTGCTGCCCACCTCGGGCAGCTCGATGAAGACCACGTCGCCCAGCGCTTCCTGCGCGTGCTGGGTGATGCCGACCGTGGCAACGTTGCCAGAGGCCTCCAGCCATTCGTGGTCCCGGGTGTACTTCAGCGTCATGGTTTTTCTCCGTTGTGTTCGTAAAAAAAGGGGGGATGGGTATCAGCCCCGGTGGTAGCGCGGCGGCACGAAAGGCATGGCCGTCACTTCCATCGTCACCGGCTTGCCACGCACGATGGCGTTCAGCCGGGTGCCGAGGCCCGAGCATTCTGCCTGCACATAGGCCATTGCGATCGGCCGGCCGGTGGTGGGGCCGAGCAGCCCGCTGGTGACCTCGCCGACCAGCTCGCCAGCGGCGTTGTGCAGCGGGGTGTGCTCGCGCACCGGAATCCGCTCCAACGCCACCAGTCCAACACGTTTTTGAGCTACTTTTACGCCACCAGTCAGCGCCGAATCTGGCAACTGCGCTATTATTTTTGAAGCACCCGGAAATCCGCCCTCGCGCGCGCCGCCGCTGCGCCGCACCTTCTGGATGGCCCAGCTCAGCCCCGCCTCTACCGGCGTCGTCGTGGTGTCGATCGAAGCACGCTGGCCGGCCCCTTCCAATCGAGCCGCGGGTTCGCGGTCATCTTCAAGGAAGAAGGCCGCACGAAGGCGACGGAGCGCTTCCCCGCGCTGCGCCCGTACCTCGACGCGGTACTCGGCGCGCCTTCGATTCGCGCGATGACGCCGTGGTGGGTTCGCACGCTGACGCGAATCCCCAACGCGTGGTACCTGAACGTGTTGCTCGTGAGCGAAGGCGGCAACGTGAAGCGCCATGTCGACGCGACGCTGAGAAAACCCGCCGAAGAATCAGAGGCGATGCCCGAGGTCGTGAGCGTCCTCTACCTCTCGGTGCCGAAAGCGCGCGGCGGCGACCTGCAGTTGTGGGACGGGCCGACCCCCATCACGCGCGTGACGCCGAAAGAGAACACGCTGCTGCACTTCCGCGGAGATCTCGCGCATCAGGTGAACGCGTTCGACGGCGCTCCGAATGAAGTACGCGCGAGTCTGGTCATCGAGCAGTACCACTTCGGCGCCGAAGCCCTCGCGCGGCTGCCTGACTTCCGGCTCGAATCGCGCGCGGGCTTCTCCGCGTTCCTCTCGCACCACGAGTCACTGCACGTCGAGCCGTGAGGCGAGCCGCGCGCGGTATTCGTCGAGCGGAAACAGGTCGACCTCGGCGCCGCCGCGCTTCTGCCCGTCGGCCGAATAGTCGAAGGGGTCATCGACGTCTTTGATCAGTCGCAGCATGTAGAGGTTCACGAGGGTCACCACCGGCACGAGAATGAACTCGGCGATGACGCTCTTGAACGACGCGGTCAGCAGGAGCAGCAGAATCATCGCCAGCAGGACCTCGAGCAGCGCGTAGGCGGCCGGGAGAAACCCGGTGCGGCGGATGACGTCCATCCGCGAGACGTTCTTGCGGAGCATCAACAGTTGCGGCACCGCGCGCGACGCGTACGGCCCCGCGCCATTCGCCTCGAGCTTGCGGATGACGACGTTCATCTGCGTGAGCGCATCGAAGACCTGCCCGGTGGTGATCTGGGTCAGCAGCCAGGCCTTGATCGCGTCAGCCAGCTTGAGCGTCTCACGCTTGAGCTCTCCGACGGCGAGCGCCGGGCGCCCGGTGCTCGCGAGCACGAAGATCTCCTCGATGGTCTCGAGCGTGATCGCGACCTCCGAGGGCAGCTTCTCGGCTTCCTTGTAGTCACTCATGGTGCCCGCGAGCACGAAGCCCGAGAGAAACACCCCCGCGGTGAGCACGATGCCCACGTCGCCGAACTCCACGACCCCCTTGGTGTGAAACACAAACTCGATGATCGCCTTCACCGCGGTCACGGCCGCCACCATCGGCAGCGTGCTGAGCATCAACTTCCATTTGAACATGGGGTCCCCTCGAAGAAAGAGCGGCGCACGGTAGCGCAGTGGCGGTTAACGTCCACGACATGCGATTTTCTGGAACTTCGAGCTACCTCACCAACGAAAGTCTGCGGTCTGCGGTCGACTGCGCGCTGGTGTTGGAAAAGCCGCTGCTGGTCAAAGGCGAGCCCGGCACCGGCAAGACCCTGCTCGCGGAGGCTGTGGCGGAAGCCCTCAAGCTTCCCCTGCTCCGCTGGCACGTGAAGTCGACCACCCGCGCGCAAGATGGCCTCTATGTCTACGACGCGGTTCAGCGTCTTCATGACTCGCGCTTCAACGATCACGACGTGCGCGACATCAACAAGTACATCCGCATGGGGCCGCTGGGCGAATCGTTCGCGGCGTCGTCGCGCGTGGTGCTGTTGATCGACGAGATCGACAAGGCCGACCTCGAGTTCCCGAACGATCTGCTCCACGAGCTCGACCGCATGCGCTTCCGCGTCATCGAGACCGACAAGGAGATCGTCGCGAAGGAACGCCCGGTCGTCATCATCACGTCGAACAACGAGAAAGACCTGCCCGACGCGTTCCTGCGGCGCTGCGTCTTCCACTTCATCGACTTCCCCGACGCTGACTTGATGAAGCGCATCATCGACGTGCATCACCCGAAGCTGAACGAGAAGCTCTCGGAGCAGGCGCTGAACATCTTCTACGAGCTGCGCGCGCTCACGCGGCTCCGCAAGCGGCCCTCGACGAGCGAACTGGTCGATTGGATCGCCGCGCTCAAGTCGGCGGGCATCTCCACGGTGAAGCTCGACGCTGAACTGCCCTTCCTTGGCGCGCTCCTCAAACGAGAGCAGGATCTGCTCGCGTTCGCCGAGGCGTTCGGAGGCCCGAAGCGCACGAGGGCGTGATGTTCATCCCTTTTCTCTATGAGCTGCGTGCGCGGAAGGTGCCGGTCGGCACGCAGGAAGCCGTCGCGCTCGCCGAGGCGCTGGCCAAAGGCCTGCACGACAGCTCACTCGATGGGTTCTATCTCATCGCGCGGGCGCTCCTGATTCACGACGAGAAACACCTCGACGCGTTCGATGAAGCGTTCGGCAAGTTCTTCGAAGGCATCGAGCCGAAGTCGCTGGAACTGCAGCAGAAGCTGCTCGATTGGTTGCGCGACGCGAAGGAGCGGCTGCCCGATTTGACGCCGGAAGAGCGCGCGTTGCTGGAGCAGTTGGACCGCGCGGAGCTCGAGAAGCTCTTTGAAGAACGTTTGAAGGAACAGAAGGAGCGCCACGACCGCGGCAACCGGTGGATTGGGACGTCGGGCGCCTCTCCATTTGGAAACAATGGGCGCGTCTCACGGCCCGGCATTCGGGTGGGCGGGAGCGCGGGCCGGCGGAGCGCTGTCACCGTCGCCGGTCAACGCAACTACCGCGAGTACCGCGATGACCTCGTGCTCGATGTTCGTCAGCTCGGGCTCGCGCTGCGAAAACTGCGCGCGTTCTCGCGAGAAGGTCAGCCCGACGAGCTCGACCTCGACAACACCATCGACAAGACCGCGAAGAACCTCGGTGAGCTTGAGGTCGTGACGCGGGCTCCGCGCAAATCGAACACGCGCGTCATTCTGTTGATGGACGTGGGCGGCTCGATGGACCCGTACGCCCACCTCGTCTCACGGCTCTTCACCGCGGCGAAGAAGGCGACGCACTTCCGCGAGCTGCGCACGTACTACTTCCACAATTGCGTCTACGGCCGCGTCTACAAAGACGCGCGCATGTCGCAGCCGCTGAAGATCTCGCAGCTCTTCGCGGAGACCGACCGCAAACACAAACTCATCCTGGTCGGCGACGCGCTGATGGCGCCCTGGGAGCTGATGACGGTCTCAGGCTGGCAGGAAGATGAAGGCGTCGAAGGCGTGACGTGGATGATGCGGCTCCGCGAGCACTTTCAGGCTTCGGCGTGGCTGAACCCCGAAGCGCCCGGAGGCTGGTGGCAGCCGACCATCGACGTGCTGCGGCGCGTATTTCCAATGTACCCACTGACGTTGGAAGGTCTCGGTGAAGCGGTTCAGCAGCTCACCAAGGTGCGTACGACGTGAAAGACGAAGCTGATCTCCTGACGTGGCTGCCTTCGATCGCCATCTTCGGCGGGCTCGAGGAGTCGACGCTCAAGCGCATCATCGCGCTGCTCGGGGAGCATCACTTCAAAGAAGGCGAAGACGTCTGCAAGCAGGGCGAAGCCGGCCGCGCGATGTTCATCGTGCGTGAAGGTGAAGCGCTGGTGTGCCGCGATTCGCCCGACGGCCGGCGCATGAAGATGGTGCGCATGGGCCCGGGTGAGTTCTTCGGCGAGATGACGCTCATCGACATCCAGAAGCGTTCAGCGACCGTCGTGGCGGCGAAGCCGTCGCTGCTCTACTCGCTCGGCAATCGCGATTTGTACCGGCTGTATCAAGACGACGTGCCCGGGTACGTGATGGTGCTGCAGAACCTGTGTCGCGAGCTGTCGCGACGGTTGCGCACCACGAATCAGCGGCTGCAAGACCTCGCGACCGAAAGCGACGACGACGGCCGCACGCAGATCCGGCCGGCGATCAAGAAACCGATCTGACGTCTTGTCCGTCGACCTTACGAAGCCGGCTGAGGAGACGCTGATTTGACCGCCAGACGACGATTCACAGCGTCGTGCAGTCGCTCGGCAACCTCAATTGCTTCCAACATCACGCGCTGAAGTTGCGGTTCCTCTGCATCGATGGACACATCCCAGTACCGCGCGATGCGCGATGCCTCGCGGTGATCGAGTCTTTCCCATTCGAGTTGCGCTCCGATCTCGGATTCGATCGCCGGCCCATCGGAACGAAGTGCATCGAACAGAGCCTTGGTCCGTGTCGCATCGCCGGTATGCAGATACGCCTCTACGCGAAACCGCTTTCCGCGGGCAAAAGAGCTGCCAATCCATCCGACCGACGAGACAGCTGAGCGAAGGCTCGCGAGATAGTGCCAACTTCGCCCAAGTGCTTGCGCTGCTGAAACGGGAATTTTGGCCCTCTTCCTCAACTGTGCGCTCAGTTGTGCGAAGAACCGCGCATAAGCCTGTTGACGTTCGCCCTCCAGGCGCTCGAACACGACCACTTGCTCCTCAAGGCTAACAGAAGCTCGCCAACCAACCTCCAGCCAGGCTTTTGACTGAGTGTGACTCGTTGAATCGTTCGCCCACCAAGCGTTGTGACGGCGCGCGGAAGCTGGCAACGGCCGTCCAAGAATTGACTCGACATTCTTGAAAGGCATCTCGAGCGCGGTCACACCATCAGACAAATCTTGAAGGAAGCGACTCAATGGCGTGTACGTCGCTTCATCGGCGCCGACTTCATCGTCAACGGATGGTCGTACCTCGCTACCAGGCCCGTGAGGCACAGACGACGCGTCATCGGTCTTCATGGTGGTTGTCCCGACTACGGGCTTTTCACCACCGAGCATTCGAGCGAGCCACTTCGCCGACTCACGAATGTCTTCGCGTTGTTCGTTCGTCAAATCACGCAGGTGCGAGATGGCATTGCGCGCAGCTCTTACGCGATTCAATACCGCCACTACCGCACCACGTTTATCGCCCAACACTGCGCCGAGATGACTCGCCCATCTATCGTTGTCGTCCAACAGTTGGATGTAATCGCCAAAGGTGAGTCGATCGAAATCGCGGTCTTCTAAGAAATGCTTTTCGAATGCCTCAAGCGACTTGGCGTGGTCGATCTTCTCTCCAAGTTCGCTCAGCGCCTTCATGAAGGCCTTCTTCTGCTGAGCGGCGCCGAGTGAACGCATTGCAGCTTTCAGCGCTGGCGAAGCTACGCCACCTTCGAATGGTCGAAGTGCGAGCCTGCGAATGCCCTGCTCAACATCCGCAAGGTGCATCCGATCCTCAATGCCCTCCCGGAACCAAGCTGTCATGTCGTAGTCAGTGACGATGCCTTGCAGCGTATCGTCTCGGTCGACGACGAGCGCAGCGGACGATTCCGAGAGTGCGTCGAGAAGTTCATCGAGCGCGGCGTCGGGAGCGATGCGGGTCCACTTTTCCATCGCATCGCGAACGGTCAGCTTCTCTATTGAACACTCAAAATGAAGCAACTGACGGAGGATCGATTCGTTCGAAACGAGACCAATCACCTTCTTTCCGTCGACGACAGGAAGTTGGCTGAAGTCAAAGCGGCGCATCAACCCAATTGCACTACGCGCCGAATCGCCTGCGACCGCCGTGGTCGGCGGGCCCTTGCCCTCCAAAAGCTCTCGCACTTCAAACCCCATCGACGCCTCCCAAATACGAGTTTCAGCAATCGAAGACTCTCGAGTCCCCTGCTTCTACAATCGTATTCGGAACAAATCTCTACGGTGGGATTTTCGTTCGTTTGAGGCTGTCTGCAATCAACCGCGCAGGCGAAGTTCTGCCGTGGGTACGCCGCTGAGCAGCGCCTTCTCAGCCTTCACCTTCGACAACTCCTGCTCAAGCTCGAGAACACGTCGCTCGAGCCGGCCGGTGTCGGCGGGAAGCGCGGTGGCGGAGCGCTGAAAGAGACCAGACATCGTCAGCGCTTCCACCAGCGGCTTCGCAGCGAAGCGAATGGTCGCACCCGTAATCGGAATGAGCACCATCATCATGCCCATCACCACGCCCGCCAGTTCAGGGAGATTCACCGGTTGGAATTCCATAATCCGCGTACGACGCACGAGCTGAACGATTGCATCGCCGGGCAATCGGGGCGCAAAGGGCCCATCAATTCGCGTTCAGCCAGTACTCCGACAGCAACGCGGCCTGCGCGAGCACCGTGTTCGTTGCCTGCTCCTGCTTGTCGGGTGGATAGCCGTACTTGCGAAGAATGCGCTTCACGATGACACGCAGCTTCGCGCGTGCGCCTTCCTTCTCAGTCCAGTCGATCGACACATTCTTGCGCACGGTGTCGACCAACTCGCGCGCGATATCGCGAAGCGTGTCGTCACCGAGCACCTTCACAGCCGAATCATTGACCTCGAGCGCCTCGTAGAACGCCAGCTCATCGTTGGTGAGCTTGAGAGCTTCACCGCGCGCCTGGGCAGCTCGCATCTCCTTCGCCAGTTCAATCAGTTCCTCGATGACCTGCGCAGCTTCGATGGCGCGGTTCTGGTAGCGCCGCACCGACTTCTCCAACAACTCGGCGAATGAGCGCGACTGCACGAGGTTGTGCTTCGACCGTGCCTTCACCTCGTCGTTGAGGAGCTTCTGAAGTAGCTCCACCGCGAGGTTGCGGTACTTCATGCCCCGCACCTCCGCGAGGAACTGATCGGAGAGAATCGAGATATCGGGGTTCTTCAGCCCAGCTGCCGCGAAGATGTCGATGACCTGATCGCTGGCGATGGCATTCGAGATGATCTGACGGATGGCGTGGTCCATGTCACGTGGCGCGGTCCGCGCGCCCTGATCCATCTTCGCGATTGCGGTCCGTACCGCCTGAAAGAAGCCGACGTCGTCGCGGATGCGCAGCGCTTCGGCGTGAGGGACCGCGAGCGCGAACGTTTTCGACAACTCGGTGACGTTTTGAAACAGGCGCGTCTTGCCGTCTTCCTGCGCAAGCACGTGCTCCTGCGCCGCGGGAATGACGGTGAGCCATGCAGCCGCGCTGCCCTGCCCCCACGCGGCCCAATCAAAAGCGTGAAACAGATCACAACACTGCTCGTAGCGCTCCAGCATGAGAGCAACAGCCTCTTCCTGATTGAGCGCAGTCTCTCCCTTGCCTCCGCTTTCCGTGTACGTATGGAGCGCCTTCTTCAACTGGTCGGCGAGCCCGAGATAATCGACGACGAGGCCACCGGGTTTGTCGCGAAACACGCGGTTCACTCGCGCGATCGCCTGCATGAGGCTGTGCCCCTGCATCGGCTTGTCGACGTACATCGTGTGCATGCACGGCGCATCGAAGCCCGTGAGCCACATGTCGCGAACGATCACGATCTTGAATGGGTCATTCGGGTTCTTGAGTCGTTTGGCGAGCGCTTCGCGCCGCTTCTTGCTGCGAATGTGCTGCTGCCAGTCCGTAGGGTCCGACGCGGAGCCGGTCATGACCACCTTGATGGCGCCCTTCTCGTCGCTCTCGTCGTGCCAGTCGGGTCGCAGCGCAACCAGCGCCTTGTAGAGCTCGACGCAGATGCGCCGGCTCATGCACACCACCATCGCCTTGCCGTCCATCACCTCCAGGCGGGCCTCGAAATGTTTCACGAGATCGCTCGCGATGAGCTGAAGCCGCTTCTCGGTGCCGACCAGCGCCTCCAGCGCAGACCACTTCGTCTTCAGCTTCTCGCGGCCCTCGAGTTCTTCACTCTCGGTAAGTTCGTCGAAGGCCTCGTCGAGGTGCGGTCGCTCTTCTTCCCTGAGTTCCAGCTTCGCCAGCCGGCTCTCGTAATAGATGGGCACGGTGGCGCCGTCTTCGACCGCGCGCTGAATGTCGTAGATGCTGATGTAGTCGCCGAACACTGCGCGGGTGTTCTTGTCGGCAGCGTCGATGGGCGTGCCCGTGAAGCCGATGAACGAGGCGTTGGGCAACGCGTCGCGCAGGTGGCGCGCGAACCCATCGATGAAGTCGTACTGGCTGCGGTGTGCTTCGTCGGCGATGACCACGATGTTCGAACGGTCAGACAGCAGGGGGAACGTGTCTCCCTTCGTCTCCGGCATGAACTTCTGAATCGTCGTGAAGACCACGCCGCCCGACGCCACCTTCAGCAGCTCGCGCAGATGCGCACGATCTTCTGCCTGCTCGGGGTTCTGGCGGAGCAGATCTTTGCAGCGCGCGAAGGTGCCGAAAAGTTGCTCGTCGAGATCGTTGCGATCCGTGAGCACGATCAACGTCGGGTTCTGCATCTCCGGGTGCAGCACCACGCGCCCTGCGTAGAACGCCATCGTCAGGCTCTTGCCGGAGCCCTGCGTATGCCAGACGACGCCAACGCGGCGGTTGCCTCGAGGCTTCGAGGCCTGCAACGTCGCGTCGACCGCGCGCGCGACCGCGTGAAACTGGTGGTAGCCGGCCACCTTCTTGATGACGAGGTCTCCGTCGTCTTCGAAGACGATGAAGTAGCGAAGCAGATCGAGCAGCCTCCGCTTCTCGAAGACGCCCCGAATCAACACCTCCAGCTGCGCGACCGAGCCGGGCGCGACGTCTTCTCCTTCGATTGTGCGCCACGGCAGAAAGCGCTCGCGGTTCGATGACAACGTGCCGATGCGCGCATGCAGCCCATCGCTGGCGACGAGCAGCTCGTTGAAGGTGAAGAGCGATGGCAGCTCCTGCTTGTACGTCTGGAGTTGCTCAATCGCGTGATCGACGGTCGCGTTCTCGCTGGCGGCGTTCTTCAGCTCGAGGAGCGCGATGGGCAGGCCATTCAAGAAGACGACGACGTCTGGGCGACGCGTGTGACCGTCTTCGGTGACGGTGAACTGGTTGACGACGAGCCAGTCGTTTCGCTCCGGCGCGTCGAAGTCGATGACCAGCACCGGGTCGTAACCAACGGTGCCATCGGGGCGCAGGTATTCCACGCTGACGCCGTTCACGAGGTAGTGATGAAGCTCGTGGTTCGCGTCGATGAGCTGCGGAGTCGCGATGCGCGTCAGCTTGCGGAACGCCTCATCGAGCCCTTCGGACGAGACACCGGGGTTCAGCCGCGACAGCGCCTCGCGCAGCCGCCCTTCGAGCACGACGTCTGTATAGTTCGCACGTTCAGCGCTGCTCTCACCGGGCGCGATGTCTGGCCCGCGAACGACGGAATACCCAAGCGCCCCGAACCACTCGAGCGCTGCCTCCTCCACCACCGCCTCGTTGAACGATGGCATCAGCGCTTCTTCCCTCGACTGCCCTTGTCCATGCGTTGCTTCGGCTCCTTCACCACGCGCTCGCAGTCTGACTCGCATTCAGCGTCTTGCCGCACACGAAACGCTGCAAACTCTCCGCCTTCAACCTGGCCATCTCGGAGCTGATCTTCCCCTTGTCCTGCAGCACCGGCAACGCAGACAGCGTCAGGAATTGTGTGAGGAACAGCGCCCAGTCACTTATGTGCATGGGCACTCGATTACGCGCGCGTGTTTCAGCAACATCGAGGTAGCCAGAGTGAGCTGCGAGAGTTCGTCTTCGCTCAGATAGTTCTTCGCGACGGCTACATCAGACTTGAGCACCTTGCCGTCTGGCGCCTGCGTCCATGCTTCCGGCTGAACTATTTCCATTTTTGAAAAAGTTGCCTGCTCCTCCAACTCCTCTGACTCGAAGATGTTCTTGAGGTGCTTGTTGATGGCGGCGACGCCCACGCCCAACAGCTCCGCCATCGACTTCTGCGTGAGCCAGACAGTCTCATCGCGAACCAACACGCCAACTTTCACCGCGCCGGTGGGCGTCGAGTAGAGAATCAAGTCACTCGGCGTGACGGGCTTCTTCGGTTCGGCACCCATGACCTGCACTTGATCGAACTTCGTCAGACAACTCAACGAAGACTCGTCGTCGGGGGCGCAAGCTGCCCTGAGATGTCGGAGGTGGCTGATAGGAAGCGAACCATGGGCATGACATTTCGTTCCGAGTACCTGGGGGTCCTTCGCGAAATGCTTGGTGGCTACGAGTTCATGCTCCACGACACCCCAGAGCAACGACTGGTCGTCGTCGACGCAAACGTAGTCATCAATGCCGCGAAGCAGCGCCGCCGCTTCCACAATCCAACGGCACGAACGAGCATCGAAGAAGTGGCGGACTCGACACTCTGGCTGCTCATCGCTCCGGACTTTCTGAGGGTCGAAGTCGTCGAGAAGCTCTGGGAAGCAGGCTGGAGCGCAGATGAAATCGAACAGCACACGGCGCCGCTCTTTCGACGCATTCAGATACTTCCCGACCCACCAGACTCGGCACGTATGCCCAGCGAGTTCGAAGAGCTTGCGAAGCGAGACCCGAAAGACCTGCCTTACGCGCGACTTTATTCGTGGGCTCGAGCCGACTTCGTGCTCACTGCCGACGCCGACCTCCAGAAGTACTGTCGAGTTGCTCGGCCTGGAACGAATCTGCGACGCGATCTGCTACTCGATGCCCGTGACCTCGCGCGGGAGACAGCCGAAAGCGCAGGGAGAACACGATCGACGGCAATCGTTGCAACGATGGCGTTCGAACTTGGCCGCAAGGTAGGCCCAGGGGTTCTGCTCGCGCTCGGAGGTGCCGGCCTCTACGTCTGGTCGGTGCTGTCCTCCGAGCAGAAGGCATCAATCACCCGAGGGATCATCGAACCCCTCAACAGTTTCGCGAAAGATCTCGCTGACCACCAAGCCAAGGCGTTCAAGCTCGAAAAGAACCTCGATGACGTTCTACAAGTTCGTGACGACTTGAGTCTCGAAGATCGTGTCTATCGTTTCCTGCTGCGCAAGCCTCGCCGCCTTGATGAGCTGAAGAAGCAGCTCGCAACCATTCAGGGCGCAACGGCGCAATCCATCGAGAAGCTCGCTCGCGCAGATAGACGCCTGCGCGTATCGGGTGACGGTGAGATCTCCGTCAAACTTGCGCCGCAAGTCGTTCGCCGTGCGTAACCGACACCTCGCCTGAGAGCAGACGAGGAAGCAACTCATCACGAACTCGCGCCAGCGTGAGTGACTCGAGCTCGTTGCGAAATGTGGCTGCGAACAGAGGGGAAACGAGACGTTCCCACGCGGTGAGCACGCCGGCATCGGGATTCACGACCAAGAGGCGCTGCATGTCGCCCGCGGTGACGTGGCCTAGACCAGTCGTCTGCTTGTTGCGCGCGATCTCGGCGAAGGCGGGCCGAAGGTACTTGAGCGTCGCGAGAACAAAGGAGCGATCATTCGGGCTGTGCAGGTCGACTCGAAAAATGTGCTGGTTCAGCCATGCATCGCCATGCGCCCAGATGAACGTATCGATCGATGTGTCGGGATTGCCTGACCACGAAAACAGGATGTCCCCAGTACGCAGTCGATACTTCTCAGGCATCGAGACGTCCGAGAACTTCGTCTGCGCTGTCACGCCGGCTTTGAGTTCAGCGATCTTGATGATGGGAAGACCACGTCGCTCGTCGTTCGGCTCGAATGCCTTGTACGCCGCACCGTTGACGTACTTCGCGATGTCGTAAACCGGAGTAGCGGACCATCTCTCCGGAATTGGGCCGAGAGCAGATTCAACGAACTCGCTGGGGAACAGCGCGACGGTCGCGGCGTCCATGCCGCTGGGGGCGCGACCTTCTGCTTTGGCGCGCACGGGGTCGAAGTCGACGAACCATGACTTGAAGAGCGTTCGCGCCATCGCCTCCAGCGTCTCGTTTGTCTTGCGGTTCAGCTCGATCTTGTCGTCGAGCGATTTGAGAACGTCGGCAATCGCTCTCTGCGTCGCTAAGCTAGGCAACACGACAGCGAGACGCTCAAGCATCTCCTCGTTCAAACTGGCGCGTGTCGACAACGACGACATCGCGGTAACTGCTCTGCGAAAACTGGGACTCCGAAAATAGTAGCCCGCATACTCGGGTAGAATTTCGTTGCTCCTTTTTGGGCGCAATCTCTTGCAAAAGCCGTTGAAGGTCGCGTCGCGATAGTCGCGCAACGCAACGCAACTCATTCCGAGTTCGTCCTGGGTTTCACTGGTTCTTGTCAGGAACACATCACCACGAAGCACAGAGCCTTGTTCGCGCTCGCGCTCTGTCGAGACAACGAGGTCGCCGAGAATCTCTGGAGTAAACGTGTTGTAGAAAACGTCTTTGAACGTGAGGAACGGGAACCCGGTTCCAAACGCGGTTCGCGGCTTAGAGAGCCCAGAACGAAACTCGTAGACGTCACTAAGTTTCGCGGTCCGCCAGTCACTGCCCATAGCCGAGCCCCTTGAGGTTCTTGCGAATCTCCTGTTCCAGCCGCGCACCTTCGGCGAACTGGCCTTCAAGCGTCGCCACCAGACGCTTCATCCTCTGGTCAAACGGCTCACCATCATCCTCGACCTCTTCGGCGCCGACGTAGCGGCCGGGAGTCAGCACGAATTGGTGCGCCGCGATCTCCTCGGTCTTTGCTGATTTGCAGAACCCGGGCACGTCTTCGTACTTGCCAGTCTCATCACCGCGCCAGCGATGGTACGTGTCGGCGATCTTCGCGATGTCGTCGTCGCTCAACTCGCGATGCACGCGGTCGACCAGCGTCCCCAGCTTGCGCGCGTCGATGAAGAGCGTCTCCTTCTGACGACTGCGCATCTTCTTGCCGCGCCCGCCGAGGCCGTTCTTCTTGTCGCGCGCGAGGAACCACAGACACACGGGGATCTGTGTCGAATAGAAGAGCTGCCCGGGCAGCGCGACCATGCAGTCGACCAGGTCAGCCTCCACGATCGCCTGACGAATCTCGCCTTCTCCCGACTGCTGCGACGACATGCTGCCGTTGGCCAACACGAACCCGGCGATGCCGGTCGGCGTCAGGTGATGGAGGAAGTGCTGCACCCACGCGAAGTTGGCGTTGCCAGCGGGCGGCACGCCGTACTTCCACCGCACGTCTTCCTTCAGCCGCGTCTGCCCCCAATCGCTGTCGTTGAACGGCGGGTTGGCGAGCACGTATTCGGCCTTCAGGTCCTTGTGGCCGTCTGAATGAAACGTGTCGCCGTGCGCGATGTTGGCCTCGATGCCGCGAATCGCGAGGTTCAGCTTCGCGAGGCGCCACGTCGTGTGGTTCGACTCCTGCCCGTAGATGCTGAGGTCGCGCAGTCGGCCGCCGTGCGCCTCGACGAACTTCTCCGACGAGATGAACATGCCGCCGGAGCCGCACGCCGGGTCGTACACACGGCCCTTGTAAGGAGCGAGCATCTCCACCAGCACGCGCACCACGCCGCGCGGAGTGTAGAACTGACCGCCGTTCTTGCCTTCGGCCGCCGCGAAACGCGTGAGGAAGTACTCGTAGACGCGGCCCAGCACGTCGCGGGAGCGGTTGTCTTTGTCGCCGAGCCCGATGGTGCCGACGAGGTTGATGAGCTCGCCGAGGCGCGTCTTGTCCAACGCGGGGCGGCTGTAGTCCTTCGGCAGCACGCCTTTGAGTGTCGTGTTGTCGCGTTCGATGGCCACCATCGCGTCGTCGACGAGCTTGCCGATCTTCGGCTGCGTCGCCTGGCCCTGAAGGAATGACCAACGCGCCTCCTTCGGCACCCAGAAGATGTTGTCGGCGCGGTATTCGTCAGCGTCTTCAGGGTCGGCACCCGACTTCTTGTCGGCCACCAGCGCCGCGTGACGCTCCTCGAAGGCATCGGAGATGTACTTGAGGAAGATGAGCCCGAGGACGACGTGCTTGTACTCCGCAGCGTCCATGTTGTTGCGGAGCTTGTCCGCCATCTGCCACAGCTTTTCTTCAAACCCGACGACCGCATCAGAACTGCCGGTGTCACTCTTCCCCTTCGAAGACCGCTTTGTCGCCATTTCGCGCGGGTTATAGGCGTGCGACGCGAATCGATTGCCAAAGAGTTTGGCAAACCCGCAGCGCCGTACGGTTCAGCTCTCGATTCGGCGACGTGATTCCGATTGATTTGCCAAGGGGTTTGGCAAATTGACGCCTCAAACGCCGACCGTCCGCGGATCGAGACGCCAGTCTGCCGCCGCGGACGGGGTTCAGCCCGCAAGTGCGCGTCACGGCTCCAAACTGTTTGGCCCGCGTCCTGCTCATAGAGCCTTCGTGGTCGGAATTCACCGGCCCGCACACCGAAGGAAGCACGAACATGAGCCTCACCCTGAAGATGGACAGCACTCACACCGCGGTCCCCATCAACCGCTACGACGTCATCAACGAAGCGACCACCATGTTGTTGGCTCTGCTCAAGCCGGAGAGCCACGACAACGCGAAGCAGGCGTACGCCGCCCTGCTCGCCAACCAGACGAAGCTGACCAACGAGAGAAATGCGCTGGAGCGCGCGCAGAAATCGGTCTCCGAGGCGAAAGCCAACGTCAAGAAGGCGCGGTCTCTGGGCACGAAGCTGCTGCCCACCGCCGTCGCGATGGGAGAGATCCTCGACATCATCTCCATCGCCAACTTCACGCCGAAAGATGAATCATGGCGGGAGTCGGTGGAAGCGGTCGCGGCGCGGTATGAGGCGCAGGGCAAAGGAGGAAAGTTCATCGCCGAGGGTATGCGTCGCGTGCTGTCGAAAATCCGCACCGGCGACGCGAACCTCGAGCGTGCATCCGCGGAGCTGGATCTCGCCAGCCAGGCATTCTCCGGAACGTACAAACACCTGTCGAACGCGGTGTCGTTCGCCCGAGTCGTGTTGCTGAACCTCGGCGTCGCCGTGCCGACCAGCAGCAAGACCGCAGGAAAGAAGCGCAAAGTCGCGGCGCCCGTTGCGCACAAGCAGGAGACTGCCCCGGCTTCGAACGTCGCGCTCACGCCGGCTGCGTGATGAGTGCGGCACTGGCCAACCCTCTCCCGCTCAGCGGGAGAGGGAGATGTTCACGACGACTTCGGGCTTCACCTTCAACGTGCCCAGCATCGCGGTGAACGGTTTGATGCCGAAGTCGCGCACGTCGAGACGGAACTCAGCAGCGTTTCCGTTTCGCGCACCTCGCAGTTCCTTCGTCACTCCGTGCAGCGTGAGCTTTCCGCGCACGAATGAGTCGCCCTGCTCCACCGTTTCAAAGCGCACCTGCGGGAACTTCTTCGCGCTCAGCACCTCGTTGCGCGCGTTCTTCTCGATCTCTCCATAGAGCGCCGCCGGGAGCAGCCCGCTCGACTCCGCGCCGTCTCTCATCGGCGTCACCACGCGCAATGAGTTCGCGTCGAACTCGCTGACGCCTTCCGTATCGATCGCAAAACGCGTCACTTCGAGCTTCAGGTCGTGCGCCATCGCCGACAGCAGCCCATCTTTGAAAGTGAAGACGAAGACCTTCGCGTTCGATGCGTCGTAGCGCGCCATGGACCGCATCTGTATGAAGCCGCCCTCCTTGAGCAAGAAGATCGCAATCGCCGTGCTCGCCATGTCGCTCGTCAGCGCCGCCGTTCTCGCCGCGCTCCCCCGCACGTGGAGCGTCGAACGATCGATCGTCATCGACGCGCCGGAGGCGAAGATCGTCCCCCACATCGTCGATCTGCATCGCTGGCAAGACTGGTCACCGTGGAACAAGTCGCACTACCCGCTCGCGCGTTTTTCCTTCGAAGGGCCGCAGCAAGGCGTGGGCGCGAAGTGGTCATGGCTCGGGCCGGTGATGGGTCGCGGGTCTCTCGAAGTCACCTCCGTGATTCCCGGGTACGTGAGTCTGTCTGAGGCGCTCGATGGTGAACGGGTGAACGCCCACGCGACCTTCACCTTCCAGCCTCGAGGCGGTTCGACGCTCGTCACCTGGCGCGACAGCGGCGAACTCCCCGCATTCGGCGGTGTCTTCGTCGGTTCGCTCGAGGCCACGCTCGGCAGACACTTCGACGCAGGCCTCAAACAGTTGAAGGCCACCGTCGAGAAGTGAGTCAGCGGTCTTTCAAACGGTAAACCAGCCGCAAACCGGACCAGACTTCATCGATCGCGCAGACCTTGTTGTCGACGAGGCCCGTGGCGAGGGCGATTTCACGCACGTGATTCTCCGTCACGTCGGTCGGCACCTTCGACGCCTTCTTCGGCCACGCGACCCACACCGCGCCCTCTTTCGGAATCGACTCCGCCCAACGTTTGAAACCGCTCGTGAGCGCCGCGCGCTCCCTGATGAACGCGATCAGCACGTCGGCCTTCGCGAGCCGCGTACCGAACTTCACGTCAGGGAGAAAACCATCGGGCGCATTCAGCGCGACGACACGGTGTTCGCGCTTGATGCCGAGCTTCTTCGGCAGCGCAGTGCCTGA
>JBEHYH010000076.1:0-17570 GCA_048498275.1 Myxococcota bacterium | reverse complement strand
TGTACAGCGGCTTCGACTTGGTGAGGATGTTCACCAGCGTGTCGGTGTACGAGTCGAGCTTGCCGAGCGAGAGCGGCGGGTAGAGCGGCACGGGGATGATGCCGGCCCACACCGCTCCCAGGAACGTGGGCACGAAGTCTTCGCCGTCCGGCACGACCATCGCGAGGCGATCGCCCTTCTTGAGCCCGTAGCTGCGGAAGTGGGCCGCCCGGCGCATCGCCTCCTCGCGGAGCTTGTCGAAGCTGTAGAGCGTGCCCTCGGAGTCACGGTCGGTGAACGTGAAACCGCGGGTGGTGTCGCCCTGCCCGGCGTCGATGGCTTCGATGAGGTTGGGGTAGTCGTAGATCTTCAAGCGGCTCTCCGGCGCGAACGGCGTGTGAATGCGACGTGCGCAATAAATTTGGGTTGCCGGAGGGTCAAGGAACGATCTGACCGCATCGATGGGCTGGAACGCGCCTTACGCGGTGCTCGAGAACCCGAAATGACACAGTAAATTCAATTTCTTAGCTCACTTAGAGATCCGCCGATGAACGCCACGAAACCTTCAAATATGAGCAATATATTGCTCTAAAACCTCACAAAAGGGCCTCGAAAGCGCTGCTGTGTCGATTCGACGCATGAACGGCTGTCAGTTAAGCGCTTGAAACTTCGCTGAGCCATTTTGGGCAAACAGTTGCTCAAATTGACCGCGAAATCCGCGTTACATACAAGGTGCGCCATGGCGCCGACGAGATCCAGGCCGATCGAGCCTCCGAAGGTCCGGGCTCCGAGATTGGCGGTACGGGCACCCGACGTGTCGGTCGAAGAGGTCGTCGGAGCGCGCGCCAAAGACGAGTTCATCCGCTTTCAGCTCGAGCACTACGTGGGCGACGAGAACTTCGCGCCGCCCATCATCGTGGAGCGGAAGGACTTCCTCGACACCGAGCGCAATCCGTTCTTCCGCGAAGCGCGCGCGACGTTCTTTCTCGCGCGCAGACACGGCCGCGTGGTGGGCCGCGTCGCGGCGGTGGTCGACGACCGGTACAACCGCTTTCACGGCACCAACGACGGCTTCGTCGGCTTGTTCGAATCACAGAACGACCCCGGGCTCGCTGCGGCGCTGTTCGATGCGGCGCTCTCGTGGCTCCGGAGACAGGGCGTCAAACGCTGCATCGGCCCGGTGAACCTCGCGTTTCACCACGACGCCGGCGTGCAGGTGCTCGGGCATGAGCGCTTCTCGTCGATGCTGATGCCGTACAACCCGCCCTGGTACGGCGTGCTCTTCGAGGCGAACGGCTTCACGAAGTTGAAAGACCTGTACTCGTACGAAGTGCAGGCCATCGGCGGGCTGCCGGAAAAAGTGCGGCGACTCGCCGAGCGCGTGAAGGCGCAGGGTCAGGTGACGGTGCGCAAGTTGGACCTCATGAAGGCCGAGGGCGACGCGCGGCAGATGTTGGGCATCTTCAACTCGATGATGAAGCCCACGGGGTTCGGGTTCGCGCCGTTGAGCGACGCGGAGTTCATGCTCATCGCGAACCGGCTGCGCCCGCTCTTGATGCTGCGACCGGAGCTCTCCCTCATCGCCGAAGTCGACGGCGAGATGGTCGGCTTCTGTTTGACGGTGCCCGACATTCAGCCCGCGCAGAAAGAAGCGGGCGGCAAGCTGTTCCCCTTCGGGCTCGCGAAGCTCATCTGGAAGACGCGCTCCATCAATCGGCTGCGCGGGTTGCTGTTCGGCATCAAGGATGGCTGGCGGCGCCGCGGCATCGACGCGCTGCTCGCGCATGAGACGTTCAAGAACGCGCTCAAGCTCGGCTACCAGGGCGGCGAGCTCGGCTGGGCGATGGAAGACGACGCGCTGGTCAACCGCATGCTGCAGACCACCGGCGGAAAACACGTGAAGACCTTCCGCGTGTACGAGCGCACGCTGTAGGTTCGCGTCCTCTCCAGCGGAGGTGGGCGATGGATTTCAGATTCTGGAAGAAGAAGCCGGCAGAGATTGACGACACGACACGCGCCCGGCTCGAAGCACTCGCGCTGTTGAGCGGTTCGTTGATGGGCATCGCGCTCGCTGAGCTCAACGCCAAGCGGCCGTTCGACGTCATCGTTCGACACCCCGAGCGGCCGAAGGTTCGTTTCCTCTCGCACGAGGAGTTCGACGCGATGCCGGAGACGGAGCCCGGCAGTTTCTGGGGCGCGTGTTTCATCGAGGACGGTCGCATGACGGTGACCGCAACGAACAACGAGCTCGAGCTGAATCTCCGGAGCGCGCTGGAGGAGACGCCAGACGGCTTCACCTTCGACGACGCTTTCGACATCGGCGGCTCGGCGTTCATGCCCGGCTCCGAAACAATTCTCGGAGAAGCGATTCAAGCGAGTCTCGCGCTGGTGTTCATGCCGACGTCACGACTCGTGCTCACTGGCGTCGAAGACCTCGTGGCGAAAGCCGAGCGCGCGATGTGGTCTCACGGCGAACGGCTCCGGGGGACCCAGGTGTTCATCAATCAAGACACCGGCTTCGCTTCCATCACCAGCGACGGGCGTGAGCTCGAACGCTGCGCGTTCACGGTGCTCGGTTCATGGTCGAGTGCCCGCGACTCGTGGTTGTGGAGTTGGGCGAACCCGAGCATCGACGCGAAGTTCACCGAGAAGCTCGAAGCAGTGCGCGCCTTCGGCCGCACCCATTCGTTGGAATCGCTCACCGAAGAGCGTCATTCAGGCCCGCAGCAAGATGCCCAGCGTCTCGCGGCGCTCGCGGGGCAGATCATCAGCGCCGACTGCGTCACCATGATGCAAATCTCGCCCACGTCATTGATCTACGTCGCGCTGTTCGACATCAAAAACTGAGCTTCGCTACTTCAAAAGATGGAGCGGTAGACGTCATCGTGTTCGTTTCGTGAGATGCCCGTCGAACATCCCGACCTTCACGAGTTCCACTCCGTCACGGAACACCAGTTGAAGTCCGTGCTCGCGCTCCCAGGCGCATTCACATTCGAGCGAGAGGTACACGCGCCCCTTGTGTTGGTGCACGTGAATGCTGTCGCCGAACTCGACGTGCCCGCATCGTGTCTTGAAACGTAGAGAAACACGTGCGCTTCGGCAGCGACCAGCAAGTTGAGCCCGGGTTGGAGTGCGTTTGCGATCGCCCTCGCGACGCCTGGGTCCTTTGCCGACGCAGGTCTTCGAAGACGAACCGAAACCGATGCCCACCAAGCGCGTCGACCTGCACCAACTCCGATTGAACCCAGTCGTCGACATGCGGGTGTTCTGTGAGCGCGCCAAGAATCGTCGGAAGCATGTGACCTCAGGTATCGCAGGGCAGTTCGGCCTTGCAGCGAGGACACGTCGCCGTGAGCTTCGCGCGCGTGGGCACGCGAATCGCCTGACAGCACACCACGCAGCGGAACATCACCTTGCCCACCTGCAGCCGGTAGAACTCCGCGGACGAGAGCGTGTCGGTTGCTTTGTGGATCTCCGCCCACCAGCGGCGCACGAGATACGCGAGCCGACGCCACCACGGCGTGATGCGAAGCGGTGGTGCGCTCAATTCGCTCCGCGCGAAATCAGAGCCGGTGAAGAACGCGTCGCGCGCCGCCGCGCTGTCGATGACGAGACCCAGGCGCGCGAAGCCACTGCGTACGAGCGCGTAACCGACCTCGTCGGGCGTGAGGTAGCCCATCTGCTCCGTGCGTCGCGTGGTGGTGATGACATTGCCGCTCTGCGACGTGGTCTCGGTCACGCGAAACGTGTCGGCCATCGCCGCGCCGAAGCCGTACAGCACCGCGACGGTGTCGGTCATGATCTCCGCGGGCAAACCCGGCGGCGGGTGGAGCCGATGGTGATGCAGAAAGATGTGCCCGACTTCGTGACCGAGAATCGCGCTCATCACCCGCGGCCGTTCTCGATACGCGCTGTTGAGCTCGATGAAGAAGTCGCGCTGCCCCGGCCCGCCGAGTTCCACGCGGCCCGCTTCCTTCATGTTCTCGAGGAAGGTGACGACCACCGTGTCGACCTGAAGCGAATACGCCTGCGCGATTTTGCGCGCGAGCGTCTGCACCGCGATAACGCCGTCAGCGATGGGGAAGCCGACGTCTCCGGTCCAGTTCTCGAGCGGCGGAGGCGGCAACGCGCCGCTCTTGATGGCCGGCACCAGCGTGCCCAGCGCGTCTCTCACCAGCGCAATGTTGGGGAAGCCGCGACCCGCCATGGCTCTCTTCCTACCGGGGACTCTCGACGACGCTCACGTCTGAGAACTCCTTCGCGAGCCCTTCGTGCAGGTAGCTCTCTGATTCGCGACGAATTGCTTCGTCAGGCGAAAACACGCTGTCGAAGAATGACGCGACGGCGAGCGCGGTGAGTCGATGTTGCTCACGCGGGTCCATGAAGCGCGGGTTGAGCTGCTCGACGCACAGGTGCGGCTCGGGGTCTTGAATCAGGCCCGGCGCTTCACCGAACACCTCGGTCCATCGGCGCGGTTTGCCGTCAGTCGGGGTGTTCTTCTTGATGAAGCTGCACGCAATGTCGTCGGGCCGTTCGATGAAGCGCAGATATCGGAACACGTTGGCGAAGGCGGCGTGCGTGCCGTGCGAGAGCGCAATCAATCGACTCCCGGCGATGTCGTGCGGAACCAGCGCGGCGTTGTCTGAGAACAACACCACGTTGTCGTCGGTCGCGCCGATTTCGAGAAACGGCAGCGTGCGCGCTTCGAAGAACGCGGGCGTCAGCATCGTGCGCAGACCGGCGATCGACACCGCAGCTTTGATTCGCTCATCACGCCGGAGTGGATCGAACACCAGCAGATGCGTCGTCAGACCGCCGAGGCTCAAACCCATCGCACCGATGCGCGTCTCGTCGATGCGCCCGAAGAGTGGATGCTTCGCGTCTCGATTGAACGCGAGCAGTTGATCAATAACGAACCGCACGTCGCCGGGTTGGTTGACCACGTCTTCGAGCAGCGGGCCGCCCTTCACGAACGTGTTGGTCGACGGGAAGTCGAGCGCGACCACGATGTAACCGCGCGCGGCGAGCAACTCGGTCGCGTACGACAGGTCATCGCGATTCCCTCCGAAGCCGTGGCTGTAGATGATCAACGGCGCGTTCTTCGCGTCGTCGTTGAACCAGACGTGAACCTTCAGCGTTCGCGACGGGAGTTCAGCAATCTCGCGGCGAGCCGGCGTCTTGCGCGTCGTATCGACGAGCGTGTCGCTCCAGTCGCGCACGCCGCTTCTGCTGACTGACAACAATGCACTCGCGTGCGTGCCCGGAGCGGGCGCCGGGAGTTCTGCGTTGCACCAGAAAAGCGCGAAGCCGACGAAACTCACCACCACGGCTGCGGAAATCAGAAGAACACGGCGCTTCATGCCGCGAACGTATGACGAACTTCACGCGCGTGTTTTCGCGAGCGGCAACTACTCAGCGCGAACACGCTAAACACCGGCACATGAGTCGAGTTCGCGTGGCGTCGGTGCCGCTGTGGCAAGCGCAGTTGCTCAAGAGCGCGCTGGAAGAAGCGGAGATTGATGCCGAGATCTCCGGCGAATCGCGTGGCGCGCTCACCGGCGCGATTCCCATCGGTGCCGAACTGCCTGAAGTCCGCGTTGAGGAAACCGATGTCGAACGTGCGCGCGCGGTGATTCGCGAAGTGAATGAAGTGCAGGCGCAGACCGGCGTACGTGTGTGCCTGAAGTGCACTGAAGAAAACCCGGCCAACTTCGCGAGTTGTTGGAACTGCGGCGCAGCGCTCGAAGCAGTGACTGTTTCGCCGGAAAAGCCGGTCGCTCCGGTCACGCAGCCGATTCGCGCACCATGGTTGCTCGCGATTCTGTTCGCGACGTCGACCGCGATTCTCTCCGTACTCCTCTGGCAGGAAAAACAGGTCGTCGACTGGGAAGAGCAGCACTACGGCCGATGGAGCCAACTCGACAAGGACTGTCAGGTACTCACGAAGCAGGGCCGCAAACTCGCGATCAACTGCGACTTCAATCACGACGGCTTCTTCGAGATTCAAAAGGCGTACGACGCCGAAGAGCGCGTGGTGACCAGTTGGCGCGACATGAACGCCAACGGACTGCTCGAAGAGTCACAGGAGTTCGACACCGAGGGAAAACCCGTCGCGATGCAGTTCGACCGCGATGAAGACGGTCGCTTCGAAGAGCGACTCACCTTCGACACCAAAGGGAAGCCTCTCACGCGTACCGTCGAAGTCAGAAAGAACGGCGTCGGGTCACGTGTGGAAACAATCGACACATCAGGCGCGACGCTCAGCGTGACGACCACGAACACTGACGGTTCGTGGACCTTCGATGAACAAGGCAAGCGCGTATGGCGTGGGAGTTCGCAGCGACTCCCGACGGAGGAGCTCACCATCATCATCGATGGCGGCGTGCGAAAGCAGCGACTCACAACGACGGGTTGGGTCGACGAACCGTGAAGCAGTTGTTTCGCCATCTGTTCGTGCCGGCGCTGCTGAGCGCGGCGGTGCTCGCGTGGTGGTTTCAGGTCGCGAGCTGGAAGGTGTTCATCGGCACGCTGCTCGTCATCTTCATCGCCGAACAGATTTTTCCCGCGCGCGATTCGTGGAACTACGGCAGCGGCGTTCGAGCCGCACAACGCTTCTCGCGCGATTTCTTCTACGTGATGGTGATCACGCAGTTGAGCGCGCTGATCATCTGGTTCGTCTCGAAGAAGTTGGAAGCGGTGGTTCCATCGCAGGGCGTGTGGCCGAAGACCGTGTTGTCAGTTCCGCTCGCGTTTCTGGTGATGGAGCTCTGCAACTACCTCTTCCACCGCGCCGCGCACCACGTACCGATTCTCTGGCGCTTTCACGCGACCCATCACGTCGTCACCGAGCTCACCGGCGTGAAGTCGTTGCGCACGCACCCCATCGACAACGTGTTCTTTCACGTGGTGCGTACGGTGCCGCTGATGCTGCTGGGCGCTCCGGCTGACGACATCGTGTCCGCCACGTACTTCGGAGCGGTGCTGGGCATTCTCTCGCACGCCAACCTCGACCTCGCGCCCGGCGTGCTCGGTTGGTTCATCAACTTCCCGCGGTTCCACGCCCTGCATCACGCGCTCGTCGTGAAGTTCTCGAACTTCGGCTGTCACACCGTGCTGTGGGACCGCGTGTTCCGAACCTTCGATGATGGCTCGAATCAGCCGGAACAACTCGGCGTCGCGACAGACGAACCGCGCTCGGTGTGGCGCGAGCTATACGACGCGCGATGAGTGATTCACCGAAGCGCAGCGCGCTCCAGCTCCCCGCGTTCCGCACGTTCGTCATCACCAACATGCTGGCGATGATGGGCGACAACATCGAGCACGTGATCAGCTACTGGGTCTGCTGGGAGAAATTCCATTCGCCCGCGCTCGCCGGGTTCGCGGTCGTCTCGCATTGGTTGCCGTACCTGCTCTTCTCGGTCGCCGTCGGAGCGCTCAACGACGCCTTCGATTCACGCCGCCTCATACAGATGGGCATGGCGCTGTTCGCGACCGTCTCGCTCGGCTGGGGCTACTTCTTCATCACCGACACGCTCACCGAAGAGAAGGCGATGGTGTTGCTGGTGTTGCACGGGTGCTCCGGCGTGCTGTGGCTGACCTCGCAGCAGATGATTCTCTACGGCATCGCGGGCCCCGAAAATCTGCAGAGCGCGGTGCGGCTCAACGCGACGTTCCGCTATCTCGGCGTGTTCGTCGGCCCGGCGGTCGGCAGCGCGGTGATGCACTTCTTCAAACCCGACGGCGGCATTCTCCTGAACGCGTGCTTCTACCTGCCGCTCTCGCTGTGGCTCATTCGCGCGCCGTACGGCTCGAAGTTCCAGGGAGCGACCGGACCGAAACGCGCGGTGCGCGGCTGGGCCGACATCGTGCAGACCATCAAGGACGTGCGCACCATACCCGTGTTGGCGGCGATGACGCTGCTCGCGGGTTGCGCGTCGTTCTTCGTCGGCAACAGCTACCAGGCGCAGATGCCGGGCTTCGCGGGTGACCTCGGGAGCGCTGAAGCCGACTTCACGTACAGCATGCTGCTCGCGTCTGATGCTGCGGGCGCGTTGCTCGCCGGTTTCGTGCTCGAACGCAGAGGTGGATTGCTCGCGACCACGCCGCAATCGGCGCTCAAGCTCGCGTTCGGTTGGGGGCTCGCGCTCGCGTGTTTCGCGGCCACGCGCACCTACGCCATCGCCATCGCGTGTCTGTTCACCGCGGGTTTCTTCGAGCTCTCGTTCAGCAGCATGGTGCAGGCCATCGTGCAGATGAACGCGCCCAACGAGATTCGCGGTCGCGTGCTCGGGCTCTACAGCATGGCGGCGATGGGCCTGCGCACGTTCAGCGGCATCACCGTCGGTCTCGTCGGGAGCCGCGTCGGCATTCACCATTCACTGTTCGGCTCAGCCGTGTGCTTCACCGGGGCGGTCACCTTGCTCGCGTGGAATCTGCGCAGGAAGAACGCGTAGAACGCACGCATGCGGCTCGCCTTCACGTTGGTCCTGCTGTCGGCCGTCGCAGGTGCCGCACCGAAGGTCGAAGACACGAAGCTGCCGGACAAAGCGGTCGGCGCGCTCAAGGTCGGCATGCGCGTGAAGCTGGTGGCGCGCGACGGAGGCCTCGAGCCGAAAGAAACCGGGCACGCACGCATGGTCGCGCGCGGTCCGGGCCAGCTCGGCACGATCACGCATTTCGTTCGTCGCAAGGTGACGTTCGAATGGTCGCCTCAACCGTCGATCTTCACCGTGGCCTTCGTGCGCTTCGACGCCCAGAGCTGGAACGAGTGGGAACCCGCCTTCGACCGGATGAAGCAGGGAAAGATCTATTCGAGTGACGAAATCAACGCGCTGAACGAGCTCATGGGGCCTGCGGTGAAGCTCCACGCGTTCACGACCGCCATCACTCTCGAGCTGCTCGCACCCGCAGGTTGAGAACCGGGCCGCGCACCGTATTGCCCCGACTGAGAGCCTCTGGGTATGAGTCGCCGCTCCACAGGGGACTCATGAAATCGCTCCGCATTGCCGTGTCAGTTGCCGTGCTCTCGACGCTCTTCGCCTGCCCACCCGACCCGAAGGTGGTCGCGGAGAAGACGGCCAAAGACACCTCGTCGCTCATTCGTGAAGCGTGGCAGTCGGCCGAGCAGACCAACGACTGGCAATCGGTCGACAAGTTCTTCGAAGGCACGTTCGGCGTACGCCGCGGCCGCACGGAGAACACCAGCGCCATCTACGTGCCGGCGGTTTCAAACTTCGACACCGGCTCCGACGTCGCGGGCAAGTCGTTGGGCCGCGTGTTCGACAAGAGCAACGTGGTGAAGACCGAGGGTGGCGCGGTGTACTTCAACGTGCGCGGCGTCGACGTCTGCGTCGGCAACGACGGCGTGGTGAACACCAGCTGCGCCGACACCATCGACGGTCTCACGCCGCAGCTCAAAGTGTCGGGCGACCTCGACATCGCGGTGCTGCTCGGCACCAACCACGTCGAAGCGGCGGTCTTCCACCTCGTGTCGAAGAAGAGCATCGCCATCGACCTCGACCTCGCGCACGCCAACGACGTCGCGCAAATCATGCAGCGCGCGTTCAACCCGAATCAGGAACCGTTCTTGAGCGGCACTGCGAGCGGCAAGCTGCAGTTGAAACTCGAGAAGAACAAAGACTTCGACTTCAGCGTTTCGGTCAGCCTCCTGAGCGACCTCAACCTCTCGTGGAACACCACGTCGATGGCCTCGCGCTCGTATTTCCTGCAGGCGCGGTCGCCGGCGGTGCAGGTGCGGGTCGACGCGCCCTCCAGGCGCATCACCGCGAAGCTCGACTTCGGCAACGGGCACTACACCGGCAAGGGTGAAGAGTTCGGGCTCGCCCAGGCCGCCACCTCGACCATCGACGCGTCGCTGGCAGGCCTGACGGCAGACTTCTTGTTCGACGATTCGAACTACCAGCTCAACAACGTGAGCCTCGGAGGCACCACCAGCACGCTCAAGTCGGGCTCCACCACGATGCTGCAGGTCGATCTCAACGCTGCGCTCGGCCGCAAAGTCGACCTCGCCGCGCTGGAGACCACCGACGGCCTGCGTGTCACCGCGAAGCCGGGCCTCGTCATCGACGCGACGACCAACTTCGGCGCGCTCGATGACTTCGACTTCCACGTCTCCGAAGAGTTGCGCAACTCGAAGTACAGCTTCTCGTTCACCTCGACGGGCACGCCGACGCTCGACTTCTTCCTCCGTCGCATCGCGAACGGTGAATCGGGCATGCCGGTGGCGCGCCTTGCTGACGGCACCATCAAGGTGAAGGTCGATTCGCTCTCGCCGGGCACCGCCGACAACCTCGCGGTGTGCAACGCGATGAAGAACCACCAGTACGCGTATGGCTACGGGTTCGACTGCGGCGGCAACCGGCCGGTGCCCATCGACTGCGACTCGGTGCCCATCAACGAGTTCGAGAACAACGCGTACATGAACTGCGTGGTGTTCGCGTACACGTGTGACGGCAACGGCAACTACGTGCTCGACCAGACCGCGCGCGACAGCTGCCAGCTCCGCGGCGACCGCAGCGTGCCGGAGGTGACCTTCGACGCAACCACCTGCCTCGGTTCGAATCAGTCGGGCACGAACAACATGGTCGGCTTCTTCACCGGCACGGTCGCCTGCCCGTAACTACTCGGGCGCTTCGTCCCACCGCGGCGGTTTCCACGCGCCCCCGCGGGCTTCGAAGAGCTCGTCGGCCGACACGGTGAGCTTCTGAAACGGCTCCCCTTCGAACGCCTGCAGCAGGGCGTCGCCTCCTCGAGCGACGGCCTCAAGAAGCTGTACGAAGCCCTCGGCGCTGCGGTGAAGCTCAAGGCGTTCGAGACCTCCGTCGGCGGTGGCAGCTCGAGGCAAGAAGCGATGCAACGCCGCCTCAAAGACCGCCTCGCGAAGACCCCGCGGTGTATGTCGTGAGGGTTCATGCGCTCGCTTTTCATGTCGTTCGCCCTGGTTGCTCTGAGCTCCTGCAGTCGGTGCGCGCCAGCGCCGGTCGTCACCGAGGTCGATGCCGGTGCATCCATCGCGCGCCCGCAGCGTGCACAGCCCCCCGCGAGGAGCTGCGAGTCGCTCACGAGCTGCGCGGGCGCGTGTGCCGCGGGCGACGCCGGCGCGCAGTGCTACGAGGCCGCGCTCTTCGCAGTGGAAGGTGGGGCCGATGGCGGCCGCGACCTCGCGGGCCTGACGCGCTTCGCGGGCCTCGCGTGTGACCAGGGCGATGGTCGTGGTTGCGTGCGCGCCGGCCGCATGGGCGACGCGCTGCAGACGCTCCCGCGACAGTGCGACGAAGGACTCACCGAGGCCTGCGAGTTACTCGCGTCGCTGCTGCGTGACGCCGACGCGGGCGCCGACGCCGAAGCGCGCGCCGCGCAGGCGGTGCGTTTGCTCGAAGCGGCCTGCGCGAAGCCGGAGCCGTTCGCGTGCGCGCGACTGGGCTCCGCGCGCCTCAACGGCCGCCTCGGTGCCGCTGACGTGAAGGGCGGCATGACGCTCCTCGAGCGCGCGTGCACCGCGGGCGTGGCAGGCGCGTGCATCGAACTGGCGATGGAGTACTCGCGGGGCCGCCCGCCCGACTTCGATCGCGACGCTCCGAAGGCGCTGGAGTTCGGCCGCAGAGCAAAAGCGCTCTCGCAATAATGTCCGCGGGTCACCTCACGCTGGCGTGACGGCTCCAACGACTCGATGAACTGAAGCACCGCCGCCTTCCGCAGCGCTCTCGCAATAACGACCGCGGGTCGAACCGCTCAACAGCGACTCGACCCGCGGGTCACCTCACGCCGGCGTGACGGCTACAACGACTCGATGAACTGAAGCAGTGCCGCCTTCTGCGCCGTGTTGAGCGCGTTGTAGAGCGCCGTCGAGCTCGCGCTCTCACCACCGTGCGCGGCGATCGACTGGTGCAGGGTCGTCGCGCGGCCGTCGTGCAGGTAGTGGTCCTTGAAGCGGATGCCCCACAGCGGCGTGGTGCGCCAGAAGCGGCCCGACGCGCGGCCCATCACGCGGCCGTCTTCGAGCCCGGGCCCCATGTCGTGCAGCAGCAGGTCGCTGTACGGCTTGATGACCTTGTTCGAGAGCGCCGCCACCCGCACCGCGGTGCCGTCAGCCCTGGGCATGAAGTAGTCATCAGCGGTCTTCATCTGCGCGCGGTGACAGTCGGCGCAGCCCACCGCATAGAAGAGCACTTCGCCGTAGTACGACGCCGGGGTGCGCGGGCCGGGCGGAGGTGCGCCGAGCAACGCCTGGAACTGGTACAGCGTCACCGACTTCTGGCTGCCGACGTCGTTGGGGCTCGCGTTCGCGAACTGACAGCTCGCCGGCACCGCCGCGCCATTGGGCGTGTTTTCGCGGGGGAAGTACGGCGTGGAGACGCCCAGCTCGATGTTGAAGGGCTCGGTGGTGAACTGGAAGAGCGTCGCGGTCTGCGCCTTCCACCCGAAGCGGCCGACGCGCGGCGCGCCCACGGGCTGCTTGCGCGTGATGTCGAAGGTGAAGGCGCGCAGGCGCTGGAGCGACTCCAGCTCGACGCCCCAGTTCGCGACGCCGATGACGCCCGGCGCCTTCCACTGCTTCTTGCCCTGCCACGAGAGGATCTCCTCGTCAGACACGGCGTCGAGCAGGCCGAAGCCGAACACCGGCGGCGTGTGACGGAGGCTGGTGGTGATGCCGGGCAGCGCAGGCACCGCGTCGGGCACCATGGTGCACGCCGCGCCGCCGGGCTCGTTGGCGACGGAGAGCTTCTGCACGACGGGGCCGCCCATCTCCAACGCCAACATCCAGTTGCCCTGGTTGTTCAGCATGAAGTGGGTGACGTTGTTGGTGACGCCGTCGGGGTCTTGCCCGCCGGTGACGGGGCCGCCGTGACACGCGGCGCACGAGCGCGCGTTGAAGGTGGGCCCCAGGCCGTCGGCCAGCGTGAAGTCACGCTCGTACTCGGCCTTGCCGGCGGTGAAGAGCGCGAGTTGCTGTGGAGTCAGCCCCGGCACCGGGCCGCCGAGGGTGGAGGCCTGGCTGTTGTTGCAGAGCCCCTGCGCGAAGGCGGAGAGCGACGAGAGCGCGATGAACGATGCGATGAGAGTCTTCATGGTGGCGCTCCTCACTGACCGCAGACGTTGAAGTAGCCGGGGGGGAACGACTGGGCGATGTGCGTGCCGCAGCTCGTGCGCGTCTGGTAGAGGCCGCTGAGCGGGTCGACGGTGATGCCGTCAGGCACCGCGCCGGGGTACCCGCCGCCCCAACCGATCATCGTGTTGTCGCGGCTGTCGAGGTACGTGGGCTTCGGGTCGGGCTCGAGCGACGAGCTGATGGCCATGCCGTAGCCGTCCCAGATGCTCTGCAGCACCTGGTCGAAGTTCATCGCCAGCGACGGCGGGAGGCCACCGTTCACGTAGTAGGGGCCGTACTCGTCGGGCTTGCACAGGTTGTACGGGAGGAACGCGAAGTACGTGCCGCCGCGCCCGAGGTAGTCGCGCATGTTGTCGTAGTCCCACGTGACCTCGAGGTGGCCGTCGCCGTCGGGCTCGCCCTCGAACATCGGCGAACACATCATGTGCAGCGTCGGCACCGCGATGGCGATGGAGTTCGGCGGCGGGCCTCCGGGAAACTCGACCTCGTTGCCCAGCAACTGGAGCGTGGTCGCGCTGTAATAGAACGTGGTCTCGAAGCTGAACGGGCGGCCGGCGAACCAGATCTGCCACTTGCCGTTGCTCACCGAGACGGGGAAGCGGTTGTACTGCGTCGTGATGTCGTGCGGCCGCGTGAAGCTCATGCGGTACGGGAGCGCCTTCTTGAAGTCGGCGATCATCTTCACCTTGTTCTTCGACTTGTCGTACTTGACCTTCACCGTGGCCTTCGCCTGCGGCTGGCACATCACCGGCTCTTCGATGACGACCTCATTGGGAGCCGCCGCGCCGACCGACAGCTCGATCTCGAACTCGCCCTTGTTCGGCGGTGCGTAGACGTAGCGCTGCTCGATGCTCGACTGCCCCGTCGCCGTCGCGCGCGGGACGATCGGCGCGAACTGCGCCCAGCTCGCTGATGAGACGATCAGCAGCCAGGAGACCTTTCTCTTGCTGTTCATTGCGATACCTCCTCGGGCAACACGGACGAGATCCGTGATCGAAGAAGACGCTTCAGCTCTGGCCCGAGGGGTTCACTCGTGCGTCGAGCGACCCACCCCTCCCCGACCAGGCACCGACTGCCCTGGTGGCTTCTGCGCCGGGTTCAACTGCACCCGCCAACGGCTTCGATGGGCAAAAGACAGCACTGATTCCAACGGTGCCGCAACGCTCACAGCGGCCCATGGGTCGGTACATGTGGAGAAACGCGGCTTTACGCAGAATGACCCGGGGTGGTATTTCGCGGCACCAAGCGATGAAGGCGTTTCAGGTTTCGGTCGAGAACAGCCAACTGAAGATCGAGTGCGGAGCGACGCTGCTCGACGCGCCCATCGTCACCGAGCTGCTGGCCGAAGCGAAGACGGCGCTCCGCGGGAGCGACATCACGCACGTGCTGGTCATCACCAACCAGGTCACCGACTGCACCGAGACGGCCAAGAAGCAGCTCGTCGAGCTGCAGCGCGAGTTCGCGTCCAAGGTTCGCCGCTCGGCGTGGGTCGATGAACGGTCGCGGTTCCGGGGCATCGCGCTGTGGGTGATGCACCTCGCGGGCGACCCGCGCGGCAAGGCCGTCAGCACGCTCGAACAGGCGTCGCGGTGGCTCAGCTCGACCGAGGTGCGTGAAGAGCAGGGGCGAAAGGTGGTGGGCGCATGAGCCAGCGTGCCCTGACATGGTTCGAGCGTGCCTTCATCAAGACCACGCGCGCCTTCGCCGACCTGCAGCTCGGCTACCACATCGACTTCGACGAGGAGCTCGTTCGCCAGCACGGCATCAAGGGCTTCCTGCGCTGGGGCAAGAAGCTCGCCGCGCTCGAAGCGAAGCTCTACGCGTACTTCGGCGAAGAGCACATGCACTTCGTGGCGGCGTTCGCGGCGTTCTTCAACGGCTGCGACTACTGCGTCTGGGGCCACCTCTACGCCATCAACCTGCTGCACTTCGAGAAGACCGGGCAGCTCTACCCCATCGACGAACATGAATCGCTCGCGCTGATGCGCAAGGGCGACTCACAGGTACTCGCCGAGCTGCAGGTTCGCCTCGCCGGGTTCCCCGAACACCTGCGGCTGCTCAAGCGCCTCGTCGAGCTGCGCGACGGCGCCGCCAGCGAGAGCGAAGAAGATCGCCACCTCGAGCAGGTGAACGGTCTCCTCGTGTGGATCAACGAGTGCAGCATCACCGTCGAAGCGCCCGCGCCGCCGCTCGGCTCCATCGCGAAGAAGAAGCAGCTCCTCGCGCGGTACCTCGAGGCGCGCGGGCGTGGAGCGGCCACCGCCGCAGCCCCCGCCAGTCGCTGACGTGGGCGAGCTCGGGAGTCGCTACTCGGGCGCTTCGTCCCACCGTGGCGGCTTCCACGCGCCCTGCGGGGCTTCGAAGAAGTCGTCGGTCGACACGATGAGCTTCTGAAACGGCTCCCGGTCGAAGCGGATGCGCCCCAGCTTCGGCAACTGCCCGATGACGTCGGCTTCGACGGCGACCATGTTGGTGTGCCCGCGCAGGCCCAGCTTGCCGGTGGTGAGGTTGTCGACGCGGTAGTGGAAGTCGACGGCCACGCGGCCCAGCTTCGTCAACGCGCAGCGAATCGAGAGCGCGTCGTCGTAGCCGATGAAGTTGTCGTAGCGCACGTTGAGCTGCCGCAACGCGAGGTACCAGCCCTTGCGGTACAGCTCCGCGGCGGGCACGCCGAAGCGGCGGAAGAACCCTTCGCGCGCCTGCTCGAACCACACCGCCGCGCAGCGGTGATGCACGAAGCCGAGGCCATCGGTCTCGGAGAACGTGACCCGGTGCTCGAAGTGAGAAGTGACTTCGTCCCAACGCGACATGCGCGCCCAAGTAGCACGTTCAATTGTTCGAACAGCACGCGATGGGCCGCGTGGTGTCGCAGGTCGTGGTCGTCACACGGCCCAGGGTGTTGAGCACACCGCCGTAATACGACGTGCTGCTCCCCGAGTAGGTCCACGCGGTGGAGTTCGAATAGCAGTAGCTGTTGTACCGGCGCCCGTAGTCGTCGCGCTCACCGTCGATCCACGCTCCGGCGCCACCGGGCGCAGCCGAGGTCTCGGCGCGGGCATAGTCGCCAGAGCTGCAGATGAAGCTGCCGGGGTAGTCGACGCTGCACTTGGCGTTCGCGCCCGGGTAACCGCCGAGGTCGCCGGTGAACGATTGCGACGTGAAACCACGGAAGCTCACCGGGCGCCGGCGGTTGCAACACGCGATGGGCCGCGTGGTGTCGCAGGTCGTGGTCGTCACGCGGCCCAGGGTGTTGAGCACACCGCCGTAATACGACGTGCTGCTCCCCGAGTAGGTCCACGCGGTGGAGTTCGAATAGCAGTAGCTGTTGTACCGGCGCCCGTAGTCGTCGCGCTCACCGTCGATCCACGCTCCGGCGCCACCGGGCGCAGCCGAGGTCTCGGCGCGGGCATAGTCGCCAGAGCTGCAGATGAAGCTGCCGGGGTAGTCGGCGCTGCACTTGGCGTTCGCGCCCGGGTAACCGCCGAGGTCGCCGGTGAACGATTGCGACGTGAAACCTGCGAACGTGACGACGCTGGGGTTCACGCTCAACACACCGCCATCGACGAAGTACACCGAGCCCGGAGGCCCCGCGGGACCCGTCGCGCCCATCGGCCCCGAGGGACCCGCAGGCCCCTGCGGACCGGTTGCGCCGGGCGAACCGGGGTTGCCTTGAATGCCCTGAAGGCCTTGCGCGCCCTGCGTTCCCTGCGTGCCGTTGCACACCGCCGACGTGCCGCCGTCTGCGAACGTGAGCAACACGCCGCCCGCCACACACTGCGTGCTCATGGTGGGCAGCAACGACGCGGTGACTCCGGGAGCGCCCGCCGGGCCGACAGGGCCCGCGACGCCTTGTGAACCCGTTGCGCCTTGCTGGCCCTGTGAACCGGTCGCGCCTTGCGGACCCTGCGGCCCTTGCACGCCGGGAGGCCCTTGAAGGCCCTGCGGTCCCTGCGCGCCTTGAGGTCCGGGGACGCCCTGGCCTCCGTTGCAGAGGTTGGTGATGCCGCCGTCACTGAGCTGCGTGATGCGCACGCCACCATTCGCGCACGCCGGGTCGCCCGACGTCAGCGCGCTCACGATGACCGACGCGCCCGCGGGCCCGACGAGCACGCCGCCATCGACGACCAGCACCGCACCTTGCGGCCCCTGAAGAGCTTGCGGGCCCTGCGCGCCGGTTTCGCCGGTCGCGCCCATCGCGCCTTGAGCGCCCGTTTCGCCGCGCTCACCCTGCGGGCCTTGAGCGCCCTGCGCGCCCGCGGGCCCCTGAGGGCCGACTTCGCCTTGCGGCCCCTGCGGCCCGGTCTTCGAGGAACACGAGACAGCGAACAGCAACGCGGCGGTACCGATGGCGATTCTCATGACACCTTTCACTGACAGCAGGCGAGCGGCTTGAGGGAGCTGCAGTAGTAGCCCTGCCCATAGCCATTGGGGTTCACCGAGTAACCACTCGTCGCGTTGGTCG